>CAYLZS010000038.1:0-34711 GCA_964388065.1 uncultured Granulosicoccaceae bacterium
AGGTGTACTCGTCTGATTGTATCGCGACAGTTCCGCAAGCTTTTCGGAAACTGGCAAATGTTGTTTGCGACTGAGCTTTGGTCGTCGTTGTGGAGAGTGCTGTGAATGGGTTAATTCTCCTAAGTAGAACGACGCATGACATTGGTAAATTATATCGTTGGTGCTGACGCTGCCTCGCTTGAGCGAGATGAAGTGTTGCTGGAGACAACCAGACGATCTCAGGAAATCCGCACACGGGAAAGTGTGCTATCCGCGGGCATTGTGCTGATTATTGGCTTGATAGCAGCAGGTTCATTGTGGAACCGAACCGACAACACCCTGCTCATTATTTGGGGCCTTGCAATCGCTATACTCGCTGTGTGGCGTCATTCAATAGCAAGAAAGGTAAGAAGTACGCTATTGACGGCCAGCCCGCAGAAACTTATGCAGAATGAAGCTGATCTGCTTTTTACTGGTCTCGCTATTCCTACTCTTGTTGGCGCAAGTATCTGGTTGTTTAGTCTATCCCAGAACAAAGAGATCGCAATCATCATTATGCTGCTCTGCATGCTGTGTGCGATTGGCGTGAGCCTTAAAACTGTAGCGCAACATAGAATCCAGTCACTGGTGGTTTCCCTGAATCTGGGTCAGGCCGTGTTGTATTTTTCGGTATCCGGTGAAGTAGTGTACCTTGTGTCAGCTACGTTGGTTTTAGCGTTTATTTTTTTGTTACTGGTATATGGTGGTCGAGCTCAGGAGCTTATTGTCGGGGTGGTAAGTTCCGAGATTGAAATAAAAAACCAGAGCAAGCTATTTTTACAAAGCCACGCTGAGAAGGAAGCTGCTTTAAGAGAAGCAATTGATGGCAACATCAGCAAAAATCGATTTCTGGCCGCTGCCAGTCACGACTTAAGTCAGCCGCTCCACGCCATGTCGCTTTTCATAGGTAATCTTAAAGAGATCCTGAATGCTGATGAAAAACAACATGCGTTAGTGCGTGGTATTGAAAGTACAGCAGATATTCTTAAGCAACAATTCGAGGGAATGCTGGATTTATCGCGTTATGATGCCGGCGGTGTGACGGTACAGAGCGAACGTTTTGATCTGTATAAACTGTGTGAACTGCTGGCTCAGGCTGAAAGAATTTCGGCTCGGGAAAACCAGGTGCAGGTTTGTGTGACCGGAGATCGTGTCACAGTCAACTCTGATCCGGTATTGCTTGGCCGATTGATCGGTAATCTGATTTCAAACGCGATAAAATTTACCACCCGGGGTACGGTTCAGATAAGCCTTGAGCAGCAGAAAAATCAGATAGTAGTTCGAGTGACCGATACTGGATGCGGGTTTTCAGAGGCCGACAGAGACCGTATATTTAATGATTTTGTTCAGCTGCAAAATCCGATTACTAACCGCAACAAAGGTGTCGGTCTCGGATTGTCAATTGTAAGACGTATATCCACTTTGTTGGGTGTTGAGCTAAAAGTTAATTCGATAACTGGCGTCGGTTCAGAATTTAGTCTGATTATTCCCCATAACGAATTACTAATCGAAAGTATGAATCGCAAAGCTTACTGAGGTTGCTTGATACGCCAGTGTAATTCTGTCAATCGGAAACCGTGCAGACAGAACGCAGGCAAGCAAGACACTAGTTGACTAAGGATTCAAAGGGAACCTGTTTTAATGGCCTATTGATCCGGTTGCCTGGAGAAAAGTCCTGAGCCGATCCGACCTGGTATTGACCAGCACTTCTTCAGGTGCACCTTGTTCAACAATGCTGCCGTTGTGCAGAAAGATCACCTGATTCGATACTTCGTAAGCGAGTTTCATATCGTGGGTTACGATAATCATTGTACTGCCTTCCTGTGCGAGCTGCTTTATTACCTGTATAACTTCTGCTTCGAGCTCCGGGTCGAGTGCGCTCGTAGGTTCATCGAACAGCATGGCGGCAGGTTCCATCGCAAGTGCTCGTGCAATAGCTGCACGCTGTTGTTGTCCACCTGACAGCTGTGCGGGAAATTGATTGGCTTTGTCTGCAATGCCTACTTTGTCGAGCAGGGCCAAAGCAAGCTTTTCGGCTTCCGGTCTTTTTTTGCCAAGCACACTTATCGGTGCTTCAGTGACATTTTGCAGCACGGTCATATGCGCCCATAAATTGAATTGCTGAAACACCATCGAGAGATTGGTTCGCATGCGCTGTACCTGACTTTGCTCAGCCGGAACTCTGCCGTTGCGAGTGCTCTTCCACTTTACCCGTTCACCGAGAAAATCTATGTCTCCGCTGAGCGGAATCTCCAACAGATTGGCGCACCTGAGTAATGTGCTTTTGCCTGAGCCCGAAGAACCGATCAGCGCGGTAACTTCACCTCTGTTAGCAGTTAGTGATATGCCTTTCAGAACCTCCAGATCACCATAGCTTTTGTGAATGTTTGAGAGGCTAATAACTGTGTTTGACGAAGTAATTCCTGATGTTTGGGTCAATTTAAAGGGCTCGGGGTGGAAGGAAGCTGGCGTCGAAACTGGCGAAATGGTGCCACGCTGCCATGTGTGTCGCAAGCCGGTGGTGAGCCGCCGGATGTTCACAGACTATGGTTTGTGTCGCATCTTGAAAAAGGCGTTGTATTTCGGTCGATAATTACCCGAAATTGACGCGGTTATTGTATTGCATACGTTGTCTATGTCGGCCATTATCAAAGAGTCCAGCGCTATTCGCTGATTCTGTAATCACAAGGAGCCAATTTAAATGACCGTATTCAAAAAATCCCTGTTGGCAGGAGCACTACTACTGGCAAGCGCAGGGGCGAGCATAGGCACAGCGCACGCTGACTCGAAATGTGGTATTGAACAGGGCACTGTCAGCATTCTTGCCAATGATTTCCCGGCACTTCATGCAGTAGTCGATGGTGCTGAAGCCTGTGGCGGAGACGGTGTCACTTTTTCTAAAAACCACACCAAAGATCATAAAGACATCATGGTAGCGGCCCTGACCAGCAATCCTTCCGAGTATACGTCCGTAGTAGTTGCCAACAGTACACTGGTTACTCTGATGAACGACGGTCTGGTACGCCCGATTGATGATCTGGTAGAAAAACATGGAAGTTCACTTGCCAAAAACCAGTTGATCACTGTCGATGGCAAAGTAATGGCGGTGGCGTTTATGGCCAACGCACAGCATTTGTTTTACCGATCTGATGTACTTGAAGCTGCAGGTGTTGATGTTCCCGAAACTTACGAAGAAGTCCTTGCCGCCTCCAAAGCGATTAAAGACAAAGGTCTGATGGAATACCCTTATATAGGCACTTTTCAATCGGGCTGGAACCTGGGTGAAGAGTTCGTGAATATGTACATGGGTACTGGTGCAGATTTTTTCAAAGCAGGTTCCGCGGAGCTCGATATCAACAACGATCACGGTATTGAAACTCTCGAGATGTTGAAATCTCTGACTGAGTATATGAATCCCGATTACTTAACGTTCGACTCAAACGCAGTTCAGGCTGAATGGGAGGCTGGTAACGCGGCACTTTCTAACCTTTGGGGTTCGCGTGCCGCCGCAGTTCTTGATGACGAAGGTTCGAGTGCAGAGGTGACAGAAGCCACCAGCTTCGCCAGTGCACCAATGATGAGTGATGTGCCGGCAACAACTCTGTGGTGGGACGGCTTTGCAATTGCCTCCAACACCAGTGATGAAGATGCAGAGGCCACTTTTGTCGCGATGATGAACGGCATCACCACAGAAATGGCTAACGCCCATGCAGATGAAGCTGTCTGGCTGGTTGACGGCTACAAACCTGGTGAAGCGGCAGTAGGTGTTGCTGCATCGGCAAAATCAGGCGCTAAACCTTACCCGATGGTGCCTTACATGGGCGCATTGCATACCGCAGCAGGTGCAGAAATTGTGGAATTTCTGCAAGGCAGTGAAGATGCAGCAACTGCACTGGCAGATATCGAAGCGGCTTACAACGCAGCTGCCAAAGAAGCCGGCTTTTTGAAGTAGACAAGAGCGGGTATTACCGATTGATAGCATCTGTGAACTGAAGCTACAACTTTAGTCGCAATAAAGCGGTTTACTATCCGGAATATGGTTGTAACATAACGACGGGGAGTTTCACCCCTGTCGTTTTTTTTGCCTGTCTTTCATTTTACCTGCCTATTTATTAACAGAGACCTGCTATGCCGCACAGGGCATTTTTCTGGTTCATTCTACCGTCCGCACTGGCAATGCTGCTTTTTATAGCTTTGCCTATTGTCTCTGTGATCATTCAGTCTGTACATATTGAGCATCCCAAAGTAATGGTAGAGACGGAGACCTGCGGGCCGTTCAACTGCACCACAGAACTCAGAGTAGACGTTGATGCCACTGCTGAATTGCGCTCAGCTGAGCCGTTAGGACAATTTATCGGTTTTGGGACTTACCTGAACCGCAATCATCTGGCCTCAAGTGAGGTTGCAGTTCTGTGGCGCAAGAGTGAAGGTTTTTTTTCCTTCATGCGTGGTCTGTATAATCTGCCTTTTTACAAAGCGTTGTCGTTTACGCTTGTCTATACGTTTGTTGTCACGCCACTGGTAATAGTGCTCGGCTTTTGTATTGCAGTTGCTGTGAATTCTATACCACGTATTTTGCGGGGCTCGGTAATTTTCGTGTCGCTGTTGCCAATGATTGTCACACCACTGATCGGATCACTGGTGCTGTTCTGGATGGTCGATGCCAATGGTGTTCTTGGGTCAGCGATTCAGCATCTTTTTCAGGATCCTGACCTCTCTTTAAAAGCCTCACCGATACTGACATGGATTATGTTAATCGTATACGGCATCTGGCATTCTGCACCGTTTGCTTTTGTGGTTTTTTACGCAGGGCTGCAAACGGTACCCCAGGACACGCTTGAGTCGGCGATGATCGATGGTGCAAGCCGCTGGGAACGAATTCGTTATGTCGTGCTGCCGCACCTGACACCGCTGGTCACATTTGTCGCGCTGATCCAGTTAATGGATAACTTTAGAGTGTTCGAACCCATTGTCGGCTTTAATGCATCGGCCAGTGCCACCTCTTTGTCATGGATTATATTTAACGACCTTTTTGGACAGCAGCAGTTATTTGGATCCGCCGCTGCAACTTCAATGCTGACGATAGTTGGTGTTTGCATTTTGCTGACGCCGGTGTTGTTTCGCACCTGGCGACAATACAAGGTAGTGCGTTGATGGAGCAGGTGGCGCAAACCAGAGTTAACCCAATGCTGCGTCTGCTGTTGGGTGCGTTTGTCGTTATCTGGATTATCCTTGCGGCGTTTCCGTTTGTCTGGACTCTGTGGGGCTCTTTTAAAGTTGAGGCAGATTTTTTCTCCAAGGTTGACTGGTTTTTTGCGTTATCGGGCGAACGCACAACAGAGCGGACCGGATCGGCTTTCACAGGCGCAGGCTACCATGGTGCATGGATCGAGGAAGAGTTCTGGCGTGCGGCAATCAACACAATGGTCGTGACATTTTTTGTGGTAATTATTTCCCTGACGCTCGGTACACTCGGGGGCTATGCACTGTCGCGTTCTGCTTTTCGCTACACTTTCTGGATTCTTATTGCGGCACTGGTATTCAGGGCAATGCCGCACATGACGCTGGTATCTGGTTATCTTCTGCCGTTCTTTGAATTAAATGTGTGGGGTATTTTGCCAACCACCATTGTTGTACTGGTAGCGATTAATCAACCGTTTACGCTATGGATGTTACATTCGTTTTTTTTAAGTATCCCGAAAGATCTTGATGAAAGTGCACTGGTAGATGGCTGTACGCGATTTCAGGCCTTTCGGCATGTGATAATTCCGGTGATGTGGCCGGGTGTTATTACCACCGGGTTGTTTAGCTTCCTGCTTGCCTACAATGATTTTGCCATTACTTCGATGCTTCTCAGTCAGGACAATCAGACAATGGTGCCAAAAATCGGCAGCTTCCTCGGCAATACACAGGTGCAGGGCAATGTGATGTTTGCGGTGGCCGCGGTAGTGTCTGCAACAGCGCCTTTGTTTATTCTGGTGTTGTTCTTCCAGCGGCAAATTGTCAGCGGTCTGACCGCAGGTGCGGTGAAAGGTTAGCTCTCCTATGGCTGAAATCAGACTCGAAAATGTATCAAAACGCTGGGGCAGCTTTGTTGGTGTCGATTCTTTTAGCCTCGATATAGCTGATCAGGAGTTTTTAGTTCTGCTTGGCCCGTCAGGCTGTGGCAAGACAACTACCATGCGCATGGTGGCCGGACTTGAGGATGTCACAGAGGGAAAGATCTATATAGGGGATCGACTGGTCAACAAGCTGGAGCCGAAAGATCGCGATGTAGCCATGGTGTTTCAGAGCTATGGTCTGTATCCGAATATGACGGTCTATGAAAACATTCGTTTCCCGCTCAAGGTCAGAAAAATTGATACAAAAACGCACAACAAGCGTGTCACGGTTGCGGCTGAAATGGTTGAGCTGACAGAATTTTTGCATCGTAAACCCGCAGAGTTGTCTGGTGGCCAAAGGCAACGGGTGGCGCTTGCTCGTGCCATTGTCAGAGAGCCCACTGTGTTTTTGATGGACGAGCCACTTTCTAACCTCGATGCCAAGCTACGGGTATCCACCCGTGCTCAGATAAAAAATCTGCAGCATTCCTTAAAGACCACCACTATTTATGTCACGCACGATCAGGTTGAAGCGATGACACTGGCTGATCGTGTGGTGGTTATGAATCAGGGAATCATACAGCAGGTTGATACACCGACTGCTATTTATGAGAGGCCAATAAACACTTTTGTGGCTGGTTTCATCGGGTCACCATCAATGAATCTTATAAATGGTGATTTGCATCAGGGGGTTTTTCGCAGTAAAAATATTACAATTGACGGGCTGCGTACAGATTATAGTGGTGATGTAACACTTGGATTCCGTGCAGAAGACGCACAAATGGTTAGTGAAGGAGGGCAGGCAGCAGCGCCCGCCTATTCAATGGAGTTATTGGGTGAGGCAACTATGGTGACCATGCGCGCCGGGGGTGCGTTGGTAGCCATAAAAGCTGCAAAAGATTATCGTACTGAAATTGGTGAGGTTGTGCGTGCATCTGTCCCTGCGGCGATTTGTCATTTGTTTAATTACCAAACCGGCCAGCGACTTTAACAGGGTATCCACTGCAACAGTGGGGTGTTTTACTGGTTTGTTATTCCAGTTTATTGTTTTGGGCTTGGTTGATTCTGCGTAGTGTTTGCTCTATCACCGTGTTAAACAAATCCATTTCTCTTCGCGTTAGATTAGCTTTCATCAGCATCTGGCGCATTGAATAGAATGCGTTCCAGTTTTTACTTGAGAGATCAAAGTTTAGTGCGGTCAGCCATCGCTCCAGATGATCATCTGGGGTTTGCACTGGTTCGGGGTCTGGTGTCGGTTGTGGTGTTAGCTTCGGTAGCTGGGACAGTGCCAGCAGCACAGCATGAGACAGATTCATGCTTTTTAAAGGGCCCGGTATATCCAAAGTACATGTTCTGTGTGCCCACTTGAGATCGTCGCGTGACAGTCCGTGATCTTCGGTGCCGAATATCAGTGATATTGGGCGTCCATCGCTTAGTGGCTGCCAGTCTGTAAGCTCTTCTATGTTATACACAGGTCTGCGACGACCATCTCTGCGGCTGTATGCAATGCGCGGTCCGTCGGGTTCTGCTTCTGCATATTCTTCCCACGACGGGTAAGTGATGCAATCGCGAAGTGGTTGCTGACCCTGGGCCGCTCCCTTGTTGGCTGTACGGTCAAGTTCGCATCGCGGTTCAATTAACACCAGTCGCTCATGACCAAAATTGCTCATGGCCCGTGACACCATACCGATGTTTCTCGGATACTTGGGTCTTACCAGAATAACAGTGCATTGCATCCGGAGGTCTCTGCGGTTTTGTGATGTGCTGAATTTGATCAGGCGGATCGGTTTCGTGCAGCATAGCGAATTATCATATCAATTTGCTCAGGTGTCTCGGGTACCTGTTCGCTGCGTTTTGTGGTCACAATACTGATCGCATCTGGCACATTAAGCCCGGTTGTAACCAACACACAGCAGCAGATTAAACCGGTTCTGCCGACACCACCTCGGCAGTGCACGAGCAGATGCTTACCCAGTTCCAGATCTCTGCGTATTTGTGTGATCAGTACTTGCAGGTCGAGAAAGTCGGGCACGCCATAGTCGGGTATCGGAAAGCGCTGAAATTCCATACCGGCATTTTCAGTCAGTGATTGCTGATTGTGCAGCCCGAGTTGTTGCGATTCTGCCTCTTCCAGCAGACTCAGTATTTTGTCGATGCCGACATTCTTAAGTGCCAGCAGGTCGGATTCCAGTGCGGTGGCATCTGGCATTGCCATTGCGCTAAGCGAGCCGTTGTTAAATGTCTGAATATGGAACGGCTGTGGTTTCATTGCGATTGTGCTATTGATAAAATAGGGATTCTGTCAGTATATGATTTGTTTGAGAGGGTTTCTCGCATTTCAGGGGTTCTGATCAGACTCATTGAATTATACGCACAGATTATCTTTTGTTCGTTTACTCGGAACGAATTAATCTGTAATCAATCTGGCCGGAGTAAATCCTGAATCAATTGGGCGCTGGCAACAAGTGGTAAAGCATGGCAATGACTGAAAATTCGTCTCTGTTGTATTGCGGTACACTGTACTAATGCTACGTTATACAGGCCATGCCATACTCCTGGTGCTTGGTGCTATATTTATCTTTCATTCTCCTTTCACCCGCTGGTGGGCAGAGCTCGATTTACCCTGGTACACCGTCTTTGTGTTGTGGCTGGTCCTGATAGCGCTGGTTGCTCTCGACAATTTTACCGGTGACGATCACAGCACTTCACCCGATGAGAACGACCAAAATGGGGATTGAGCTGTGGCTGCTTTTTCTCGTGGCACTGGTTTATCTTGGCGTGCTGTTTTTAATTGCTTATGCCGGTGAGAATGGTTATTTCCCCAGGCGCCTAATAGAACATCCGGCAGTGTATGCATTGTCGCTCGGGGTGTATGCAACGTCCTGGACTTTCTATGGCAGTGTTGGTCTTGCCGACAGCAGTGGTCTTGCGTTTCTAACTATATATCTTGGGGTAACAGCGGCCTTTACTCTTGGCCCGTATTTACTAGCACCAATTCTGCGTCTGTGTCGCGACTACCAGCTCTCATCAATTGCTGATCTTCTTGCATTTCGTTATGGCGGTCGTGCAACAGGTTTATGCGTTACGGTTTTTATGCTGGTGGGAATCCTTCCGTATATCTCCCTGCAGATAACTGCCGTGACCAGATCAATTCAGGTACTGGCCCGAGAGGCGGCACCAAACTTACTGGCATTGGTGTTTTGCATTGTGATCATTATTTTCAGTGTCGCGTTCGGTGCAAGGCATTTAACCTCACGAGAAAAACATTCCGGATTGGTGCTCGCGATTGCGTTTGAATCTGCAGTAAAGTTGATTGCACTGTTAGTGGCAGGATTGTTTGCTGTGTACGGTGTATTCGGCAGTATCGATTCCATGCATCAGTGGCTTGCCGATAACCCGCAGGAACTGCGTGCGATGTATGAACCGGTTAATTCGTCGTTGTGGAGCACTCTGCTGCTATTGGCATTTGGCGCGGCCTTTCTGCTACCTCGCCAGTACCACATGACCTTTGTTGAAAACCTGAAACCGAAATCTCTGAAAACAGCATACTGGATGTTTCCGTTGTATCTGTTGTTATTGAATCTGCCAATTTTCCCTATTCTCTGGGCTGGCAAGCAACTCGCGTTAACCAACCCGCCAGATTTCTACGTGTTGGGTATGTCGATGTCACTCGGGAACAGCTGGCTGTCACTGTTGGTGTATCTTGGCGGGCTCTCTGCTGCCAGTGCGATGATGATAGTGACAACACTGTCTCTGTCATATATGTGCCTGAACCATATATTGTTACCGGTAAGTATTGCCGTCAATAACCCTGATACCAATCTATACCGGGGCCTGATATGGAGTAAGCGAGTAATTATCGCTTCTATCATTGCTGCAGGCTACGGTTTTTATCTGGTTATTGAATTGCACGAAGGTCTGGCCAGTCTTGGATTGATATCTTTTGTAGCAGCTATCCAGCTACTACCTGGGGTTGTTGGATTGTTGTTCTGGACACGCGCTACGCAAACCGGCTTCCTGGCGGGTCTCCTTGGAGGCGCGTTGGTATGGTTCTTTATTCTTGTACTGCCGTTACTGACTGATTCTGCCACTATCGGCAGTATGGAGCGCTTAACCAGTAGTCTCGGCTTCGGTGGTGTAGATGTCTGGAGTATTTCAACCTTCTGTTCACTGACGGTGAATTGCCTGTTATATGTCGTCGGTTCTTTGTTGACGAAGGTAAGCGCGGAAGAAAGTGAAGCGGCACAGGCCTGTGTCTCTGATGCTGCACGCCCTTTGTCTGGTCTTGTTATAGCGCGTTCTACCTCTGACTACACGGTGCAGCTTGAGCAACTTCTCGGTAGAGAGGCAGCAGAGCAGGAAGTGCGACGTGCAGTTAGTGAGCTCAATCTTGATGAAAACAGAATACGTGCAGTCGATTTGCGACTGCTTCACGAGCGTCTTGAAAGAAACCTCTCCGGACTGCTCGGACCGACTGTCGCAAGGCTCACACTGCGCGGACGCCTGGAGTTAAACCAGCCGGCGCACCTTGCACTGACAGAATCACTGCGTGCGATGGAAGTGCGACTTGAGACGTCTAGTGAACAAATGCGGGGTATGACCAAAGAACTCGATAATCTGCGACGTTATTTAAGAAATGTATTACACGAGCTGCCACTTGGTGTCTGTTCGTTTGGTCCTGATGGCGGTATTTTGATCTGGAATCAGGCGATGGAAAACATCTCTGGTATTGATGATAAAGTCGCTCGCCAAAGTAAGCTGCATGAGTTGCCGCTGCCCTGGAGTAAGCTGTTGTTCGAGTTTGCAGAATCCGATGATGATCATATCTTTAAGCATTTAATCGAATTGGATAGTGGCAGTAAATCATTTAACTTTCATAAAGCAATGGTAACAGCGCAGGTCGGCAGTACCGGACCAGCAGCTGGTCAGGTGATTTTGGTTGAAGACAGGACAAATCTTGATCTGCTTGAATCCGAACTCGCGCACAGTGAACGGCTGGCTTCTATCGGCCGTCTGGCTGCAGGTGTAGCGCATGAGATAGGAAATCCGCTAACCGGTATTGCAAGTATTGCTCAAAATCAGAGTGTCTACGCCGAACCTCATTCCGGCGCAGTATCGGGTGGAACACCAGAAGAGTTATCGACATTACAGTTGGCTTCACCACGTGAGAGTGCCAAAGACATACTGACCCAGGTAAAAAGAATTGATGAGATTGTAAAATCGCTGCTTGCGTTTGCGCGCAATGAACCGCTGGGTCTGGAAGAACGCGAACGCATTGAGATCAGTGACTGTGTGCAACAGGCAATTCAACTGGTGAGACTGTCAGAACAGGCTAAGACTATTGAATTTAAAATCGACTTTAGCGATGAGCAGTGGGTGTCCGGAAGTGAGCGTCAGATGGTACAAATCTTCGTTAATCTTTTGAACAATGCCTGTGATGTTTCACAGCCAAACGGGGTTGTGGAGATTAAAGGATATTCAAGTGACGGAATGCATATGGTCTCAGTGAGAGATTATGGTCTGGGCATTAAACCGGAGGATCAATCGCGAATCTTTGAGCCTTTTTATACCACCAAGTCGGTTGGACGTGGCACTGGTCTGGGTTTGTCACTCGTGTATAGTCTTGTCAATGAGCATGGTGGGAAAATTTCAATTGACCCGACAGTGAACAAAGGAGCCTGCTTTGAGATTCGATTGCCAGCAAGTCTTGCATCGCAATTTAGTCAGGCGCCCGGTATATGAATAGAATATTGCTGTTAGAAGATGAAGACATTATCCGAAAGCAGTTGGCGCTGTTGCTTGAACGCAATAACTATGAAGTAGTGGGCGCTTCAAGCGTTGAAGAGGCAGTTGAATTTTATCCTGAGTCGTTTGATGTGATTCTTGCAGATATCAGATTGCCTGGTCGTGACGGCAACCAGATTCTGGATTTTGCTGAGCAGGTGCCGGTTATCATGATGACAAGCTATGCAAGTGTGCGCTCAGCAGTTGAATCCATGAAGCTCGGAGCAGCTGATTACATCAGTAAGCCTTTCGATCATGATGAACTACTACTGACCATTGATCGGTCATTGAGAGAGAATCGACTCTCTGTACAGAATGCGGCGATGCGTCGTGATCTGAATCGACTATATCCACAGATAGAAATAGATTCCCTCGAACCGACGATGCAACAAACGATCGCTGCAATAAAAAGTATCGACCCTGATGATCTTTTTGTTTATCTACAAGGTGAACGTGGAAGCGGTAAAGAAATGCTGGCGCGCTTGTGCCATGAACACAGTGAGCGCAACCGTGGTCCGTTGGTATTTGCAGATTTACCTATGTATCAGTCGTCAGAGATTGAGCAGCTGCTTTTTGGATCGAACGAAGACACTCACCGACCAAGCAGCGGGTTATTGCAGGCGGCTCACGGTGGTACATTGGTGGTAAGAACAATTAGTGTGCTGCCAACAGACAGACAGTTATTTCTTGCCAATCAGCTAATCAATGCAAAAAACAGACGTTCGGCACCCAATGTACGACTCATTGTTTTGGCGATGGACTCACCCGAGGCGGCAGTTAAAGAGAACCTCTTACACCCCGAGTTGGCTGAGCTATTTGGCGATTGTGTATTTCCATCGTTACCGCTACGCGAAAGGCGAGATGACATAGGTCCGATATCAGCCAGTTATGTAGGGCTTTTTGCGAAACGCTATAGAAAGCGCCGGATCGTTTTGTCAAAAGAAGCAAGCAATGCACTTCAGGCTTATCAATGGCCAGGTAATATTAATGAGCTGAAAAGCGTCATTGAAAGAGCAGTGCTGATGGTCGACTCTGAAGAGATTAAACCAGTACACCTTGGTATTAACGTCATAGATGAAAAAGCGTCACATAGCGGGCTGGATTTAAGCCTGGATGCCTATTTTCGTTATTTTGTTTTAAGCTTTGAAGATAAACTATCGGAAACTGAACTAGCCAGTAAACTTGGTATTAGTCGCAAAGCGCTCTGGGAGCGGCGGCAGAAAATGGACCTGCCGCGAAAAGCCTAAATACGTGTATGGCCAATCACTGTCAATGATCCAGGACAGCTCGCAGCCGAAAACAGTGCTGTGCCTATTTTTGCGTTTGTCGTATAGTTTGTGTTAAATCGACATCCCTATAAATATACAAAACCATTGGCCTTATAATTACTTTTATGGGAAATATAGGAGCACTGACATTAAACTGGTAGAGATAAATTGTCCGAACTGCGGCACACCCATAAGTCGTCATATTCAAAAACAATTGAGCCCTTTTCTCCAGATAATTGGAGACGCAAACTGCGAAAATTGTGGCCAAACAATGAGGTGGCATCGAGGCATGCATTCAAAAATGTTTTTGGGTGGCAGGCTGTTTCAATTTGGCCTTCTGCTGATTTTTGTATCCAGTTTGCTGAAGCTGTTTCTGAATCATGCTTTCCTGGAAATTATGTTATTAGTGGGTTTGGCAACTATGTTAGTTGGCACTTTAGTTACGTACACAAACTCAAATAATATCAAATTGGAGATAGTAGAGTCCTAAGCGTCAGTTCGCTTTACTGACGCTGTTCGCTTTATAACAATGGCAGGGCAGATGGCTGTGTTGTGTGCTGTATTAATCAGAGCATAAATATAGGTCACTGTCCTGATCAAGTTGCGCGATAATGAGCTAATTGCGCTGATTAAAAGGTGGGCCATTATCAGGAGTTGGACTGCAAATGTTCTCTGATAGTCCCGGTTTTCGGGCTCAGGCTTGCATCAATGTCTCGCATTTCCATTGACAGTGCTATTGAGTGTTGCTTTAGTGCCGGCTCCAGATAAGCCTTCATCGCTTCAAAAATTGCCAGCGTCGCTGCTTCTTTTTTGTCTTGTGGTCGGCCCTCGCGCAGTCTGATAGATAAATCCAGAAAAGCGTGTTCGGGGTTTCCGTCGGCAATTGAGTAGTGCTCTGACTTAAACCCCCGTACGCGAATACCGGGCATGGGAAATAAACCGGTATCTATTGCGGCTTCGCGAATTATCACACACAGAGCACCGATATCGACTGAGTCTTCGAGATTGGCGGAGTATTCGAAGCTGAAGTGAGGCATTTAATGACACCGATTAGTTTTGAAATTGATAGCTTCTGACTTTATCCGCCAGACTGGTCATTTCCTGATCTTCGTAACCCAATGCGTCAAGATGTTCGACCAGCTGATAGAGGTAATCACAATTTTTTCCCAGTGGTCCTTCTGCGGTAGCCAGCGTTTTAACAACTGTTGCTTCTTTGCAATTACTGCAGTATCGATCGCTATCGGTATTAACCACAAAAGTCAGCATATCAGCACCCGCAGAAGTTTCGCGATCTCGATATGTTGCTTTGACCCATTGTGGTTTGTAAGCGTAGGCCATCATTTCACGTCTAAATAGAATATCCAGTTCTGTTTCCAGTTTATCTTGCGCAATGCCATAGGCCACACCATCGCAGCTACCGCCACTCTCGAGTCCCATCATTAAGCCGGGCAGTTCCTGGCTGCCGCGTCCGAGCATTGTCCAGAAGCAAAAGCTGCGGTGGTAACCGTCTATGCGGCAGGGGTAAGTTGATTCAAATTCGATAGCCGGATTCCAGATTAGCGAGCCATAGGCGAACACACGGAACTCTGATTTGTCCGGTGCACTGGCAATGGTGTCCTGAACCATTTTTCGTCGCACATCGTCCGGCATTAGTTTGTACATTCCAGGACGGCTTTCGGCAAGCTTCCGGATCTCACCGTTGAGCAGCGATTCCCGATCCATTTTCGGTTTGTTTTTCATGTCTGTTGAGTGTAAACAGATTGTGCGTCCGAGTACATTCAGTGTGGAGTGTCATTAGCTGCACAGGCTTTGAATAAAGCGTCCCGATTGCGACTGTTCACTGAATTCTCTATATTGCAATCGACAGTGGCGATACTATCGACTCCTATGACCAATACCTACGATACGATCTCTCTAAGTAACCCGACTTCAGATCTGACGGGCAGTACAATATTGACTGTCACTCTCGATCGTGAAGCAGCATCAAATGCCTTTAATACGCAAATGGCGCGTGATCTGATTGACGTGTTTGAAGGGCTTGCTGCTAATCCTGATCAGTTTCGGGTGATTATCCTGACAGGCCGTGGTGAAAAGGCGTTTTGTGCGGGTGGAGATCTGAAAGAGCGCAATGGAATGTCGGACGATGACTGGCAGAAGCAACATCTGGTGTTTGAGAGAATGGTACGTGCTGTGATTGATTGCCCAGTACCGGTTATCGGTGCAGTTAACGGCGCTGCATTCGGTGGCGGATGTGAGTTGGTGGCAGCGCTGGACTTTGCTTACGCTGCAGAGCATGCGAAGTTTGCACAAACCGAAACACAACTGGGCATCATTCCGGGTATTGGTGGTACACAGACACTGGCGCGTGCTATCGGTGAGCGCAGGGCCAAGGAATACATATTAAGCGGCAGAGCTTTTTCGGCAAACGAAGCTTTTCAATTTGGCCTGGTGAATGAAGTATTGCCATCAGTTGCAGCACTTAATGAAGCAGTATTACAAGTGGCAACAAGAATTGCTAACAATGCCCCATTGGCAGTCAGGCAGGCGAGACAATCCATACACAAAGGCCTGCAGATGTCTTTGACCGATGGTATGGCATTCGAAGTAGAGTCGTATAATCAGCTGGTTGCGACCGCAGACCGCTATGAAGGAATATTGGCCTTCAATGAAAAGCGCAAACCCGTATTTACCGGTACCTAAAGCAAGATAAAGTAAACAATATAAAGTAGTCGTTCATGAAAATTACTTCAGTTGATGTCTATGTTCTAAAGACTCCGCTTGATGAACCGTTTGCGTTCTCTCAGGGCTGGGTACACCAGCGTTCCGCTACTTTGGTGCGTATACAGACTGACAACGGTTTGAGTGGCTGGGGTGAGGCTTTTGCACAGGGACTGGAACCACCGGAAATTTCGTCTGCGGTTATCAGGCACGCATTAGCGCCAGTTGTATTAAATCGTAGTGCGCTGGATATCAACGTGCTCTGGCATGAAATGTATAACAAGACTCGTGATTATGGCCGCAAGGGAAGTGTCTTAGCAGGTATTAGCGCCATAGATATCGCGCTGTGGGATCTCTCTGGCAAGTATTACAAGCAACCCGTTTTTCAGTTGCTGGGTGGTGCGTTCAGAAAAAAGGTAGAACCCTACGCAACTGGCTTTTATAGAATTAAAGGGCAGGGAGAGTCAGCTCGGCTTGCAGAGGAGGCGGTTCAGCATCGAGCTGCAGGCTTCAGAGCAATGAAAGTAAAACTGGGGTTCGGTGTCGATGACGACATAAAAGTCATGCGTGCGATAGACGATGCCCTGAGCCATGAATCGGGTGTGGATCATGGTTGTGAATTAATGGTTGACACCAATCACGCTTATGGCCGTGCAGAGGCCATACGACTTGGTCGCGCTCTCGAGGAATATAATATCCGCTGGTACGAAGAGCCACTGGTGCCTGAAGATCTCGATGGGTATCGTGAGTTGCGCAGCGCGTTGTCAATACCGATTGCTGCCGGTGAAAACGAGCACAGTATCTATGGCTACAATCAATTGCTTGATCTCATCGATGTGGCTCAGCCAGATGTAGGTTCATGCGGAGGCTTAACAGCAGCCAGAGACATCACTGCCATGGCGCAGGCTAAAGGTGTGACGGTAAATCCGCATGTATGGGGTAGTGCCGTTGCGCAGGCGGCATCACTGCAACTGATAGCATCGCTGCCAGTGTCGCATCATTCATTGTTTGCAACACAACCGATGCTCGAATACGACCGCTCGTCACATCCTTACAGGAAAGAATTGATTTCAAAGCCCTGGGAACTTTTAAATGGCGAGATAACCGTGCCTGATGGACCAGGTCTCGGTATTGAAGTCAGAATGGATGTGGTTGAAAAGTACCAGTCAATTGATACTTAAAGAAAGAGCTGAATCTTTCGAGCATATTGATGCAGGAAAACTACAGCAAAATATGGTGTGTCCCTTTATTCTCTGTAGAACAAGCCTTACAGAGATTGAAAGTTAAGGGTAATTTTCATTGTGGATACTCATAACTGATATCTACAGTTTGTGGTTTTCCGTTCGCTTTGGTGATCGGACCGATGCCATTGTAGCGAATGAGATTTTTGTTCAAGTCGTATTGCATGAAGAAGCTTGGCAGCATGGTTTGTAGAATCAGGTTATCAATCGATACTTTGAAACAGACTATATTCGCTGTATCACACTCGTATCGTTTAATTACCAGCGGTACAAGGGAGGCCTTGTCGAGCCGCATAAACTTGACGTTCATCGACTCTCCAGCAATCATCCGGTCCCATTCTGACAAAATAAACCGATGAAAAGAGGCATCGATTACTGTATTTGCACTTATCTCTACATTTTTTTCGGACCTGACGGTCTCGCTGCCATCTGCAGCCAGCCTTATCGATTTAACGTTTGCAATATTGCCGTTAACGGTAATTCGAATTGCTTTGGAATTTCTGAAGTCGATAAATTCAAAGAGGTTTGGAATTTTCGGGTTATCACCAAAAGTGAGAGTTTTGTAAGAAATTGCTTTGCGATTGTCGGACCAGTAGCTTACCCGAAGGGTGTTGTTAAGCGGGTCGTCATGGAAAACTTCGGTGTAGGCAACAGCTGACTGGTTCTTTCCTCGCGCATAACCGTAGATACCTCCATTTTGATCGTTGGGCTGGATTTCGCTTTGCAGAGGAAATGCGATGGATTTTGATTGGCACAACAAAAAGATTGCGCCGCAAATCAGTGTAGCGCACAGGCGTGCCGTTGAACTCATTTAGAAAAACCTCATCACAGATTTTGCATGGAACAGTATTTATCCCACTAACGTGCTTGCTGGTGGCTGAAATGGTCTGACTAAATTCAGGAGAATTCGTTCTGACTGAATTCGAAATCAGCTGATTGAGTAACTCCGGAAGTGACGGAGTTGGTGTGCATGGAAGATTTTTACTTCCCTGATACAACGATCGAAGCAACTGTTTAACTACTAACAATAGCAATGCCACTAACAACAATCTGGCAACAATCTGACGGATGATTTTACCACGAGAAACATCTGAGCTCAGTAAGAACATCAGATGACATTGCAATTAGAACCATTATCGAACTGTACAAATTAAGTGACAGTTCACTGCACATGTTACTGGCTTACTTCCTGAGTTCTGTTGCGCCGTAATGCTCTGGGTCGCTGGCATGATATCTGACCTTTCTGTTTGCTAAACAAGATCTTATCGATATTGGGGCCTGCTACTG
This sequence comes from uncultured Granulosicoccaceae bacterium, assembly GCA_964388065.1. Taxonomy (GTDB): domain Bacteria; phylum Pseudomonadota; class Gammaproteobacteria; order Granulosicoccales; family Granulosicoccaceae. The sequence goes on from CAYLZS010000038.1 coordinate 18,418, forward strand.
GTTCTCGTTTTAGGCTGCCATTGTGAAAGTGTTCACACGGTTGTCGGCCGCTGCGTCCGCAAGCCGTCGTCAAAGATCGGTTATGAAATTATCTGTTGTCATCTATCTGTCGGTCAATGAGAAAAAAACACCTAATATGACTAATCAAAACGCTCTGATCGGGATGATCTCACAAAGATTGCCAAGGTTACTTTTCGGATTTCTCGCCGCCGTTGCGAGTGTTACTGTACTGCAAGCCTGCCTTTCGGACGGCAATGATAACGGCGAGATTATTGGCTTCTCTTACGTGGATGAGCTCGATTCCGTGTTCGAGCCATTTCAACCGGACCTGGGTGCAGCGGTTCCGGTGGCGGCTCGTGCCGCACTGGACACGGCAAATTTGCCTTACCCGCCTTTTAACCCGCACAACATAAAATCAATTGGCCCGAGTGGCTGGCTTAATCGCGAAGAGCTTGTGCAGGCGGGTGTTGGTGATGTGATTTTTAATAAGTTGTGGTCTACATGGCAGCCAAGCGAGGATCTGTCGCTGCGTGACCCCAACACGTTTGAATACGATGGCATGGTGTGGCGTATCGATCCGGTCAGGGAAAAGCAAATCAGATGGTATTCGTCACAGGGAATTAACGTGACTGCTGTACTGTATGGCACACCTGATTGGGCCAGAAGATCCAATACCAGCAAAGTGGCTAATGTGCCGTTGATCCATCCGAATTTTATTGCACCCGATAACCCGGAAGACTTTGCCCGCTACACTGGAATGATTGCGCGCAGATACAACGGTGCGAATGGAAACGGACGCATCGTGAATTATGTAATTCAAAACGAAATTAATGCCATTGACTGGTTTAACCCAGGCTGTGGTAAAGAGGAGTATCCATGTACGATCGATGACAGAATTCAGTCTTACGCAGATATATTCAACAAATCGTACGACCGCATTAAACAAGAGCAGCCGGAAGCGAAAGTGTTTATGTCTTTTGACCATCACTTCGGTGAAGCTTTCATTGATCAGGAGCGCTTTGCGTCGGCTGAGCAGTTTATCGACCGGCTGGCTGTTCTTGTGGCACCGCGCGAATGGAGACTGGCGTTTCATTCTTATCCACCCAAACTGTTTGAGCCCGAGTTCGGTCCAAACGACTACCCGAAAGTAACGTTTGGCAACCTTGGGGTACTGGCCGGTTATCTCAGACAGCGATTTCCGGATAAGCCACATGCCTGGGAGATACACCTGACAGAAAATGGCATAAATGCCTCAGGGCCGCGTTCCTCGCTTGAAGCTCAGAGCCAACAACTTCCTGTTGCTGTGCGTAATGTGTTGGGAACACCTGGAATAAACAATTTTGTATATCACCGCATTCGGGATCACAGAAATGAAGGGACGTTCGAGCCTGGGTTGAATGATATTGATGCTCGGCCCAAACCTGCCTGGTTTGCCTGGACTGGTAACAATCGGCATCGTCAGAACCCGCCACAGTTGTCTGACGGTTACGAAGATCTGCCTTATGTGAGGCTGGTGCGTTCTGTTAAGCCCGATGTTGGCCACTGGGCATCAACACGACAGGCCCCCGCGGGTTATGAACAGGAGGCAAGTTACCTTCTTTTGCGCGAGCCGTTACCGAATACCACAATTTTATTTGAATGCCACGTTGCCAGTCATAACGTAACCCGAATTACTACTGATGTTAGTTGTGGTGGTCAGCGTAATTATGGTCCGGTAGGTTACTCATTTAATTTCAACAACCAGTCCGGTAGTCGTCTGGGTTTATTCTCTATTGAAACAGCGAGTGGTGATCACATACTGAGTACAAATTCAGAAGAAGTGCGCGGGCTGGTAACAGTGCTTGGTTTTGTGGATGCTACCAAAGTGCTGCAGCAACCGCTGCCGCAGCGTGATTTATCTTTTTATGAAATTAACCGCAGCCCGAATACGCCACCACCGGCTATTGCAAGCCAGCCCGCAGCTGAGCAGGTAATTAATTCAGTGGGCGACTGCAGTGAAACCGGACTGAGTTGCAGCTTTTTGCGCTTTATTGTTACCGAAGACCAGTCGCACGAGCTCAGTTGTCGGTTTCAGGGGCAGGACGCACCGAATGCCAATATTGTTCTGAATTACGGCAACAATACATTCAGTCGATCTGTTCAGGTACCACATCAGATCAATACCGAGAATGAGCGCTACTCTATTAGTCTGCCGATCAGTAACGACGCCAATTGGGCATCGGTAGTGCTCAGCTCAACTAATGGAGCCAGTACCAGTCACTGCTACGTTGTGCAGAGTGGCACGCTGTCAATTGGTGCTGCTGAGGAGGCACAAAGTATCAGTAGAAATCTGCTGCAAAACGGTGGGTTTGAAAATGTCCTGACCGACTGGGAACTATGTACCGGAGAAAGCGCAGGCACATTCTCGAACGACGCTCATCTGGGTGCACAGTCTATTCAGATTAGTGATGGCAATTGTGTTTACCAGGAAGTCGTTGCTGATCCTGGTGTGGAATATAATCTCGACTGCTTTGCGCGTCACAATGGCCCGGGAGTCGGTTCGATGAAGCTTGGATTCGCTAACAGCAGCTTCCAGAAGTTAGCTGAAAATGAGTTACCGGTGAACCTCGATGTTTATGAACCCTACAGTATTTCTGCAACTGCACCCGCAGGTAGTGTCTACGCTGTGGTGACATTTGCATCTGGCGTTGGTACCGGTTTACTGGATACGTGCTCACTCTCTGTAACAGAGTGAGCTTTTTTATACCTCCTGGCTGGCAGTACCTGCCGGCCCAAATGGTTTAAACATCAGAATTAGCTTAGGCAGAAGTGTCAGAACCGCCAGAAGTGCTACAAACATAGCTAATGCAGTGAGCAAGCCGAAGTATATCGTTGGTATAAAGTTCGAGAATACCAGTATAGAAAACCCGAAAATAATGGTTAGCGAAGTATACAGAACCGCGCGTCCTATATTTCTGTGACAGGTATACAAGGTAGCGGCATAGCTGTCGTGTTTTGGCAGTTCTTCCTTAAAGCGATAGATGTAGTGGATGCTGTTATCGACCGCGATACCAATTGATATGGTCGCGATAGTAATGGTCATCATATCGAGCGGCAGCTTAGCCAGCCCCATTATACCAAGAACAATTGCAGCAGCCAGCGCATTGGGAATGATACCAATAACAGCCAGTGTTAAGGACCGGAACAGAATCAGAAACATGATTGCTATCCCAAGCAGCACAGCACCAATAGTTTGTATTTGCGATTGAAACAGACTCTGCAGCATATTGTTATACAGCACCAGAATACCACTGACCTGGAATTGCTCGGTCGGTATATTGAGCTCGTTTTCAATGTCGTTGCGAATCTTCTCCAGTAGTTCCCGGCGACGTAAGTCCGGAAGAGAATCGAGAATACGCATTGAGATTCGGGCTTCATTGTTTTCTATTGATAAATACGGATCTATCAGATCACCACGCAGGTCATCCGGGATATTTTTAAACAAAAGCTCAAGTTCAAACGGGGTGAATTCCTTATTGTCGTTAATCGCTTCACCGGTTCTGAGGATAGATGCCATCGACAGTACTTTACCGATCGATGGAATGGATTCGAGATAGTCGTGAACTTCCTTAACGCGGTTTACCTTATAAGGTGTGAACCAAACGTCTTCAGATTCGTCATCTTCACCCTCGAGCAACATAAGCTCTTCACAGAATTCTGCATCTTCCTCAGAGAGCTGTGAGAGATCCGCACATTCGTCTTCTTCCTCCTCTTCAGTAAGATCAAGCACAACATCGAGTGGTGTTGTACCACCGAGCTTATCGTCTATAAGCTTCATGCCCTGATATATTTCTGTGTGCGATCGAAAATAGTTAATGAAGCTGTTTTCAACAATCAGACGAGATATACCGACAGCGCTCATAATTGCCAGTAACACTGCAAGTATGATGATCCAGTTGCCGCGCTTGTCGGTAAAGCGCGCGAGCAGTGCGGTTGCGGCAACTGGTTTATCTGCTTCTCCGTCATTTTCCAGCGGACCGATTAACACCAGCAGTGACGGAAACAGAAGAAACGAAGTGAGAAAAGTCACTACCAGTCCGATCGACATCATCCAGCCAAAATCGATCACCGGTTTTATGCCACTAAACACAAGTGAACAGAAACCAATAATGGTAGTGAGCGCTGTATATAAGCACGGCCAGAACATTTTTCTGGTGGCGAGCCACACCCGGTCTATGTGGCTTAAGTCTGGGTGGTCTATTTTCAACTGACGGAAACGTACCACCAGATGAATGTTCATTGACATAGTAATGATGAACATCAATGAAATAAAATTCGAGGAAATAACGGTGACCTTCCAGCCAATAAGGCCGAGAAAACCCATTACGGTCATGCCTGCAAACAGACAACTAGCGACAGGCAACAGTACCCATCTCATTCTGCGGAAGATAAACGTTAGAGTAGCCAGTATAAACAACACCACACCTGCACCGAACACCACAAGATCGCGGGCGATGTAGGTAATCATGTCGTCGGATACCATCGGTACACCACCGAGATGCATCGTTGCTTTGTCTTCGTGCTTAGCCAGAATGGTACGGACTGCGGCTATATCGTCGTGGAGTTTTTTATTTTCCTCGCTTCGCATCTGGTCAAACTCTGCGTTTACTTCCTGCAGGTTTATTTCTTCCTCAGGCGTCAAAGTGCCTTCGAGGTCTTTTAGTCTCAATGCAGAGCGCTTTGTGCGCAGTGCCGAGTATTCTTCATTAGAGGCCAGATTCAGCAGCATGCCGGTGGTGGAGCCATCTTCACTGACGATAAGATCCCTGAAGACCGGACTGGTTGTTATTTCAGTTTTTACTTTTTCAAGGTCGCTGTCCGGGTGGGTCTCAAGCGTTGGTACACCGGATGTCAGCTCAGTCAGGCTTACTCCGGAGCTGGTTAGCAGTGGCACTTCCAGAAGTGAAAATACTGATTCAACAGAATCGACGGTGGTAAGCTCATCGCGCAGGGTTGACAGATGATCGATTGATTCCCGGGTAAAAATCTCACCGGGAGGGTCATAGGTAACCACCAGAGAGTCGCCCGCTGAACCGTATCGTGCAGAAGTTGCCCGGTAAATTCGCAGGTCTTCATCGTTCTCGAGCAGCAGCGCGTCGGCGGATGCATCGAGTGAGAAATTGCGTGCCTGCCAGACAAAAAGCACAGCAGTAAAGCGAGCAGTGCGACAATAATGGCCGGAAACGATAGTACGGTTTTTCGGTACAGGCCCGGTAGCGGTGCTCTGTCCAGTGGTGAGTCTATTTGCATGTGCTCATGATAGCAGTGTACGCAGTTCGACAATCGTTTCAGATTGGACGGTGTGAACCGTTAATTCAGGTTATTCTTATGACCTGGAATCCAAACGTGGATTCAGCTGTCACTTTGGGAGCATATAGCGTTGATTGCAGGGCAACTCAGTTCATCCAGAGACAAGTCTGAATTTCTATTCCTGAACGTTGGCCACTTTCTGGACCACTTCTTTATGTTGATCTTTGCGACCGCTGCCGCCCTGCAGTTAACGAGTGAGTGGGGCCTGAGCTATGCAGAACTGATCCCTTATGCTACTCCGGGCTTCATAGCGTTTGGTGTCTGTGCGATTCCGGCCGGTTGGCTGGCCGACAAGTGGAGCAGGGAAGGGATGATGGTGTTGTTTTTCATCGGTATCGGGCTCAGTGCCATCTTCGCAGGCTTAGCGAGTAACCCGATACAAATTGGAATCAGTCTCGCCTTAGTTGGAGTGTTCGCATCGATCTATCATCCGGTGGGCCTGGCGATGGTGGTGCGCGATAAAAGCAAAACCGGGTTGCTGCTGGCGGTCAACGGGGTGTGGGGCAATCTCGGTGTTGCCAGTGCTGCATTGCTGACCGGTCTGTTGATTGATCTTTCCGGGTGGCGCAGTGCATTCTATTTGACCGGTGCTATATCAATTCTCATCGGCTTCGCATACTTCAGGTTTATCAAAATTAATCCAATGGCAACGGTATCAGCGGGTGGCAAAACACTGCAGAGTCATAAATCAGACTCCGGCAAGTTTTGGCGTATATTTGCGATCATTCTGGTGACAACAGCCATTGGTGGTCTGATATTTCAAAGCACGACTTTTGCGCTTCCTAAAGTGCTCGATGAGCGATTGTCAGAAATGGTAGTGTCCGCAACAATGACTGGCTGGTATGCCTTTATCGTTTTTTCGATCGCCGCCGTCGGGCAATTGATTGTGGGAAAGCTGGTTGATGAGTATCCAGTGAAAATAATATTTGCGGTAGTTGCGGCTCTGCAAGCGCTGTTTTTTACTTTTATGATTCAGCTCGAAGGCATGACAGCACTACTGGTCTCCATTGCTTTTATGTTGGTAGTATTTGGTCAGATACCTATTAATGATGTGCTGCTGGCCAGAGTAGTACGCAGTGAATGGCGAAGCCGGGCCTATGCACTTCGGTACCTGATTACTTTTTCTGTTATGGCATCAGCTGTTCCATTGATCGCATGGATACATCGAGACTGGGGCTTTGATCGATTATTTGTAGTTTTGGCAATCGCCGCCAGCTGTATCTTTTTGGTGGTACTCCTGCTGCCCAAAGTGCAAAAACAGCCAACAGTGTAGGGGTTAGACATAGTCTGATCATTCAACCGCAGACTCCCGGTCAATTCTGGTCTTGTTCAAGCAGAACAATTGCAGCGATTGCTTCTTCCACGCTTGAGGCATTGAATTTAGACACACAGCAATGAGCCTGAGCTGCCATATGACAACGCGCAAGGTCCACTGCATTATCCACGTTTATTGTGCTGCCTGAATTATCGAGTGTTGCAGATCCGTCTGGCGTGCGTGATATTGAGTAGACTGTACCGTCAGACGAAATTAACTGACAGGAACCACCAATACTGCTGGCGTATTCGCGCCAGTTGGCTTCATCTTCGATAACATCCAGTTCGTCGCTGTTATCAAACCGGACTATTGCTGGCCATTTCACGATGTCAGTCCTTAACGATGAGATTGTTTCTGCAGTCGCGGCTGCTTCTGATCAGGTCGTTTGCTTCAATGTGCGATAGTACTTTTGTTTGCTTAATCATACGGTCGTAGAGTAGCAGATTGACAGTAGCAGACAGGTTCAGACATCCGGTGGTTGGAATGAAAACCACATCATCTGATTTATTAATGGTCTCCTGAGACAGGCTATAGTCTTCCGGCCCAAAAAGATACAATGCCTGTTGCGGGTGACGGTAGTCTGTAAGCGGTACTGCGTTTTCGCAAAGCTCAACGCTTATGATTTTCACCTCTGGTTTAACAGGCGCTTCTGTCAGGCTATCGATATGAGTTAACGGAATCTCATTACGCTGATTTGCTGTGTCTGTATAAAACGGTTCGGCACGGTCGTATCGGCTACCGGTGTAGAAAATATGATCGGCAGAAAAACACCCACAGGCGCGAACCACAGAACCGACATTGCTCGGGCTTTTAGGATTGCCGAGCCCGATGGCACAGTAAAATGATTGCATATCAGGTGTGTCGTTCATAAAAATTGTCTGGCGGGATCAGCCAAGTATACTGGTGTTTGTGTCTGATCACAGACGGAGCGTTCACTATGCATAAAACCGACAACGATGGCTTTACCGAGTTGTGGCCAACAACTTTTCTGCGCCGCTCGCTTGGTAATACTGACGCCGCCAATGAATCGCTGCTGGCACTGATTCTTGAGGCTGAAGCCAGTCGAGACGACATGACGGTCGAGTATGCATCCGAGAATCTGTTTTCCAGATCCGAACCTGCCATTGAGTGGCTGAAGCAATGCATAAACAAGACAGTCGCTGATTATTTTAAAAAAATGGCTGTCAGCTACGATGTGGAGTGGAGTATACAGGGCTGGGCCAATGTCAATCGCATCGGTGACTATCACAACCTGCACAACCACCCGCATAGCTATCTGAGTGGTACGTACTACATTGCAGTACCTGACTCAAATGAAAAAGCGCGCGGCAGATCCGATCTCAACCCCGGAGCGATTTCTTTTTTTGATCCACGCCCACAGGCGAATATGACGGCAGTTGCGGGTGATGGCCAGATTGACCCTGAATATAGAATTCTGCCTAAACCCGGCATGCTGTTGCTGTGGCCATCGTTTCTGCATCATTTGGTGCACCCCAACTTGTCGGAGGAACTGCGTGTTTCAATTTCGTTTAACGTATTATTAAAAAACACCGCTGACTATCTGCCTCACTCGTAGTGACAGACTAATCAGAAGCTTTCAGTGATCATCAGAAAATTTAACCAATAGCAGGAATCATGAGTAAGACATCAAACAGTAATGCAAACCAGTCTTCGAGTGCTGCGGTCACCACCCATGATGCGGAAGAAGATCTCAGAAACAGTGATATAAAAATTTATGTCAATGGTGACATCGTTCATCGCGATGAAGCAAAGGTATCTGTCTACGATTCAGGTTTCATGCTTGGTGACGGTATGTGGGAAGGCATGCGGCTCTATAATGGCGTGTGGGCATTTTTTGAAGAGCACATGGACCGATTATTCAATAGTTGCAAAGCGGTATCACTGGATATTGGAATGACTCGTGAAGACATTGCCAGTGCACTTGAAGAAACAGCAAATGCCAACGGCATGACAACCGATGTGCACTGTCGTTTGATGGTCACCCGGGGCATCAAGGTAAAGCCATTTCAACACCCGAGTTTATCCAGAACCGGTCCAACCGTTGTCATTATTATGGAGCATTCGAAAGCGGTAGATCGTACTGCAGATGTAAGCGATGCAGCACGCGGTATCAGGCTTGCCGCAGTGCCTCAGGTACGAGGCTTGCCCCATTCGCAGGATGCCAAGTTTAACTCTCACTCCAAGCTCAATTGTGTAATCGCCTGTCTGCAGGCGGAAGCTGCCGGTGCAGATGAAGGGCTTATGCTCGACCCACACGGATTTGTAAATACTACCAATGCGTGTAACTTTTTTATTGTCAGAAAAGGAGAGGTCTGGACGTCAAGCGGTGACTATTGCATGAATGGTGTGACGCGGCAGAAAGTTATCGACCTCTGCCGAGATGCGCAGATACCGGTATTTGAAAAAAACTACTCACTGTATGAGGCTTATGCTGCCGATGAGGCTTTTTTAACCGGTACCTTTGGTGCGCAAACACCGGTATATTCTATCGATGGTCAGGTGATCGGCACCGGCAAAGCCGGATCGGTAACAAAAAAAATCAGAGCGCTGTATAAAATGCTGATCGATGAGTATGTGCAGGAAGCAGAGTTGATCAAAAATTATAAGGGCAAGTCATAAAGAGTTTTTGATTTAATACGGGGACTGAGTAATGAACAACACAGGTTCAATAAAAACACACTGGAGTGTTTGGGTGATTGGCGGCATATCGCTGGTGTGGCATTTGATGGGATGCGCTAACTATCTATGGCAGGCCACCATGAGTCCGGATATCCTTGCGACACTGTCTGAGGGACAGCGCGGTATTATAGGTGACAGACCAGCATGGGCTACCGGTGCATTTGCTATTGCTGTCTTTGGCGGTGCTATTGCGAGTATATTATTGTTGCTCAGAAAGCGACTGGCGCTTGTGTTTTTTGTGATAGCGCTGATAGGCGTTATTGTTTCGATGATACCGGTGTTTGGCATCATGCGCTCGGGTGTCTCTTTCACGGTGGTTGAGAGAATAATGTATTTTACATTAACGCCACTGTTTGCAGCACTGATGGTTTGGTTCACTCGTGTATCTATCAGGCGTGGCTGGATCGGCTCTGGTATGGCTCAGATTTAAGCAGGACGGGCATTAGCTGGTGCCTGCGGTTTCTTCATACAGCTTCTGCAATTTAGCGTGTCGTCTGACTGCTTCCGGTTCAAAATCAGCGGTTGCAGGGATATCTGCATCATAGTGGTTAAACTTGTCTTCACCACGAACCAGTAACGTAGTGTCCATGTCGTGTTTTGTCTGCCGCACGTGCGGGGCGATGTACTGCACGTTTAAACCAATACGGCGGTCAGTTCCTGCGTTCGGCGTTGATGCATGCAGTGTCCAGCCGTGGTGGAATGACGCTTCACCGGGTTGCAGCGGACACAACACGCTCTCACGCTCATCAATGCCTGCCACGGTCTGGCCTTGCAGTAATACATTGTGTTCGTCTTGAGTGGGTGCGTGTTCACGGCGTCCCTGCTTATGGCTGCCGGGCAGCATTTTCATGCAGCCGGTCTCATCGGTGGCAGGTGATAAAGCCAGCCACATACTTACCTGATCATCATCGCTGAGGCCCCAGTAAGTCAGGTCCTGGTGCCAGCTGACATGCGATGCCGCACCGGCTTCCTTGATAATATATGTTACGTTGAACAATAAAATATCCGGGCCAATTAGTTGTTCAACAATGTCGAGTGCTGCGGGCAGGGTTGCAAGCTCAAGGGGTGATCGAAAAATGGTATGTACTTTTGCCAGATAATGAAGACTGCCCCGGGTTTGTTCAGCACGCTCCAATGCATCGCGATGACTTTTCGCCTCTGCGTCACCCAGCAACTTAATGCCGGAAACGTATCCGTTACGGTCGTATTCAGTTGCCAGTTGTTTTGAGTAATCTTGCGACATGTTAGTTTTTCTCTGCGTGCGGGCGCATTGAGATCGTTTTATGATCGATTGTCAATAAGACGGCGTGCCTTGCCCAGGGAACGTTCCACACTTCCCGGTTCACTGACATTAACCTTAGAGCTTACGCCAACTACATTTTTTATATGTGACGCGAGCTCGTTTGCAGCAGCTTTGCGCTGTGTATCGGTGGTGGATGCTATGGCGGCTTCTACGTGGATGGTCATTACATCCAGCCTGTCATCGCGTGTCAGTTCAATCTGGAAGTGTGGAGACAAATCTATACACTTGAAAAGTTGCTCTTCAATCTGGGTTGGAAAAACGTTGACACCACGCAGAATGATCATGTCATCGGAGCGTCCGGTGACTTTTTCCATGCGTCGCATACTGCGTGCTGTGCCGGGCAGCAGTCGCGTTAAATCGCGGGTACGATAGCGAATGATTGGCATGGCCTCTTTGGTTAGTGAAGTGAAAACCAGTTCACCCTGTTCACCATCCGGCAGGACTTCACCGGTATCGGGGTTGATTATCTCAGGGTAGAAGTGATCCTCCCAGATATGCAACCCGTCTTTAGTTTCGACACATTCCATTGATACCCCGGGGCCGATGACTTCCGATAAACCGTAAATATCTACCGCATGCATATCAAACGCCTGTTCGATTTCAAGACGCATAGCGTTGGTCCAGGGCTCAGCACCAAAAATGCCTACTGCAAGCGAAGTATCTCGCGGGTCAATACCGCGTGCGTTAAATTCATCAAGCACCGATAGCATGTAAGAGGGAGTAACGGTGATCAGGCGAGGCTTAAAGTCTGTGATCAGTGTGACTTGTCTTTCGGTCATACCACCGGATACCGGCACGACAATACAGCCCATGCGTTCTGCACCATCATGAATGCCGAGGCCGCCGGTAAATAGCCCGTAACCGTAGGCGTTATGGATCATATCTCCGGGTCGACCACCGGCGGCGGTTATGGACCGGCTGACTACTTCTGCCCAGACATCAAGGTCGTTTTGTGTATAGCCGACAACGGTAGGTTTGCCAGTGGTGCCGGATGACGCATGAATACGTCGCAGTGATTTTTGATCCACCGCGAACATATTAAACGGGTAGTTGTCACGCAGATCCTGTTTGGTGGTGTACGGAAATTTTGCAAGGTCGGAGAGTGTTTTTAAATCATCCGGATGTACGTCGTGGGCTTTGAACTGTGCTTTATAAAATTCGGAGTTAGCGTAGGCGTGTTTAAACGTACGCTGCATACGCTCGAGCTGAACAGAGGCTATTTCATCTGTTGATGCTGTTTCGATTGCTGTCAGATCACCGGGTTTTGGCTGTAGATCTTCCATAGTGGGTTTCTCTATTCTGATGGCTTGTCTTGTGAAAGCAGGGAGCCTGGAATTGTGCGAGAGTAACCCCTGAATTCAACTATTGTCTCGTGCTTCTGATTACTGATGCGAATATCGTAAATTCCGTTTCTGCCTTTTCTTGAAACTTCATGAGCTACGGCATGCAATTTGTCGCCGGTATGGGCCGGTGCGAGGTAGCTAATGGTGCAATGCTGTGCAACACAGCACTGGTCATAAGTGTTGCACGAAAAAGCAAATGCAGAGTCTGCAAGACTAAAAAGAAAACCTCCATGGCAGGTGCCATGTCCGTTTGTCATATCGTTAGCCACAGTCATGGTCAGTTCAGCGCCACCTGGAGAAATGCTTTTTATTTCTATACCGAGCTTTTGTGAGGCATGGTCGTTGGCCCATAAAACATCAGCGCATGCACGGGCTATGGCTTGTGGATCTTTCATTGCATACTCTTTAACTATTCACCTTTAAATTCAGGGGATCGCTTTTCAAGGAAAGCGGTAACTCCTTCAGCGTAGTCGGCTGTTCTGCCTGCTTCGCGCTGCAAGTCACGTTCAAGGTCGAGTTGATCATCCAGTGATTGAGTGGAGGCTGTCTGTATTGCCTGCTTGATCATGCCGAGGCCAACTGTAGGTCCGGCTGCCAGTTTACCTGCAAGTTCGCGGGCTTCGGTCATCAGGGAATCGTCATCTGCCGCACGCCAGATTAACCCCCATTGCTCAGCAGTTTCGGCAGTCAGTGGTTCTGCTGTTAAAGCGAGGCCTTTGGCTCGCGCCTCACCAATCAATCGAGTCAAAGACCAGGTGCCACCGGAGTCGGGAATCAGTCCTATCTTTGAGAATGCCTGTATAAATTTGGCTGACTTCGCGGCCAGAACAATATCGCAAGCCAGTGCGATGTTTGCACCCGCACCTGCGGCTACGCCGTTCACGGCACAGACAATTGGCTTTTCAAGTGATCGCATCAGGCGCAGCACCGGGTTGTAGTATTTTTCTATCGTGTGTCCCAGATCGGGTGGTTCGGTCATCTTGCGAGGGTCGCGATCACCAAGATCCTGCCCGGCGCAAAACGCTCTTCCGGCGCCGGTCAGCAACACTGCTCGAACGTCGTCTTCACTTGCTCGAATGAATGCTGAGTGGAAAGTTTCACTCATTTCGCTGTTGAATGAGTTCAGCTTGTCAGGCCGGTTCAACGTGATTGTCAGCACCCCGTTTTTCATGTCGGTTAAAACAGATGGGTCCGAGCTCATATTTCAGCCTGCTAGTCGCGCAATAGATGGAAAATGCTGTCACATGCAATGGGTCCGGTCAATGATTGTTCAGCCGAGCACATCTCTAGTCAATAATCACAATACCACCAGGAGTAGTGAGCTCGAATGAAAGTGTCGCTTCTGCGGCCTGACTGACAGTGGCAAGATGATCGACTTTTAGCTTCGCAAGCTTGTCGCTTATTGAACCGGGTTCGGGGTGGGTTAACAAAACACGGTTAAGCATTACACCCAGATCCTGCTGACCGGTACTTGGGTGGGGTCCGGGTGACCATTCAATAAAAGCAGGCAGCAGTGCGTTTTCCGGCAGATGTCCGTCTGCAGGCACGGTCAGTCGCCATGATCGATCACCTCTGACGAAAGTTACAATTTCACCGAGATCGACAGGGCTTGAAGCAACTGTCTCATCAAGATTGTCGGTACTGACCACCCAACAGAGTGCACGAGGTCTCTCCGCCAGGCGTGTGGTGGTTTTCGGATCGTCAAGTGTGAACCATCGGGTGCGACCCGGTGCAGGTGCATCGGGATCGACAGCTATCAGTTCCAGAAAACTCTCGTTACCGGATTGCATCACGCAATTATGCGTGCTCATCAAATCGTGCTTGCTGCCTTGAGGAACTTCAACTCCAAGGCTTTTTCTAAGGGATGTAACACCTGCTGCAAGTGAGGAACTGCCAATAGCAAAGTGGTCAATTTTATGGGGCATAATGTAGACTCATATTTTATGGTGCTTCGATTAAGCACATTTGTCAGTTCGGCAATTTTTAAGTGTATCAGTACAGGTAGTCATGCAGAGGGTAGTCATTGAGTGCGCAGTGCCATGTTGCGCGGTTGTCCCAAAATGCAACCAAACCCGCCTGCCATTTAAATCGATGAATGAATTCGGATCTGACCTCGTGGCAGTATAACATTTCGAGTAGCGGCTTACTCTCGTTGTCAGTCCAGCCTTCAATGCCTATAGTAAACTCGCGGTTAACACTTAAGGCAAATATATTTCGGTACAGATATAAAGCCGTTAATACTGGAGGACTTGCAGCATATCATTGGCGGTATAACTGACACGCCGAGGTGGTAATATAATACCCACCTCTGTCACGAGTACCAATGTTCCTGTTTTTATGGCCCTGCAGAGGTGAGGATCAGCAGCGGGGATTAACAGCAAGGTTTTGCAGTGATAATTGTGAAATTGACTTACAACCCATAAGGCGCATATCTCGTAAAATTTCGGCATGTAGAATTGTCATTGCTCTATCCACACCGGGGGCTCCCGCTGCTGCAAGGGGGTAGAGGTAAAAGCGTCCCAGACCTACCGCTTTAGCGCCTCGCGACAATGCTTTAAGCACGTGGGTACCGCGCTGGATTCCTCCATCCATCAGTACATCTATACGGTCTCCCACTGCAGTGACAATATCTTCCAGCTGATCGAAAGCGGTACGGGAACCGTCGAGTTGACGTCCACCATGGTTTGACAGGATGATGCTGTTACATCCGATATCCGCTGCGCGTACTGCGTCATCAACAGACATAATTCCCTTTAAACAGAACTGACCGTTCCATTCCTTAACCATGGCTTCAACGTCGTCCCAGTTCATTTGTGGATCAAGCATTTCAGTGAAGTATCGCCCGATTGACATAGCTCCACCGGACATATCGACGTGCTCGTCAAGTTGCGGCAGTTTGAACTTTTCATGCGTAACGTAGTTAATTCCCCAGACTGGTTTAGTGACGAATTGGGTGATGCCTTTAAGATTTAACTTCATTGGAATGGAGAAACCGGTGCGCAGGTCGCGCTCACGGTTGCCTCCGGTAATGCTGTCTACCGTTAGCATCATCACATCGATACCGGCCAATTTAGCCCGTTGCATCATGGCGGTATTTAACCCTCGGTCCTTGTGAAAGTAAAACTGATAAACCTGCGGATTACTATATTTTTTCCGTAGTGTCTCCAGCGGTACTGTGCCTAAAGATGATACTCCGAAGTAAGTTCCAAACTTGTCAGCGACTTTGGCAACAGCTTCCTCACCCTCATGGTGAAACAGCCTTTGTAGTGCCGTTGGAGATAAGTAAAAAGGAACTTCAAGTTTATGACCCATTACAGTGACGGATAGATCGACGTCTTCAACGCCCTGCAAAACATTAGGCACAAGGTCTACAGACTCAAATGCTTCGGTATTTCTTCGAAAGGTGAGCTCGTCATCTGCTGCACCATCAATGTAATTGAATATGGGTCCGGGCAGGCGTCGTTTCGCAAGGCTGCGAAAATCATGGAAATTATGACAATGATTAAGTCTCATGCATCAATTCCCATACGCGACAGCTGGTAGCCAGGTGGTCAGTTCAGGCCAGTAAAAAACAATAGCTAATCCGATCAATTGTAGAATTACAAACGGTATCACCCCTCTGTATATGTGCCCCAAAGTCACGCCTGGCGGGCAAACACCTTTAAGATAAAACAGAGCAAAGCCTACGGGCGGTGTCAGGAACGAGGTTTGTAGTGTTACTGCAACCAGTATTGCAAACCAGACCACCGACGGATCACCAACCACGCCGTATCCTTCAATGGGTAGATTGAGAGAGATGATGACCGGTAACATCAAAGGCATGATAATCAGGGTGATTTCAATCCAGTCAAGCAGAAAGCCTAAAAGGAAAATAATAAACAAAATAAAACAAACCACTAAATACGGATTTTCAAAGCTGCCAAGCACCATGTTTTCAATGATTTGATCGCCACCGTAGCGTCTTAAAATATAAGCAAAGAAGTTGGCGGCGATAAAAATACCTACAATGTATCCTGCCGTATTAAGTGTTTGGCGCGAGACATCACGAAATATCTTTAAATTTAACCTGCGGCCTAAAAGTGCCAGTAGTGTTGCTCCTAATGCTCCCAGGCCAGATGCTTCTGTTGGCGTGGCAAGCCCATAAAAAATTGAGCCCAGTACCAGCAGAATTAAAAACAGGGGTGGAAAAACGGAGAGCGCTACCTGCAGAAGGATCTGTGCGGTGACTGGCTCCCGATTATCAGGCAGCGGCATGGCTTTAGGATTTACAAACCCGTATATGAC
>CAYLZS010000039.1:0-20189 GCA_964388065.1 uncultured Granulosicoccaceae bacterium
CGCTAACAGATGGCGGTTGCCATAAAAAACCGGGTTGTTGTTGATTCTTTCGACAAACATCAGGTTGGCTTCGTCTGCCACCGCGCCGTAGAGTTCGGCAAGTTCACTGGCAAGATCCCCCATGCGCACGTGTTCCCATTCGGTTTTATCGATGCCGGCCTCTAACCGAGCTATCGATAGCATGGCATTAAAAGTATGGATCAATCCGTCGGCCTGAGAAATTGAGTACTCAATGGTTTCGCGATATTCATCGTCGCTGCGGTTTTCAAGCAGGGTGACTTCCAGTCGGTTGCGCAATCGTGTCAACGGGCTGCGCAAGTCATGGGCGACATTGTTGGTGACCTGTTGCATGCTTTCCATCAGGTCTTCGATTCGGGTCAGCATCTGGTTGATCTTTACCGCAATGGTATCGAACTCGTCTCTTTTCTCGGTGACCGGGATTCGCCTTGAGAATGCGCCGTTCATTATTTCACCAGCGGTTTGATTAACGCTGGCGATTCGCTTCAACACACTCATACTCATCCAGATGCCGCCGAGTACCGCAAATATCAGTGTGATGCACGTTGCACCGACAACCAGTGCAAAGGTGTAGTCGAGTAATGCCTGTTCATCACTTATCTCGTGACCAATGGTTAGTCGAAGTCCATTGGCAAACTGCGTTTGCGCAACTCTGACTGGCAGTGTTGTGCGGGGATTGTCTGAAGGCAGGTCTTTATCGACCTCGCCCATTGTTTTGGTCGTATGAGTGCGGACAGATTTTATTTTTAACGGCCATTCGGTGTCGGTGCCGTCGTTCAGCTCGCTGCCGTCACTCTCTACTTTGTAAAACCGGCCATAGGAGTCAACTTCATTCCGTTGCTGGATTGCGTCGACCAGTTCATTGAGGGCACCGGTGTCGTACAGATTAACCAGGAAATCAGTTTCCAGGCGCAGCCGCGCATCGATCTGCGATTCGATTTCGTCATGCAGAGACCAATAAATGAAACCGAGGGTGACAGCAGAGAACAGGCTGAACAATGCAGCGTAAATTATTGTGAGGCGGAAGGCTGTGGTGCTAAACAGCTTGATATTCATAACCGGATTTTATCGCCGCTGTTATTTTTTAGTGTGTTATGCCTTGCAAAAACGAATGTAGCCCGCGAACGGGCTACAAGTACAATTACCATTGGTAAGGCTATAAGTCAGGCCGTATTCGGGCTATAAATTAAGCCATTTGCAGTGTCAGGCTGGTGCTAGCCTTCCACCAGCTTATAGCCTGCACCGCGCACGGTATGCAACAGTGGTTGTTCAAAATCTTTATCTATTTTGCTGCGCAGGCGACTGATCTGCACATCAATGACGTTGGTCTGCGGGTCAAAGTGATAGTCCCAGACATTTTCAAGCAGCATACTGCGGGTCACCACCTGGCCTGCGTGGCGCATTAAATACTCCAGCAGACGGAACTCTCTTGGCTGCAGATTAATGTTGTTGCCGGAGCGGGTAACTTTGTGTTTAAGAAGATCCAGTGTCAGATCAGCGACACGGAGAGTGGTAACCGCGTTCTCCGGTTGAGCCCGGCGTGAAAGAGCCTGCAAGCGGGCATTAAGTTCTGACAGCGAATAGGGTTTGGTCAGGTAGTCGTCGCCACCGGCACGGAGTCCAGTCACGCGTTCGTCGACATCATCCAGCGCGCTGAGAATTAAAACCGGTGTATTGTCACCGTTTCTGCGTAGATCTTCTATCATAGAGATACCGTCTTTGCGTGGCATCATCCGGTCAATCACCATGCAGTCGTAGGCGTTGGTTTTTGCGTAACTCAAGCCTGATTCACCATCGTCTGCGTGATCAACTGCGTGGCCGATTTCATTCAGTCCTTTGACGAGATAACCCGCCGCTTCCATATCATCTTCAACTAATAGTATTCGCATGTATTAAACTCGTACAGATTGTTTGCTACTAACCACCAGGCGATCAGAAGCAAGGTGCGGATCGGAGGTATCCAAATGTGCCTAAAAAAGTAAGCGATACCCAAACGATTAAATTACTGTAACCAGCGAGTCGCAATTCAGTGGCTAAATAGGTACAGCCGGAATGAACGACATTCTTCCCTGAAATCATATAATGAAAAAACTCATATAATGAGATTCACATACTGAAGCGAATTCAGAAACTGCCAGGAGCCATTAATGACAAAGAGCAATCAAGTATCATGGAAGAAGGCCTTATCATCCCACATTGCGTCCGCCTCCGCCAGAATACGGACACGTTTTAGTCTGTTAAATTTATCACTGAGGCTGGTTTGCACCATCCTGTTTTTTAGTGTAACTGCAAAAACTTATGCGATAGATCTACCAGATTTTGAAGCTTTAGTTAGAGATCAGGGTAGAGCGGTTGTAAAAGTGACCGTTTCTGCAACAGAAACACCTGAAAATGAAACTAATAGCTTGCCAAAATTTAATGAAGAAGAACTGCCGGAATTCTTCCAGCGATTCTTTGAAAGTCTTCCTGATACACCGGGCGCACCCCCCGGAGCAGTACCGAACGCCGGGTTTGGATCTGGATTTGTATTGAGTGAAGATGGTTACGTTGTTACCAATGCTCATGTTGTTCGCAATGCTACTGAAATAACGCTGGGCCTGCCGGACGGTCGGCAGTTCGATGCCGAAGTGGTTGGTTCTGATGATCGATCAGATGTTGCGTTGCTTAAGGTTGATGCCACTGGCTTGCCGACACTTAAACTCGGTGATTCAGATTCACTGAAAGTGGGTCAGTGGGTTCTGGCGATCGGTTCACCTTTTGGCTTTGAGTACACCGCAACCCAGGGAATTGTCTCTGCGTTGTCGAGGAGCTTGCCCACCGAAGAAAACTATGTGCCTTTTATTCAGACAGATGTTGCAGTCAACCCTGGTAACTCCGGTGGTCCGCTGTTTGATCTCAAGGGCAACGTTATTGGTGTTAACTCGCAAATATTTTCGCGCTCCGGTGGTTATATGGGGTTGTCGTTTGCGATACCGATCAATGTTGTACAGTCGGTAGCAACACAACTTCGTGATCAGGGTTATGTTAGCCGTGGCTGGCTTGGTGTGTTGATCCAGGACATCGATCGGTCACTGGCTGAAACTTTCGGACTGGATCGGCCGGCGGGAGCATTGATTGCACAGGTAACAGATGGCAGTCCAGCCGCTGATGCCGGTTTAATTGTGGGTGATGTCATTGTATCTTTTGATGGCAATCCTATTTCGCAGTCCTCTGATTTGCCACCGTTGGTAGGTAATACACCGGTTGGTGAAGAGACGAGCTTAGAGCTTATACGCAACAAGGAGCGGATGACGCTTGAAGTTGTTATAAGAGAGTTAATGGAGGATCGCAGTGCATCGGGTGATCCGGCGGATACTAAGCAAGCGGTGCTTGGTCTGACAACAATTCCTCTTAATGCCGAACAAAAAGCGGTGCTCGGTGTGGACAACGGTTTACTGATTGGCGAAGTCGTGGAAAATGGCCCGGCAGCACTTGCAGGTATTGCCAAAGGTGATGTACTGATCTCTTTTGATCAGGTGTCGGTTACGTCGAATGCTCAGTTAAAACAGTTGGTCGAGGATGCTGAGAAAGGCAAATCAATCGCGGTGCTGATTCACCGTAAAAAGAAACCGGTGTTTGCAGCGCTTACCATTCCTCGTTGACCACATTAGGCCTTTAGATAGAAAATTCTTATGCAATCTCCGCTGCCGTTCAGTGCTGCCGCTGATCGTAATAAAGAAGCGATTGGCGATGCGCTGCAAACCGTGCTCAATCGTTCCAACACTGTGCTTGAGATTGGCAGTGGTTCCGGCCAGCACGCTGTATATCTTTGCCAGCGATTTAGTCATTTGCAGTGGCAGGTGACTGAGCAAAGCCAGTATCTTGATGGGTTGCAATCAGCGGTGTCTGTTGCATCACTCGACAATATTCTCAGTCCGTTTGAGTTAGCAGTCGGTGTGGTAAATGATTCATCAAGTAAAAAGCTTGAGTCGAATTATTCAATTGTCTACTCAGCCAACACGGCACACATTATGGGCTTTGACCAGGTGCCGGCACTGTTTACAGTAGCCAGTCAGTGTTTAGATAACGACGGATGCTTTGCGCTCTATGGTCCGTTTAAAGAAAACGGACAACATAACAGCGATGGCAACCGCGACTTTGATGCAAGTTTGCGTTCACAGGATTCTCGAATGGGTATCAGAGATATTGAAGATCTTGTCGAGTTTGCATCAGCCAGCGGACTGGTGTTGGCGGATCAATTTTCAATGCCTGCCAACAACCGAATTTTGTTGTGGCAAAAGCTGTCTGACTAGTGGGCTGTGCTAACGATAAAAACCGCTCAGCTTGCTTGTTCGGTCTGATGAATTACACTGGCGACTGCTGTTTTCCAGCTACGTAATAAATGATCGCGATCTTCTGTTTTCATTGAAGGAGTAAACTCTCGGTCTATCTGCCAGTTGGCTTTTAAGTCTTCAGGGTTTTTATAAACACCGCATTGAAGGCCTGCAAGATAAGCAGCTCCCAGCGCTGTGGTTTCTGTCTGTACCGGGCGCTCAACCGGAATATTAAGGATGTCTGCAAGGAACTGGCACAGCCAGTTATTTTGCACCATGCCTCCATCAACTCTGACTTTGGTCGGAGTAACACCATCATCCGCCATGGCTTTAAAAAGATCATAAGTCTGAAATGCCACTGATTCGAGCGTTGCGCGTACGATTTGATCAACACCTGTGTCACGCGTCAGGCCAAACAGCGCACCGCGTGCATCGGGGTTCCAGTAGGGTGCACCGAGCCCGGTGAATGCAGGTACCAGGTAGACGCCGTGATTTGATGGCAGTTTGTTGGCCATGGTTTCTGTTTCTTCAGCAGATTTAATCACCCCCAGTCCATCTCGTAGCCATTGTACTGCGGCACCTGCAACGAATATGGAGCCTTCAATAGCGTAGGTGGTTGCCCCATTGAGTTGATAGGCAACGGTGGTGAGTAATTTATTGTCTGAAGGCAGTGCTTCTTTGCCCGTGTTTAAAATAACAAAGCAGCCGGTACCATAGGTGCTTTTTATCGTTCCGGGCTCAAGGCAGACTTGTCCGAACGTTGCGGCTTGTTGATCTCCCGCCACGCCTCCAATCTGAATTTTATTGTCAACCCCGGCACTATTATTGTTTTCTCCGAACATTGATTTATCTATATAGCCAAAGTCCGAACTACTGTCTTGAACTGTTGGCAGCATGGAGACCGGGATGTCGAGAATTTTAAGTAGCTCGGTGTCCCACTCACCAGTGTGTATGTTGTAGATTAGTGTGCGCGATGCGTTGGTGGCATCGGTTATATGCTGTTCGCCTTTGCTGAAACGCCATAATAAAAATGAATCGATGGTACCGAATGCCAGTTCGTTTTTTTCAGCACTGGCTTTTGCACCTTCGACGTTATCCAGAATCCATTTTATTTTTGTACCTGAAAAATATGGGTCGAGCAGTAAACCGGTTTTTGCGGTAAATGTTGGTTCATATCCCGATTCTTTCAGTTCATTGCAAAAACTGGCGGTTCTTCTGTCCTGCCACACGATGGCGTTGTAAATTGCCTTGCCGGTGGTTTTATTCCAAACCACGGTCGTTTCGCGTTGATTGGTAATGCCTGCAGCGGCGACTGTGTGTCCACCCCTGGTAGCAAAGGCGAGTGCTTCGGTGCAAACATCCACCGTAGTTTGCCAGATCTCTTCCGGATCATGTTCCACCCACCCTGAGTCGGGGAAGTGCTGGGTAAACTCTCGTTGGGCGGTGAAAACAGAGGAGCCATCTTTAGCGAACAGAATGGCTCTGGAACTGGTTGTTCCCTGATCAATGCTAAGAATGAGAGTGTCTGACATGAATAATTTCGTGGATTAAATCGATACGCTAATCTAACTCGATTTATGGTGTTTCGGCAATTGTAATTCCGCAGTTTGCAAGTTGCCTTGCTGCGACTTCAGCACCTGACCTTGTAAAAGGTTATCTCAATTGGGTTGCTGCCGGGCAAATCGGTAGCAGCCGGGTCGATTGCCGTGGTGATGACCAAACCGGCTGTTTATTTCGTTGCTCGGTTCAGCGTTTATCCACCTTGTCTGATTCTTTGTAACGGGTCGCTGATCTGAGGTGCTTCGGTTGCCAGTGTTGTTTATGCCTTGCTGGTGTTTGTTTGGGTGTAACATAGTGGTCTTCTGGCGGGCAATGCATAATCGTGTTGCACCACACTACATCCACGTGACAGCTATAGCGATATGACGGACATTAACTACGATCTTGTGATCATTGGTGGTGGTATAAACGGCGCGGGTGTTGCGCGAGATGCCACTGGCCGCGGCTTGCGGGTATTGCTTTGCGAACAGGACGATCTGGCACGTTATACCTCCTCTTCCAGCACCAAATTAATCCACGGTGGTCTGCGCTATCTGGAGCACTACGATTTTAAACTGGTGCGCCATGCGCTGCTGGAGCGCGAAGTGTTGTTACGCAGCGCACCGCACATCATTTGGCCGCTGCGTTTTATACTGCCACATCATCGCGACCTGCGACCGAAGTGGATGATCCGGCTGGGCCTCTTTTTATATGACCATATTGGAGGCCGCAAGCTACTGCCAAAGTCCTGGACTGTTGATCTGAAAACTCATGTTAGTGGTGCTGCATTAAACGATGAGTTTACAGCGGGTTTTGAGTACTCAGACTGCTGGGTGCAGGACTCCCGACTGGTCGTGTTAAATGTTCGTGATGCGGCAGATCGCGGGGCAGAAGTCCGGGTACAAACCACCTGTACCGATTTGACGGCCAACAAAGACAAGACACAAGACGATCACTGGTTGGTCGAACTGCGCGATAATGACACTGGTTCGGTCAGCACTGTTAAAAGTCGTGCGGTGGTGAACGCCGCCGGCCCCTGGGTTGAAGCAGTGCAAAATATGCAGGTTCGAAACAAAGTTGAGCACGGTGTCAGACTGGTTAAAGGCAGTCACATTGTTGTGAAAAAACTGTTTGATCACGACTACACCTACATTTTTCAGAATGCGGATAACCGTGTGTTGTTTGCAGTACCTTATGAAAATAACTACACCTTATTAGGCACTACTGATGTTGAAATAACCGGTGATCCCGCAGCGGTAGAAATTGAAGCCAGTGAAATTGAATATATTTGCAGTGCCGTCAGTGAGTACTTTAAAAAACCGGTCAACGTTAGTGACGTTGTATGGTCCTACGCTGGTGTGCGACCGTTGTATGACGACGCTGCAGCCAACGCAAGCAAAGTGACACGCGACTACGTCATACATCTGAGTGAAAGTGGTCCACCGCTGGTATCCATCTTCGGCGGCAAGATCACCACATTCCGAAAGTTATCGGAAGAAGTGGTAGATATGATCCTGCCACGTCTGGGAAAAAAGGATAAAGCCTGGACTGCCGCTGCCACCCTCCCTGGTGGTGATATCCCCAACGCCGACTACGACGCTTTTCTTACGGCAAAAAAACAACAATACCCATGGTTGCCGGAGGCCGTATTGAGAGATTACACCCGCAACTACGGCACGCTGATCGATCGCTTATTGGGTGAAGCGCAGTCTGTTGCTGATTTGGGTTTGCACTTTGGCGGTGATCTTTACGAAGCTGAAGTTAGCTACCTGATGTACCATGAGTGGGCGCGCTGCGCTGATGATGTATTGTGGCGCCGTTCCCGAAAAGGGCTGCATGTGCCGGACGATGCGTCGGCCAGGCTGGACGACTGGATGAAAAGTCATCGAGTGAGTGCGTCTTGAACAATGGCTGAATGCTGCCGGTACCGGACCTGAAATTTGCCAGCCTGAAGATTGCCATTTAAGGGGTCTGAGCACATCAGACCCGGCTTCATTGATAGTTGTTTGCGATTTATTGGTTTTTTTGAGGCGGAGTTGCGGTTTAAGATGTCCTGATCCGACTTATTATTCATCGATATGAACATTTTCCTCTTAATTCGGTTGTTGATTATTCGACTGTCGCTGATCACGGCTGCCACCTGTGTGTTTGGCCTGGCACCAGTGTCAGCGGCCGGTTTGCCGGCATTTGTCGATGGTGAGCCACTACCCAGTCTCGCACCGATGCTGGAACAGACAACGCCTGCGGTGGTGAACATTTCCACCACAGGCTCAGTGCGAGCAACCAACGCGCTTTTTGAAGATCCTTTCTTCAGACACTTCTTTGATTTGCCCCGCAGTCGTGGCCAGAATCCTGATCGGAGTTCGCGAGGTCAGCAACAGCAAACCCAAAGCATGGGGTCGGGCGTCATCGTCCAAGCATCAGAGGGGTTGTGGGTGACGAATCATCACGTGATCGAAGACGCTGAAGAGATTCTGGTTACACTCACTGACGGTCGCGAGTTTAAGGCAACAATCGTCGGTAACGACCCGGTGGCAGACATTGCCGTTATCCGAATAGATGCTGATAACCTGGTTGCATTGCGTTGGGCAAACTCCGATAAGCTGCGTGTTGGCGATTTTGTAGTAGCCATTGGCAACCCGTTTGGCCTGGGCCAGACAGTAACCTCGGGTATTGTCTCAGCACTCGGACGCAGCGGCTTAGGCATAGAAGAAATTGAAGACTTTATTCAAACTGATGCGTCGATCAATCCTGGTAACTCGGGGGGTGCATTGGTTAACTTATTGGGTGAACTGATCGGTATTAACACAGCGATTGTCGGACCGTCCGGTGGCAATGTGGGTATTGGTTTCGCAATCCCATCCAATCTTGCGCAGGACTTAATGCAACAGCTGGTTAGAGACGGTGAAGTACGCCGCGGTAAAATTGGTGTATCACTGCAGGAATTAACAGAAGAATTGCAGCAGGTGTTCAGTGTTGAAAAAGGCGTGGTGGTGTCTGCTGTTCAGCCAAAGTCCCCTGCTGAAGGTGCTGGCTTGCGTCGTGGTGATGTGTTGACTGAAATTGACGGACGTAAAGTACAGACGCTTAGCCAGGTAAAAAACACCATCGGCCTTTTAAGTGTTGGTGAGCAAATTAAAGTGAAGTTCATTCGAAAAAAACAACCGTATACTACCGAGCTTTCTATTGGTGAATCTGAAATAACATCCATCAATGGTGAAGATCTGGCTGAACAGCTTGAAGGCGTGACGCTGCAAAACTTTTCAGCGCAGGGCAGAGCAGTTGTGGCCATTGCCAATGTCGTGACGGGAAGCCGTATGGATGGTTACGGCCTCCGGCGTGGTGATGTTATTTCATCGGTTAATCGTGTGCCTGTAGAAAGCGTGGAAGAGTTCATGGAGGCGGCAACGCTGCAGTCAGGACATACCCTGCTCGTTGTGCAGCGTGGCAATCAAATCCAGACGATCTTGATTCAGTAACAGCTGTTAGCTCGGCGCTGATAAAGCTAACGAGCTACAGAAAAGTGGTGTCAGGGATTGGCGCTATAGCCATCAGTATTCTTTTCCACCCAGCGATGACTTTGATCCTGAAGCGTTTCTTTTTTCCAAAAGGGCGCGCTCGATTTCAGCGCTTCCATCAGATGTCGACAGGCATCAAATGCGGCAGCACGATGGGCCGACCAGCAAACCACCAGCACAATCGGTTCACCAGGCTGAATTGAACCCACACGATGCACGATGAGTGCTTCGTCCAGTGACCATTGCGCCTGTGCTTCATCAATGATGCGTTGAAGCTGGGCTTCGGTCATTCCCGGGTAGTGTTCGAGGGTCATGCCGGTTACGTTATCGCCGTCATTGAAG
Organism: uncultured Granulosicoccaceae bacterium; assembly: GCA_964388065.1. GTDB lineage: Bacteria > Pseudomonadota > Gammaproteobacteria > Granulosicoccales > Granulosicoccaceae. The sequence continues at coordinate 9,731 of CAYLZS010000039.1, forward strand.
TCGCGCATGGTGCCGACAAAGGTAGCGGTCGCACCGTATTGGCCAACCGTGAGATGTTCATCCTGGTAGAGGGCTAACTCACGCCAGGGATCAAACGCACCGGCAATAACTTTTACTGAGCTGGCGCTCTTTGCTTTTTTTTGTGTTGCCATTTGCTAGCCTCCGGTGACCGGTGGAAAAAACGCCACTTCATCGCCGTCACGGACGCTGAACTGAGCATCTGCCTGGCTCTGGTTGACAGCACAGAGCGTGTTGTCCGGCATTGGCTTGTTGCCGGCGATGGATTGCCAGACGTCAGCAACGCTATTGATCCCGTCAGTGGCGATTTCACGTTCGCTCAAATCAAGATATTCGCGCATACTGGCGAAACATTTTACTTTGATGGCCATAAGTCCATTATGCCTGTCGCAGGCTTCGGCGCAATTAATTCACGTGGCCCTGTGCAGATTTTGGCTAACGAACTGGCTGCAAAACGGGAACTATCAGAATCATGTCTGACTTGACGCATTTTAATCAGGAGGGGCACGCCCACATGGTCGATGTTGGCGACAAGGACGTCACCAGGCGTGTTGCAGTCGCATCTGGCACCATTCAGATGCAGAGCGATACGCTGCAGATGATCACTGAGGGTAAGCACAAAAAGGGTGATGTGCTGGGTATTGCGCGAGTGGCAGCTATTATGGCCAGCAAGCGCACCAGCGACCTGATCCCGTTGTGTCATCCCATTGGTCTGACCCATGTGGATGTGGGTTACACCATTGATACAGGCGCATCGCAGATCAATTGTGAAGTGCGTACTGAAACGCGTTCACAAACCGGCGTTGAGATGGAAGCGCTGACCGCGGTACAGGTCGCATTGCTGACAATTTACGATATGTGCAAAGCGGTTGATCGAGGCATGTGCATGACGGATGTCCGTTTGTTAGAAAAAAAAGGTGGCAAATCGGGACACTGGACTGCCAAAAACAACTAGCGGTTGCGGTAAGCTTACGTTTGATAGTCTGCATCAGGCCGTTTAATCGGGTTTATTTTTGAAAATTGATCCCTGTGCCGCCGGTGGATGTTTAAACCCGGACCCGGCTGTTGCACAATGTTCTGATTCGGTTCCCGAGACGATTTACCTGACAAACTGTTGCAACGGTATGCAAATCAATGGCTCAACGTGTATCAGTCCCGACCGGCTGTTAGACTGGCGAGCTGTGTAAAGATGAACTGAGATTTACCTTTAAGGGTGTGTTGCTCACCCCGGACCACACTGACTGAATGACTCTGCGTAAACGAATAACACTTGGCGTGATTGCTCTGGTAGCAATCGTTCTTGTGGTGGGCGCGGCAGCAGTAAGTCAACTCGAGCTTAATCAGCAAAAAGATCGGATCGAACAGTTTGTATTTGAAAAAACCGGTCGTCACCTGCAGATCAATGGTTCGGTCAACATGCAGGTCGTTCCCTGGCCGGGTTTGTCGATGCGGGATGTCGTCATGGGCAATGCCAGTGAATTCGACGATGCAGAGTTTGCGAGGGTAAGTTCAAGTGAACTTCAGCTGGAAGTTTTGCCGTTGTTGGTGGGGTCGGTCAAAATCAAATCGGTCACACTGCAAGGGTTGTCGCTCAAGCTGCAGCGTGCTGCTGATGGTAAAACCAACTGGGATGATTTAATGGCAACCACGTCGGTGGTTGCAGCGGAAACCGATAGTGATGTAGTACAGGAAGTTGAAGCGGGAGCGCCTGTTATTGCGGCACTGGCTGCTGGTGGGGTTAAGGTACGTGATGCCAATATCAGTTACGTTGATGAACGCGATTCAAGCTACTTTACGTTAAACGACCTCAACCTCGATACTGACACCGTCGTATTATTAGAACCCTTTGCGTTCGAATCAGATTTTGCCTTAACGAGCAGCGCAGGTTCCGGCCTGAGATCAGAAGTGACTGCCAAAGGTGACATTGCGCTGGATCTGGCCAACAATATTTACCAGTTGCAGCAGCTTGCACTCAGTACCCTGAATACAGGCTCCACATTGCCGCTGGATCCGTTACCGGTTTCTTTTAACGGCGAGTTGGTGGCCGATCTGAATGCGCAGACTGTTGATCTAATCGTTTCTGACGGAACACTGTCAGGTGTGCCGGTGGTTGGTGAATTTAATGCGGTTGGGTTACTGGAAGACACGCGACTGACCGGTGTATTAACCAGTGGGGAGTTCGACGCATCGACCGTTATTCAGCAGATCAATCCAACGGCAAGTGAGTTTTTTTCACCTGAGTTATTTCAAAATTCCAGTGTGTCGGCACGTTTTGAAAAGTCACAGGATTCATTATTGATTCAGAATGTCAGGGTATCGGTCAGCGATGTCGAGTTAACCGGTGACTTTCAGATAGCCAACCTGTCAAGCTCCGGCGTGCTGAGTGGTCAGTTACAAAGCAATGGTTTCGATCCTGCACCCTGGCTTCAAAGCGTCGGGCTGACGATACCAAACGAGGGTGCCATGCAAACTGCGCAGCTATCTGCTGCAGTCAGACAATCAGGGCAACTGTTGGCATTTAATCAGCTCGAGATACAACTGGATGATTCAAAGATCAGTGGTGACATCGAGGTGTCAGATATTAACGCGGATAATCTGCCGATCACCTATGCATTATTTGTCGATAAATTTGCAATCGATGGGTATCTGGATGCTACGACACAATCGATCAGTGACAGCGTAAGCCCGCGACCTCTGCCAGCTACTGAAGATGAAGCGCACGGGCGCATATCTATAGAGTGGCTGCGAACACTGGATCTCGAAGGCGAAGTCACGTTTGAGCAGATGACCTTAGGCGATATGCAGATACAAAATGCGATTGTGCCTGTTGTCGCCCGGCAGGGCAAAATAGAAATTCAACAAGCCAAAGCAGATCTGTATGCAGGGACATTCTTTTCGAGTGCATCATTGGATGTGCAATCCGATGAGCCATTGCTGACATTAACAGGCAATTTGAACGGTCTGAAAGCCGAGCCCTTATTGCAGGATGCCTTGCACAAGGACGCGCCATTAACCGGAATCGCCCATCTGAGTATCGATGTACTGTCTCGAGGTGAACTATGGTCGCAACTCCTCGAGCATGCCAATGGTGCAGTGTCACTGAGTGTCACCGACGGACGTTTGAGCGGTATCAATATCGCCTCCGAATTGCGTCGAGCCGGACGCCTGCTGACGCTGGGTGATGCCCCGGGTGATGCCCTGGTTGTGGGGTCGCAGTACATCGAGAGTCATGACCTGGACAAAGCGGCTCTGCAGGGTGTGTCGTCGGTTACCGACTTCAACGAACTGAGTTTGTCGGCGGTTATTGCCGATGGTGTGTTGCAGAGCGATGATCTGGTTTTTAATTCTCCCAACCTGCGGTTAAGTGGTGAGGGTGGTGTAAACCTCCGAACCCACATGGTGGACTATCTCTTACATATGATGGTTACCGATTCCGCTGAGCTTGCGAGTGATGAATTACTGCAACGATTAGCAGGAGTTGAACTGACGCTGCCAGTGCGTGGGCCTTTTAATGATTTGTCTGAGGATCTGACCGGACTACTCGTTAAAGCTTTTGAATCGGATCTGATTGGCGAAATTAAATCGCGCTTTGATGGCTTTCCAACAGCGAGTCGGGAGGGCGACAGTCAGGAGCGTGAAGTGACAGAGCTGGTTGAGTCGGAAAAAGAAGCACTCAGACAACGACTTGAAAAAGAACAACAGGAGGCCACAGCTGCAACCCGTGAAAAGAAACAAGACTCACAGCTCGGTGAAGAGACACGCGAACGACAAATCGAGCTCGACAAAGATGCGCTTAAAGAGAAACTTCAGAATAACCTGAAAAAAGATCTTAATGAGTTACTGGGTGAAAATTAGAGGTCTTCTTGCCTAGTGATCCTGGTCTTACCATGATGGACTATCGGTCAACTGCGTTAAGAGCATATTAAGTGAGTGTTTCCACCGAACAGCCAAACTTCACAAAAAAACAGCGTATCGCCTTTTCACGAACCATGCTTAACTGGTTTGAAGACAGCGGCCGCAAAGATCTGCCATGGCAACAAAACCCGACACCGTATCGTGTCTGGGTCTCTGAAATAATGCTGCAGCAGACGCAGGTCACCACGGTCATACCGTACTTTGAGAGATTTATGCAGCAGTTTGCTACGGTCGACGCATTGGCTGCAGCTTCACAAGACGATGTGTTGTCACTGTGGACCGGTTTGGGATACTACGCACGCGGCCGTAACCTGCATAAAGCCGCAGGGCTGGTTGTACAGCAACACAACAGTGAGTTACCGCAGACTATCGAGGGCCTGATCAGTTTGCCGGGCATTGGGCGTTCTACCGCTGGTGCAATACTGAGTTTGGGCTCGGGTATCGCGGCACCGATTCTCGATGGCAACGTCAAGCGGGTACTTAGTCGCTATCGCTGCGTCGATGGCTGGTACGGACAGGCCTCGGTTGAGCGTCAACTCTGGGACCTGACCACCGCCCTCACACCGCTCGAGAACACGGGCAAGTTCAATCAGGCCATGATGGATCTGGGGGCGACAGTTTGCACGCGATCAAAGCCCGATTGTCCGCGATGTCCACTGCAGCAAAAATGCCTCGCTTATCAAAGCGGTTCGCCGACCGACTGGCCACACAAAAAGCCGAAAAAAGTCAAGCCTGCCAGGCAAACGATGATGCTGCTTGCAGTCAGTGATCAGTCGGTGTTGCTGCAACGGCGGCCACCGACGGGTATCTGGGGTGGATTATGGAGTTTCCCGCAATTTGATGATTTGCAGAGTCTGCACCACTACGCACGAACGCTCGGACCGTATAACAAAAATGAGATCGAACAGTGGCATCAGTTCAAACACAGCTTTACCCATTTTGATCTTGAGATCACACCCGTCAAAATTGCATTGAAAGAGTCGTCAGGGAGACGCATCATGGATGACGAAAGTTGCTGCTGGGTAGCGGGTGATTTGCCAGGCGGATGTGCCGCACCGGTTAAACGGTTGCTGGAAAAGCTGACCCACACACTGCTCTGACAGACCTTGTTGGGACAAGCCCTGTTATGATAATCCCTTTATGGTTAAAAATACCCCGGAATTCACTGGAGAATATTAATGGCTCGCATGGTTAACTGCGTCAAACTGGACAAAGAAGCGGAGGGACTCGACCGACCCACCTACCCCGGTGACCTCGGTAAGCGGATCTACGACGGCGTCTCTAAAGAAGCCTGGCAATCGTGGATGGGCCACCAAACGATGTTGATCAATGAGTACCGATTGACCCCGGTCGACCCGAAGGCCCGCAAGTTTCTGGAAGAAGAAATGGAGAAATTCTTTTTTGGCGGAGGGTCTGACAAGCCGGAAGGTTTTGTGCCGCAGAGTGAAGACTTGTAGCTGTCCGGGATAAACCCTTTTATCTTGACTCGCAGAGCCAGGGACTGGCTTCGAAACACGGCATGGATGCCAGGCGTACTCGTAATAAGTTCAGCAAAAGTTGTGACGCAGACCGAAGTGAGTTATCCCGGCCTTGACTCACCGCGTTACTGTGGTCTAATACGCCTCTGCGAGAAAAGCGACATCTCTCGATCATCTAAAGGCCAGGTAGCTCAGTCGGTAGAGCAGGGGACTGAAAATCCCCGTGTCGGCGGTTCGATTCCGTCCCTGGCCACCACTATCTGTCTTCGCACCACTCCTCTGCAGGCCGTCTTTCGACAATTGGCTCGACGTGTTGAAGCGATTAGGCGCGGTAATCGTCCAGAGATTTCTTTACCCTGCTAAGGCATACTTCGGTCTGCTTTAAAGTCATCTGAGGAGCTCTCGGTGAAGGTCGACGATTATTATAATTACACAGCGGCTCAGCCAGCTGGCACGCTTGAGTTTACGCGTGAAGCATCGAGTTCGTTTGCCAAAGATATCGCAGGGGATTTCAATCCAATCCATAACCCGGACGCGCGTCGTTTTTGTGTGCCGGGAGACTTGTTGTTTGCTGTGGTACTCGACCTCTTTAAAGCACGCGCAAAAATGGAATTTGAATTTGAACAGATGGTCGATGCTTCTGTAGCGCTCAATGTGCCATTGAAGGAACGCGGGCTGCGAATGGTCGATGACACTGACAAGTGCTATCTGGACGTTTCATTTAGCGGTGATGCTGTTGAGTCTGATGTTGCCAATCAATCATTAATTACAGCTTATGTAAAATTCTCCGGTCAGACTTTCCCGTATCTGCTGATTGATCTGATGAAAAAACATGGCGTTATGATTAATGCTCAGCGGCCAATGATTTTTTACAGAACAATGTCAATTGAGTTGCTGGAGACTCAATGTGATGACTTTGAGCTGGCCTATACAGAATCAACGTTGAAAGTGGATGGCAAAAAAGGTGAAGTCGATTTGCTGTTCGATATTGTAAGCGCAAACAAAGTAGTCGGTACCGGATGCAAGCACATGCTGGTGGGTGGATTGCGTGACTATCAGCAAGAAGCGATCGACGACTTAATCGCTGAATACAATTCAATCAAGTCACAGTATCAGTCGGGAAAATGATAAACACAGCATGCTGAATATACATGCGCCTGACGGTTGAACATCAGGACCTGAGGTGAGAGTCGCAGTCGGGGGAATTTCAATAGCGCTGATGGTTTTGCTGACACTGGTCAGCGATATTGCACCATCTGCAATACCTGTGTGGGTTGCCGGTCTGTTTGGCTGGATCGCTGTATTTCTCTTGTTCCGCGGTGTCAAGAAATCGCAGCGCTATCAGGCGCTGGTTATTTTACTGGTTGGCGGTATTTTATTGATGATCGGTCAGCTGCGTGACGGCCAGGCACTGTGGCTGCAGTCAATAGGCAGTAACGCCGGTCTGGTCAGTATGCTCGCGTCAGTGGGTTTTCTGCGACTGATTGCACTGCCTGTAAATGAAGCGCATACCCCGCTGCCTGTAGGTTTTAAGGCGCTTGTAAAAACGCTCGCGGGAGTCAGTCTGTTTGGTTCGGTGATCAATCTCTCGGCACCGATATTGTTTGCCGATCGTCTACACAAGCATGATGCATTGGGACGGCTGGCATCTCAGTCGATCACCAGAATTTTTACCTCAACCTCTGCGTGGTCACCTTTTTTTGGTGGTATGGCAGCCGTGATAACCAATGTGCCTGATATGCGTCCCGGGTTTGTGATTGTAGCGTGTTTACCCTTCGCGATTACGAGCTTTGTGGTTGTGTTGCTGGAAGTAAGATTGCGTTATTGGCGACAGGTACAAACGTTTAAGGGTTATCCGGTCAATTTTTATAATTTGTGGATACCTGCAGCACTTGCGTCGATAATTTTACTGTTAAGAGCTTTAACACCTGAGCTGTCGGTGTTAACGCACATATCATTGTCTGCTTTAATTCTTACTGTAGTCGTGTTGTTCTGGCGTGAACGCAGCGGCTGCAATAAAACGCTGAGTCGTTTTATCGTCGAAGGTTTGCCAACAATGATTAATGAACTGCAGTTGTTCCTTGCGGCTGGTGTGTTAGCGGCAGGGCTCGCCACTTTGTTCGATGGTAGTTTTGCCTCTGCGTCGACTGGTTTTACTGCATCCTCTGCAGCCATGCTACTTGGGGTAATGATTTTACTGGCGGTGGTGGGTGTGCATCCGGTGGTGATGATAGCGGGTGCAACACCGCTAATCATTTCTTTAAACCCGGCCCCGGATCTGCTCGCTGTCTGCTATTTACTGGCGTGGGGGCTGGGTACCTGTGCCAGCCCGTTGTCTGGTACACATTTGGTCTTTCAGGGGCGCTACGACATACCGAGCTGGAAAGGTGCTGTGTGGAACTGGCCGTATGTAGCGTTTATGTACGTCCTGTCCGTGATTCTTTTATATCTTGTAGCGGGCAGCTTGTGAGTTGCGGATAGCCTGTTACCAGGCGCGGTGAGGTCCGGTATCGAGGTGGACAAAATCTGATTTTTTGTAATAGCCCACACCGCCAACCCGTAGCGACAAGCCAGCTTCTCTAAGCTGCAAAGTATCGGTACCCGGCATCCGAATATCGACCGCGCGACCTTTGATGTGATAACTGTTTTTTGCAACACCGGAATTATTTAATGCCAGCTTGCGATTGGTTTCTGCTGAGCGGTAACCCGATATGACGCTGAAGGGTTGTGTGGATTTGCCGATTTTGTTGTTCACCAGATAAAGAATAGACAAGAGTCGTGGATCGATGTCGATAACGTCGTTGGTTCTGTGGTCACGAAACAGGTTGTTTATCTGTTTTAATTCATCCGGATCGTAGTCTCCGGCAGACCAGAAGACGCCGTTGTAGGACTCTGTGGTGTGCAGGTTATACAAAGACAGCGATAACTCAGGGTAGGTGTTGGCTTCGGCAATGACATTTCCGAAAGGAACCAATGAAGCGCCCAGAGCGGCAAGCATAGCCGTTCGGCGTTGGTGGTTAAATCTTGTCTTAGAATTTTGTATCATCTCGGTCCCAACATCGTCGATTCCCTTGGTGGCGAGAGGGTACCGGATTTCAAGTACTGAATAAGTGCTCGATTCGAGATAATTGTAATTAACTCAAAACTTTTCGATATCCGCATTTCTCCGGCCTCGTTAAACATTCGTCATTAACCGTCGCACACAGTTGTTTTCAGTCACAATCTTACGAATGCATGTAAATTCTGTGAAACTTATACCCTCTTTTAAGTGTCGATTAGCTGTTGGTTATGTGAAGCAGTTTGCAATCGAAAGGTAGTAGGGAATAGAAATGAAAAAGAAATGGTCGTCTGGCAAAGTAAAAGAGGTTCAGCGCTGGCTTATCAAGCGCTGGCCGGACACTTTTACACAGGGTCCAGACTTGCGACCTTTGTCACTGCAGATACACAAAGACCTTCTTAAGTATCGCGATGAAAATCCGCTGCTCTCGGGTCGGGTATTGCACGAAGTGCTGAAGCGTCACACCACGAGTTACGGGTATTTATATGGTCTGTCGAAACACGACAAACGATATAACCTCGATGGCAAACCGGTCGGTGACGTAGCACCGGAGCATCGGCACTGGGCAAGAAATACGCTTAAATCGAAACAGAAAGAAGCGCAGAGAGTCCGCAAGGAAGTACGCAAGCTTCTCAAGGGGCAGGGCAAGTCACGGCCCGTCGGCGCTGAGTCTCAGGCAGTGCCAAAAGCCCGGGTTGCCAATTCTGGTTCGGCAGGCTCAGCGAGCCCGGTAATCAAGTACAAGCAAACCAAACGCAAGCTTGTTAAGCCGGCATCTGAGAGAGCCGTAGATCTCGCAAGTTAACAAAAACGATTACAGGTCTAACCGGCCCCAATGAGCGTTCAATGGTAGCGCTCGACGCTGTACCCCGCTGTATCCTTCCCTAAACACTATGCCGCTAATCGACACCAGCGATCCCTCCTGTCAAGAGCTTTTCGTTGTTGAAGGGTTGTCTGCGGCTGATGCGCTCAGTTCGGTGAGAGATCGAGATTGCCAGTCTGTGTTGCCTATGCAGGGCAAGATACCGAACGCTCATCGCACTTCATCTGAGAAACTGTTGCGCCATCCGCAGGTGGCTGATCTTTTACGAACTATGCATCCTGACCATCAGGTAGAAGTACCGCTGACACAGTTTAGATTTGAACGCGTGATCCTTTTTGGCGATCCCGATGGTGATGGACTCCATGCAAGTATGTTACTGGTGTTGTTTTTATCAACCCGGGTGCCAGCGTTGGTTGAGCAGGGCAGGCTCTATATGGTGCGAGCTCCGCTCTACGGCTTTTTTCAGGATGACGAATGCGTGGCATTGGCTTATACCGATAAACAGGCCGCGTCAGTTGCTGTTGACCTGGCTGATAAAAATTTGGTACCGATCAACCGGCGTCGTTTTAAAGGTGTTGCAAGCCTTGATGAAAATCTGCGTCGCTTACTTATGGAAAAAAATAGCCCTGCACGTCATCAGTTAACAATGATTGAGTGTGAACGGATGTGTTATCCAGTTGCGAAGTAACCTAGTGGGGCGTGCGGAAAGTTCGGTAACAAACTTTTCACAGCCAGAGTCGTCAGGGCAAGGCGGAAAAACGCAGGCCCATCTTTCTATCAACGATGGGGTCATACGTCGGCCCTGTCTTAAACAATATGGCCAACGCGGCCATGGCGGCTCTGGCGAAGGAAAGTATTATCGAACTTTCCGCACACCACTAGCCGGGATTATTCATGGTTTGGCGAGCATATCGCGCAGAGACTTGATTTCACAGTGGATTTTCTTCTCGCGTCGCATACTTATTGATATTTACAAGAGAAAAAATTAGCTGTGGAATCAAGGATCAGGCGAGATGTCGTAAATATCATGAATAATCCCGGCTAGCAGGACAGTGCTAGAAATACGGCAGATACGGAGAGGGTTGGGGCTCAAGGTGCAGCGCCTCTTCGTTATAGGGATGATTCAGTGCAACGGTTTCATTCAGCTCAATTCCAAGGCCTGGTTCT
>CAYLZS010000040.1:0-2263 GCA_964388065.1 uncultured Granulosicoccaceae bacterium
GTGGACGATGGGATTTGAACCCACGACCACAGGAATCACAATCCTGCGCTCTACCAACTGAGCTACGCCCACCACTAAACTTTAAACCGCTCGAACCTCACGAAACACAGCTACTGCGAACCGGCATCCCTTCCAATTGGCCGAGCCAAAATGGCACGCCCGGCAGGATTCGAACCTGCTACCCTCGGCTTAGAAGGCCGATGCTCTATCCAAATGAGCTACGGGCGCATAACCCGGTTCACCGTACCGGAGACTGTGCTCCTGTTACCTGTTTTAAGACCTGCAGCCTGGCTGCCTTTTCAGCCGACTTTCGGCAATGCGCTTGCCGTCAGGTGATACTTACAAGTAGATTCGACACGGATGTCTAACAATAATTGTGTATTCAAAATTGGTCGGGGCCGCAGGATTCGAACGTGCGCCCCTCTGCTCCCAATGCAGATGCGCTAGCAGGCTGCGCTATGCCCCGAACTCTGAGCAGGCGATACTACGCGCGCGCTCCACAATCGTCAAATTTTAGCTGTTATTTTTGTTCCTGCAGGGTTTGTGCTGGGTTTTTTACGGGTTGAATACCGTTTCAATTGAGAGAAATCCGTCTGATACTACGGGCACCTGCTCGCCAGCTAGTCCATCTCTTCAATCCAGGTCATCTGAATTGCCTCGAGAATCTTCTCGTTTGATTTTTCCGGGTCGTCGTCAAAGTCTGGTAACTCCGTGACCCATTTGTGCAAATCTGTAAACCGAATCTGCTGGGGATCGACCTCGGTGTGAGTGTCCACAAGCTCAATCGCTATGTCCAGAGTGTCTGTCCATTTAAGCCCCATAACGCACCCTCCGATTAGTGATGAGTTTCAGACACCATGTTGATGGTGTACTTTGGAATTTCAACCGTCAGATCTTCATCTTCAATAATTGACTGGCAGCTCAGACGCGAATCAGGTTCAACGCCCCAGGCCTTATCCAGATAGTCTTCTTCCAGTTCAGTGGCCTCATCCATTGAATCAATCCCTGCGCGGACATACACATGGCAGGTAGTGCAGGCGCACGATTTCTCACACGCATGCTCAATATGAATGTGCTGCGATAACAGCGCATCGCAGATAGAAGTACCGGAGCTCGCTTCAAACTCTTTGCCTCCCGGGCAAATTTCTTCATGCGGTTTTACAGTAATTTTAGGCATTAGGATGGATTGTCCTGTTTTTCATAACTATCAATATGTTTTCCGGTCATCGATTCACCGACCGATGCATTCATGCGGCGCGAAACATACACCTCACTGACTGATTCCAGTTCACGCAGTGCCTGCTTAATGGCCTCGGCGTCTGTAGCTTCACCTGTTTGCAACACTTGCGCTTTTGCATCCAGTATTTTTTGTTTTTCCTGTGCGTCAAGAAATTCATCGGCGTCTCTGGCCATTGCCGCGTCAAGTGCCTCAACGGCACGCTCAGCTTCAACCCGTTGCTCCTGCAGCATGCGCGCTGCAACATCCTGCTCCGCATGTGTCATTGAGTCGCGAATCATGGATTCAATTTCGGAATCGAGCAAACCGTATGATGGCTTGATCTGAACTTCCGCATGCACATCACTTGTTTTTTCCACCGCAGAGACCGTAAGCAGTCCGTCTGCATCAACCTGAAACATCACTTGTATTCTCGCCTGACCCGCCACTGCAGGCACAAAGCCTCGCAGCTCGAAGCGCCCAAGTGACCGACAATCTCGCACAAGGTCACGCTCCCCCTGCACCACGTGCAGTGCCATCGCAGTTTGTCCGTCCTTGAAAGTTGTAAACTCCTGAGCTCGCGCCACGGGAATTGTTGTATTGCGCGGTATGATCTGTTCCACCAGACCACCGTGAGTCTCAATGCCGAGCGACAGTGGTATGACATCGAGCAACAACATATCGCTGTCAGGTTTATTACCCGCAAGCACATCTGCCTGCAATGCCGCACCAATCGCGACAACTTCATCCGGATTGATATCGGTGAGCACATCACGACCAAAAAATTCACTGACTACCTCTCGAACAACCGGCACACGAGTTGAACCTCCGACCATCACGACGTTGTCAATTTTATCTTTCTGGAGTTTCGCCTGCCGTAGCGCATTGCGACACGACTTAAGCGTACGATCCACGAGTTCCTGCACCAATCCGTTAAACACATGCAGTGTCAGCTCCTCGCGATACTCTTTTCCCCGATACGCCAGTTCAAATTCTGTACGATCAGAATCCGACAACTTATGTTTTACCGCACGAGCCTGATCGAGC
>CAYLZS010000041.1:0-4007 GCA_964388065.1 uncultured Granulosicoccaceae bacterium
CCGTGGCACTGTCTTCAGCCGGCTGCTCATTGTTGATGGTCGCGCCACCGCCACATGCAAAAATGAGCGATGCCATCACTGATATTAGAAAGGTTTTGAATAGCGGGAACATCGAACGTGTATCCGTCCTTAGAAAATCGGTCCCTATTCAATAGTTCAATATCAGGAAAACGGGAGGATCAATTTCAAAAACAGATATTACAAACCGGCTACAACTCACGGGCTACTCGACCCAGGCCACCTGCTTACTCTCAAGAATTGAACTGGCGAATTCCGGCATCTTCAAGCCATTCTCGACAAGTGCATCGAGCGCTGCTTCCGCCGCAAGCACGTCATCAATTCTGGCGATGACTTCATCAATGCGATCTAAAGGCACAACCACCACACCGTCTCTGTCGCCAACAACAACATCTCCACTGGCCACTTGCATACCAGCTACTGTTATTGGAAATCCCGCGGAACCAGGGCCACTACGTGCAGGTGAATTTGGCGTGACACCCGCGGCATAGCAAGGCAACCCGGTATCAATAGTACCCTCTATGTCTCGCACACAACCGTCGGTCACGATGGCATGAACCCCATTATTTCTGGCCATACCAGCAACCATATCGCCAATGACAGCCGTTGCCATAAATGTACCCGTTGCAATAACGATTACATCACCCGGCTCGGACAAATGAAGTGCACCGAACACCGCAAGGTTATCTGCAGGTCCGGCATCACAGGTCAGGGCAACACCTGCAAAGCCCGCTGCATCAGGATTAATTGCTTTGACAGTCTGACACAGCGCACCACGACCCCCCAGACAATCGGCCAATACACCCGTTGATGCTTTAGCCAGTGCATCGACTTTATCTTTGGCAGGTCTTTGAGTAGTACGTTTTAATGTCAGTAGCGGCGAGTCTTCTATCATTGATTATTCCTCACAGGGTATCCGGAGACTTAACCGGGTTACAGAAACTATAGTTGCGGGCAATACAGATTATGGTTTTGGGCGTACCAAAAAAAAACGGCGGGACAATGCCCGCCGTTCAGAAGTACCACCTTAATTAAATACCCTGCATTACTTTCGCAGGATCAATTCGATACGACGGTTCGCCTCTCGACCTTCCGCTGTTTCATTGGTATCAACCGGCTTGTACTGACCAAAACCTCTTACTGACAGTTTCTCTGCAGGTATACCTGTTGTTGTCTCCAGGTAACGTACGGCTGCTGCCGCACGTGCTACTGACAGTTCCCAGTTACTCGCATAGGTTTCACGCAACACGGCACCTATTCCCTGCCCGTCAGTATGACCTTCAACATCAATTTTCCAGTCGTCATAGTTGCTGACGATAGAACCAACCGAATCAAGCAACTCTATTCCCTGCGGACTTAAATTCGCGCTGCCAACACGGTATAGATCGGAAGAACCCATTGTAATACCAACCGCCTGACTATCTTCAACCGGCTGTACTGTGACATTGCCAAGACCGGCAGCGGTCAGTTCATCAGCCAGTGACGAACTAACACCCGCTACGCGATCTTTCTCTGCCTGAATGGCCGCTTCTGCATCAGCGATAGACTGTTCAAGACCTTCTTTGTCACCTGCAAGCGCATCACGTTCAGACTGTGCAGTACGCAGCTTACCGGAAAGATCCTTTACTGTTGAAATTGCAGCATCTCTGCCTTTTGTTACTTTGGCAAGATCCTCTTCAGCTGCACTGAAGTTACCCGCCAGCTCATCGCGCTCAGACTGTGCAGCACGCAGTTTGCCAACAAGATCCTTCACCGTTGTTATTGCAGCGCTTCTGCCCTTGGTTGCCTTGGCAAGTTCGGCTTCAGTTTCGCGGAAGTTATCCATTGCCCAGGTGCGGGCCCACGTCATTCTGGCCAACCTGGATTCTTCTTTTTTAACTGCAGCCTGCAGTGATGCCACTTCCTCAGCATGTGTACCCTCCGCAGCGCGGAGCTTGCCGACAAGATCTTTTACTGTGGTAATTGCAGCACTTCTGCCTTTCGTTACTTTGGCTAATCTGGCATCGTTTTCAGCAACCGATTTCTGCAAGCTGAGAACTTCGCTTTGTGCAGATACCGCCGCTTTTCGCTTTGCAGATGCATCATCTATCGCACGGCCCAGATTGGCCTGCAGCACATCAACTCTGGACAATGCGGCATCGCGCTCACTTACAACCGTGGCTGCTGCTTCCTGTTCCTGAACAAGCGCATCACCGGCAGCACTGATATTGGACTCCAGCTCAGCAATTTTTGCTGTTCCCTGCTCAAGTTCACCAAGTGCCTCGTCCCGTTCAGCAGTCAAACCTGCAACTGACTCTGTTAACTCGTCACGCTTGCTGCGAACAAGTTCGAGCTCGCTTGTCAGACTGGCGACTTCGGCTTCAAGCTTTTGCTGTTCTGCGGTGCCGGCATCAAGCTGTGCTTTTAGATCATCGATTGCAGATTGTTTTTCGGCATTGGCAGCATCACCATCTGCTACCGATTGCTGCAAGCCACCGAGCTGTAACTCCATTCGGTTTTTTGCACCCGCAACATTCAGCAGTCGATCTTTAAGCTCGACAGTCCTTGCCAGTGCATTGGTGTGCTCGGCATCAGTTTTGGCCATGGATGCTTCAAGTTCATCACGGCTTTCACGCACAGTGCCAAGCTCTGATTCGAGCTGGGCAATCTTCAACGAGCTTTCATCGGCAGATTTCTGCAAGCTCATTACCTCGGCCGAGTTATCAACCGGTGCAGGCACATTAGCAAGCTGTGATTTAAGACCCACTATTTCCGCGTTGGCGGCATCTATAGCGCTGGTGTCTGCAGGCTTCGCCAATTCTTCCTTAAGGCTGGCTATCTCTGCATTGGCGGCATCAAGTTCACTGGTGTCTGCAGGTTTGGCAAGCTCCGCTTTCAGCGAAGCTATTTCATCATTTGCCGCATCGAGAGCACTGGTATCGGGCTCTGCTGCGGAGGCATTATCAAGCTCCCCCTTAAGGCGATCAATTTCTGTTACCGCAGTTTCGCGATCAGACAACGCCTCATCACGCTCTGCTGTCAGCGCTGTTAACTGGCCCTTCAGACCATCTACTTCACCCTGAGCCGCCATCAGTTGTTCTGCGCTGGTGTCGACAGCAGCTACCGGTGTAGTTTGCACACCACAGTTTTGTACGCCGGCGAGTACCAGACCACCGAGTAACAACGCTGGCAACATCCAGCGGAACAGCCACGACATATCGCTGCCGTCATCATGTGATGCCGCAGCTACAGCACCACCTGACGCACTACTGCCCGATGACATGTGACTGGCGTGAGCTGCTTGTGTGTGAGGCTGGGTTGTATGAGCCGGAGTGGTGTGAGTTTGGCGCGAAGCAGTTTTCGGTACCGAATGATCAACTGATGCTGCAGCACCACCGACGCTTGCCGTTGTGACTTCACCCAATAACATTTGACCAATACCATCGGAGTTGTCGAGCACTGCACCGTTTAACATCTGACGTTTCATTACACCGAGAATACCCGGTGTCACATAACCGGTGACAGCATCGGCATCTTCCGCACTCAGTCCGGTCGCACTGCGTACTTGCGCAGAAATGCTGTCTCGCCTGGCAGTACCCACCAGCGTGCCGAGCGCGTCATTATTTTCAGCGATTACCGCACGCTTGTCTTTCGCGGCAAAAAACACAGCGGGGTCGTCAATCAGTCCATCGTCACAGTAGCGCGCCGCCTCATAGAGCGATTGTCTGCCTGCTTCCTCACGCGCCACCAGCGAGAAACCGTCAAGCACTTCTGTGATAGCGCGATCGACACTGGACTGAACTTGCTCTCTGGGCTTGCCAATAATTTTTTCGAGCTGATCCGTCGCCGATCTGCCAAATTCATTATGTACAAGAGTATCTATATTAATAGCCATAGCTTACGCGCAGTAAAACGCTCTCCATGTTCTAAGGTTGACCCGGTTAAGTTTAGTAGTTTGGGGTAACTGAAACCGCAGCCTGGAAGTTAATCGATGTTAATTCCCGGCAAAA
>CAYLZS010000042.1:0-8404 GCA_964388065.1 uncultured Granulosicoccaceae bacterium
ATATTGCGGCAACCGCAAAAACTGCGACAGAGCTTGTGCAGCACTTTGATGAGATAATTAGTCGCCTGCATTTGACTCGGTAGTCGATCAAACACACGTTAGTGCGAGTGCAGGACATGGACAATTCGGGTGTATTCCCAACTCCCTGCGGCGATACTTTCTCACAATCCAACGGTTCCGATCTTTCAGATGACATTCGTGACAAGCTTCCACTCAAAGGTGACTCCAACGGTAAGCGCATTGCCTGCGTTGGTGCGGCTGCGCATCACTGACAGTTGCCAATGATCTGTTGAAAAGCACCGTGCGGAGGGTGCGGTTGTAACTGGTTTACTCTACGTTGAAGAGAGTAGTGACGATATGCACTCCACGCTCGGCAGCAGCCAGCAGGCTATGGCCGAAATTCCCTATGGCAAATTAAATCCTGGTGCGCAAGCGTTAAAGCGGATTCAAAGTCGCTGGCGTTAATTTCTGGCAGAAAAAAACCGAACTTAAGTTAAGTTCGGTTTTTGCTTACTGCTATATCGCTTCTATCACTAAGTACTGGCAATAAATGCCGGTAATAATTACTGGTGGTTTGATAGCTAAGAGTGCTGCTATGGAACCAACACTCGGTCCACTTGTAGCGATAGGGTAGCTTCCGATTCAGCTCCGGTCTGATTCAGCCAAACGGTGTAGTCACCGGCGGGCAGTGGCGTTGTGAAGCCTAATGTGCCATCACCTTCACCAACTCGTGGCAGTATGTCCTGGCCGATATCTGCTGAACCAAAGTGACTGAAACCAAGCAGCCCGGACACGTCTGTGTTTGCTCCTTCGAACGGAACAGGGAATGTAGTGCCGCTGGCTAAAGATATAAATGCGATGGCATCACCAGCGTCCGAGGTGTAGCTTTCGACTGTAACCTGAGAGAGTATGTCGCATGGGCCAACGGTAAAAGTGGCGTAGTCAAGGTCACCAGCTACGGTGCTGGCTGTCAGTGTGCTCACTCCCGGACCGACTTCAAACGGTGTGGGGGCGGCGATATCATCCGACAAATCACCATTGTCACTTTC
Source organism: uncultured Granulosicoccaceae bacterium (assembly GCA_964388065.1). Lineage (GTDB taxonomy): Bacteria > Pseudomonadota > Gammaproteobacteria > Granulosicoccales > Granulosicoccaceae. The sequence goes on from CAYLZS010000042.1 coordinate 1,050, forward strand.
TGCTAAATTCGATGCCTCGGCTGTGCCGCAATCCAAGAGTGTGTCTGTGCCATCGGTACCGGTGGCATCCGTATCGGTAACACCGTCGCTGGCGTCGCTGTCGTCATCGCTACTGCCACAACCAACTAACAATGTGGTGACAATCGCCGCTGTAATAAGAGAGTTGAGTTTCACTTTATTTTGTCCTGGTGGGAGGAGGCTGTAAGCTATCATATATAAAGTGGTGTATCACGCTAATTACTGTGACCGAAAAAACTTAGCAGGGGCGTGTATACATGTCAATCTGCAGCGGTCGCTTCAACCTCGAACAACAGCGATGGAATAGCCAGCCGAGTGACACCGAGAAGCGACATTGGCGGTGCAGTATTAACTGGCCCGAACTTAGCGCCAAAAATGTCAAAGTGTTTCAGCGCCTCGTCTACGTCGGTGGTGTAAATAGTCAATCGAACAACATTGGCGAGACTCATGTTTGCACCATTAAGCACGGTTTCGAGGTTGTCGAGAGCCAGAGCGATCTGACTGCGCATGTCATCCGGGTGTTGTGGGTTGCCGTCCGCGTCGACAGCTGTTTGCCCGGCACAGATCAGTTGCCGATTGCTTCCTTCGAGGATTTCTGCCTGGTGGTAACCGAGTTTTTGCGACCATGACCATGGATTTACTGGCGTACGCTTCATAATTAATGCTGCCTGTCAGATTTGGAGAAATCAGCATAACAACCTGCTACTGACAGCATGGTGTCAGCAGGCATGCGTTACGATATTATTCGTGAATATCGGAGGAACATATGCGGCGAGCTGACAGACTTATAAAGCTGGTTCATTTTCTCAGGCGCAGACGCCGGGCAGTTACTGCTCAGCGCATTGCTGATGAGTTCGACATCTGTACTCGAACAGTCTATCGGGACATTCAGGATTTAATGGATTCCGGGGCACCGATAAGAGGAGAGGCAGGCGTCGGGTACGTCATAGACAAACAATATTATCTGCCGCCTATAACCTTTGATACAGAAGAGCTGGAAGCAATAAGTTTGGGTATTAGCATGGTTCGTCAGTGGACCGACGAGAGCTTTGCAACTAAAGCGGATAATGCATTTGAAAAGATTCAGGCTGTGTTGCCCGCAGAGCTTCAGGGAGAACTGCAGCAAATCACCACCTGGTCTATGCCGGCACAAGACGCATTGCCCTGGACGGTCAGCTTTTCAAGCTTGCGGGAGTGCATTCGTGTTCGCCGTAAAATACATATTGAATACCGAGACAAGGGTAAGCGAACCACTTCCCGAACACTGAGACCTCTGGCGTTGTTTTTCTTTAGTCCCGCCTGGTTGTTAGCGGGTTGGTGTGAGAAGCGTAATGATTTTCGTCACTTCCGACTTGATCGAATTGATTCCATGCAATATTGCGAAGATACTTTTGACGATGAAAAAAACAAGAATCTGACAGCTTACATGGCTCGAGAGGAGGCGTGTGTTGCAGAACTGAATTAGAAGGGGGTCTATTGCATATTCAGTAAGCGAACTGTCGATTTAACAATCTCATCGGTACTGTGTTTAACTGACTGGCCACTTGTGTCTATTGTGCAATCGGCGAGTTGATAACGTGCTTCCCGGCTGATCAAAATGGATCTCAGAACTGTCATGGCTTCCGGGTTACCTGCCATGGGTCTTTCATCTCCCTGTTTTCTTACCCGGTCAATGTGCTCCTCAGGTGTGGCTTTGAGCCAAACAGTGTGAAAGTGTTTTAGCAGGTAGGAATAGGTTTCCTGATCATTGACGACTCCTCCTGCAGCAGCAATGATGATGTCATCTTTTTGATTGGCAATTTGCTTAAGAGCCTGTTGTTCCAGTTTTCGATAACCCTCAGGACCGTATAAATCCATCAGCCCCTGGACTGACATACCGCACAAGGCCTCGATTTCGTCGTTAAGTTCAATAAAGCGTGTGCCGGTCGCTTTGCTTAAATTTTCACCCAGAGTAGATTTGCCGGCACCTCGCAAACCGATCAGACAAATTCTCTTTTGTTTTGTATATTTTGAGTTGTCAGTATTTAGTAAGGCTATTATTTTTTTCTGCTTTGCCTGTGTAGTATTGAGGTACTGATTGGCAATCTGTAAAGCTCTTGAATGTTCTTTGGTGTCGGCCATCATAAAGCTTTGGATCGACTGTTCAAGTGCACTTGATATTCGAAACAAAAGTGCAATGGAAATATTGCCAACTCCGGACTCCAGCAATACAATGGTTCGTTGTGACACACCAGATTTCTCAGATAAAATCCGTCGCGACATTCGTTTTTCTTTACGTGCCTGGTGAACCCGGCGGCCAACTAACCTGATAAAAGAATCGAGCTCCAGCTGTTGTATTGGAGCAAGTTCAACTATTTCTTTTATTGGTTTGCTGTGATTTTCTCTACTTTGTTTTGCTTTGGTTTTTTCACCCATTCTGTTCACCGTTAAGTAAACTGATTAGCTGTTGGCGAAAGTCATCGGGCATCGGTGCTTTTTTGTGAGCCTTTGCGTTCACAAAGGCTTCAACAAATTCACCGCTAAAGCAAAGAGCGTTATTTTGATAGCCTTTAACTGCAAAGCGAATAGAGTTGGTACCTAGTTTGATTAACTTAACCTCACACTCAAGCAGATGTTTTGGCGTCACCGGAGAAATAAAGTCTATACTCATATGAACAAACGGCAGCCCGATGTTTCTGTCGATGTTCATTTCGTACCAGTCGCTGCCCGTGTGTTTTTCCCACCACGCATCTATTGCTTCAAGAGCAAAATTAGCGAGGTTGCCGGTATATACTATGTTTGCCGGGTCACAGTCTGCCCAGCGCACCTTGATTGAATGAGAAAATCCGCTTGCCGTATTCATCAATAGGTTTCGACGTGATATCGGCCGTCTTCCCGCATGGCATCGCGGTGACTCAGCCATTGCAGCTCAGCACTTGTAGCAATCTCTGACAATACGCTTTCAACACCGTCTTCCATGGCTTTTAATCCACAGATGTATATGTGTGCATTCGGGTCTTTAAGGAATTGTGCAATTGCTGCACTGTTGTCGCGTAGTTCGTGCTGTACGTAGCGTTTGGGTTTGCCTTCAACGCGGCTGTAGACCAGGTGTTTTTGCAGCAGATCGTCCGGTACTTTTTTAAGCGGCCCGAAATACGGCAGCGATGCTGGTGTTCTTGCGCCAAAAAACAGCAACATTGGAGACTCGGGCTTCTGGTTGCTGCGTTCGCGCTGCATGGTAAAAGCACGAAAGGGTGCAGACCCGGTACCGGTGCATATCATCAGTATTTTGGCTTTTGTGTCGTTTGGCATCAGAAAGGTTGAGCCAAACGGACCGGTAATGGTTACCTCAGCTCCCTGTTCAAGATCACACAGGTAGTTTGAGCAGACTCCGTTATTTTCGCGCTTAACTGTCAGAGATAAATTATTGTAGTTTGCTCTTTCTCCGTCACGAGGACTGGACACTGAGTACAGTCTGGGTAAATGTGGTTTGCCATTAGAATCGGTTCCCGGGGTGACTACTCCAACGCTTTGACCTTCCAGTACCGGGAACGATTGTGATCCCAGATCAAGAATAAGATGCCGTACATCGTTGTCTGCATCGTCGCTGGTGAGTTTAAAGTTGCCCTGTAAAACTGCCTTGGCCGGTTTGCTGGCAGTGTATAGATTAATACCGGGCTTACTGGCAGAGTGTGGTGCACGGGCTTTGCCGCCGGCACCGGCGTGGGCTTCTGCGAGCAGCGCTGCCACGCTCTCGTCGATGGCTTCTATGTTGGTGTCTGAACTTTCTGTTTTGATGTCATCCTGTTCCGGCAGCTCTTCCCATTCAAGCTGTTCGTCTACGCTAAATGGCATGGTTACCACCCGCCAGTTGTCGATTGAGCCGGTTGGACAGACCGGAATACAATCCATACAGTGGTTACATTTTTCGGCATCCACTACTACATTGTTGTCGTCATGAGTGATTGCCTCTATCGGACAGGTGTTTTCACAGGTGTAGCACCTGATACAAATTTCAGGATCTATCAGGTGCTGTTTCAGTGGTGTGCTCATGCCATGTGCAGTTTGACGTACTCAAACTCACCGGGCTGATTATCAATGCCAACTCTGGGTGGTGATATCCAGCTCGCGTACTGTCCGGCTTCTGTAACAGGTTTCATAAGCGACTGAATGAAGTCGCCGTCGGCGACGGTGGGCAGCCAGTCGTACTTGCTGTTATCAAATTCTTCCTGGGTGATTATTTTGCCTTCGGGATTGATCGGCTTGCCTGCAAACACTCCGATCTGGCGGTGAAATCCTTCATGTGGCATCGAGAGTTCAAAGTCGATACCTGCTTTGGAGATGACTTTATTCCAGCGGCCAATTCCGCCAGATGCATCACGTGTGTAGTCATCGCGTAATCGCATATTGATGGCGGTCAGGGCAGGAACATCTTCCAGCAGTATTCCCTCGTCAGTGTAGCGTGCAACCGGATAGGTTGCGTCATTCAATCGATGATCATCATCAATGCGATGTTCCATAAACCGTCCCTTAATGCCTGAGTTAAAGGCGTTAGCTGCGTTGGTGGATACTTCCTGTCCAAAAAGATCCAGTGACAAGCTGTAGTGCAGGTTGAGTTTTTTCTGAATAGTGGGCAGGTCAATAACACCCAGGCTGCGAATTTTTTCGATCTCGTACGGGTCATCAATTCCCGCTTCTTTCATCGCTTCACAGGTGCGCTGAACTGTTCTGCTCACCCCTGATTCGCCAACAAACATATGGTGAGCTTCTTCTGTAATCATAAAGCGACAGGTACGTGACAACGGATCAAATCCTGACTGGGCCAGGCTTTCAAGCTGCATCTTGCCGTCACGATCAGTGAAGTAGGTAAACATAAAGAAAGACAACCAGTCAGGTGTTTCTTCGTTAAATGCACCCAGCATCCGTGGAGCTTCCTCTGAGCCTGACGATCTGACCAGCAGATCATTGGCTTCTTCACGACCATCTGCTCCGAAGTATTTATGTAGCAAATACACCATAGCCCACAGGTGTCTGCCTTCTTCTACGTTTACCTGAAAGAGGTTGCGCAGGTCATACAGAGAAGGTGCTGTGTGGCCGAGAAATTTCTGTTGTTCAATCGAGGCTGGTTCTGTGTCTCCCTGTATAACAATAAGTCGACGCAGCAATGAGCGGTATTCACCCGGTACTTCCTGCCATGCAGGCTCACCAGTATGTTCGCCACAGGCGACCTTGCGCTCTTCGACCGCTGGTGCCAGCAAGATACCCCATCGATACTCTGGCATTTTTACATAGTCGAATTTTGCCCAGCCCTTCGGATCTACACTGACTGCGGTGCGCAGGTAAACCAGACTGTCCTGAAATTTTTTTGGAATTAAATTGCTCCACCATTCTATATATCCCGGGTGCCATTTTTCCAGAGCTTTCAGTACCCGCTTGTCTTTTGAAAGGTCGACGTTGTTAGGTATGCGGGTGTCATAGCTGACATCGAGTGATTGATTCATCAGGTGTGCCCTTGCTCTTTAATTAAATGTTAAACACGGTTTTTATCAAAGTCCGCGCGCTTGCCTGTTCCATATCTTTGCAATGCGCCGTCACTACCCACTGCATTGGGTCGCTGGAAGATCCAGTTCTGCCATGCGGTTAAGCGTCCGAAAATTCTGGTTTCCATTGTTTCAGGGCCTGCAAAGCGCAGATTTGCCTCCATGCCTGTCATCGCATCAGGTGAGAAACTACTGCGTTCTTCAAGAAATACTCGTATTTCATCGAACCAGTCGATGTCGTCGTAGATGAACGTCACCAGCCCAAGTTCGTCGGCAGCGCGCGCATTGAGTAAATCACCAACCACCTGCTGTGCCTTTTCAACACTTTCAGGCTCTCCCAGAAAGCGTGTTTGCAGTCGGCTGAGGTTGTTGGACATCGGATACTGGCCGAAGTTGGCGCTCGTCAGCAGTAGTTTTGCTTCGGTTCGGTCGTCGTCTTCGAATTCATCTTCCATCATGTAGGAGCGATCAACAGCAAATAAAATCTCTGCCAGAAAGCCTGCGAAGCATGAACCGTGTTCCACCAGTGCGACCAGTGAGCGGGAGGTTAAGTCGATGCGCTTTAACAATCGCTTCCAGTACAGCAGAATTTCACGGCACAGCCAGTCATCGTTCTGGTTATCCAGCAATAGTTTTTCACAGGCAGCCACCTGTTCCGGGTTTCCGGAAGTTTTGAACAATACAACGCCAAGTTCCAATTCATTGAAACGCAAGTGAAGAATTGCGTCGTCGAGTTCTCTTGCCAGTTGCAGTGCCCAGGTTTTATCACCCTGTTTGTGTAAGTCTTCTACTGATACAGGGATATCGCCAGCTGGTCCGTTAATGATTATTGTTGCGTGATTTTTAGCTCGGTCAATCCCGACTTTTATCTGTGTGTAGTCAATAGAGCCATCGTCTTTGATATTTTTTTCCAACGGTCCAAGAGCTATGCCTTCACAATCTCTTTTGGTTTGATTTTGTGAAAGTGACTCACTCGCGATTTGCAACGCTCGTTCACTGACGTAATCATCGAATTGACTGTTTGCAATAACCTTATCAACCAATCGCCACTGTTCAGCCCGTTTGCCTTTTACTCCTTCTTCTACTGAACAAAAAACATCGGCCCGATCGCGGCGGACCTTGCGCTTGTCAGTGACCCTTGTTAAGCCACCGGTGCCGGGGAGAACCGCCAGCAAGGGTACTTCCGGAAGTGAGACCGCAGAAGAACTGTCATCTGCCAGGTAGATCTCATCGCATGCCAGAGCGAGTTCGTAGCCACCACCGGCGCATGCACCGCGCACTGCAGCAATGTAGTGCTGACCAGATTCAGTGCCGGCTGCCTCCATGCTGTTGCGGGTTTCATTGGTGAACTTGCAGAAGTTGACCTTGTGCGCATGAGATGCACCGCCGAGCATCTTTATATTGGCTCCGGCGCAGAAGACTTTGTCTTTGCCTGACGTCATCACTACTGCTGCCACTTCAGGGTGCTCAAAGCGCATGCGTTGCACAATGTCTGCTAACTCGATATCCACACCCAGATCGTAGGAATTTAATTTCAGTTCATAGCCGTCAAACAAGCCGCCCTGTTCATCTACATCCATCAACAGTGTGGCGACCGGTCCGTTATAGCTCACCCGCCAGTGCTTGTATTTTGATGGGTCAGTCTGGAAATCTATCCGGGTCGACAATGGCTGTTCTTCTCTTTCGTTAGGAGGCTGTTTTTAGCTTAAGCGCTGTTTGTGCTGGTGATAGGGTAACGACTCAAATTGGCATAATAATGCATGAAAATTTCTTATTTCGTGTTTTTTAAGCTCTAACAGTAGAAATTTAGTAATATAT
>CAYLZS010000043.1:0-1533 GCA_964388065.1 uncultured Granulosicoccaceae bacterium
CAATTCTACTCAGAGCTCTCAAAGCGACTGGTCAACCTGCTTGGGATTCACCACATTCGGAGGTCCGCCTACAATCCTCGAGCAAATGGCCTGGTGGAAAGAAGTCATCGCTCACTGAAAGATGCGCTCAAGTGCAGAGGATCTAATTGGCTGAAACAACTTTCCATCGTTCTTTTTGGCCTATACATGCGTCCCGACGAAGATGGCTCATCAACTTTCTCTCGTGTGACCGGAGAACAGCCATTTGTCCCCAGCATCGTGAAGAGCAATTTTGATCTCACACAACTCGCCACAGAACTCCATCGTCTCAACTTCCCCTACAAAGAAACACGGAAACGAAAAATAGTGGAATTCATCCCAAAGGAGCTGAAGACCTGCACCCACGTATGGCTTAGAACAGATCGCGTTCGCAAACCCCTCGAAGCACCTTACCAAGGCCCGTACCTCGTGAACAAGAGAACAGACGACACCATGACACTGGACATTCACCACAAGCCGGTGGTGGTCTCAATAGATCGCTGCAAGCCCGCTGTTCTGTCATTGAAAGTTCCTTCTGATCGTCCAGTCGCAGTTGCAGAAGAATTTCCTGCCGCGCCGGCTGAACCGAAGCCACAAAGTGCGACAAGAAGCGGAAGGAATGTAAGATTCAAAGAGGATCCGAATTATTTCTTTTATTGACGCTCCGCTCTTAAGGAGGGGGCTCTTGTAGTGTTTTGTTATTTTTTCACATTTTTATATTTTTTTCCTCGTTTACACATTTCAAGGTTATTCGTTTTCGACATTGTTTTAATTCACGCAAATTCAAATTTTAAATATCCTTTCGTTATAAAAACATTTCGTAACAGATTTTAATTGGTTGTTCATGTTTCTAATTTTTCGTATTTATTTTTTATTGGTCAAAAGTTTTTTATATATTGAATTTTTTGTTATTTATAAAACACAACAAATATATTTTACAATTCAACACTTGACTTTTCCTTGACGGTAATTACCTAGAAGGTTAGAAATCCCGAATCGTTGTAAGCCATTCAGATAGAACCCCAGAGGCTTACAAGTTGGTAGCAGATAAATTTATTCTTTACCCTGTATGACAGGCGGACCAACCCAGACATCGATTAATCACATGGCAATCAAAGCACCGCCACTATATTTAAAATCACCCGGAACTTGGTTCAAACAATTGGAGTCGCAATTCGTGTTGGCTGGAATAACCAAATCTGAGACTAAATATCATCACGTAATGGCAGCACTCCCAGAAGCAATCGCATCCGAAGTAATAGACAATGCCTCTACTTATGAAACCTTGAAAGAAGCCATATTAGACAATCTTAAAGGCAACAAACATGAGCTGATAAATCAGGCACTTTCAGCAATGACTCTCGGCGACAAGAGACCATCTCAACTTGTCACTGAGATAAAACGGCGCTTTGAGGACATAGGCCTTGCTGTGGACGACGCCATTGTCAAATCCAGACTGCTCTCTGCATTGCCGGCCAATCTGAGATCTGCCCTTGTTGGCCACGACGATTGTAC
>CAYLZS010000044.1:0-1919 GCA_964388065.1 uncultured Granulosicoccaceae bacterium
AGCAATGGTAAACGCAAAGGTGAAAACAATAAGAAAAACGGCAACAAATTTCTCAGCTGGGCCTACATTGAAGCAGCCAATCACATGATTCGACATAACAAGAAGGCGCAGCAGTTTTTCCAGAAAAAGAAAGCGAAGACCAATCAGATAGTTGCACTGAAGGCGTTATCGTGCAAGATCGCCAAAGGCTGCTATCACGTGATGAGCAAAGGTGTAGCGTTCGATGAGGAGAAACTGTTTGCCTAGATCTATCAGAACATGGATGATTCGGTAGCCTATAAAGGGGTTGGCTAATAACCACTTGACCTGATTGGACCGGATCATCCATTTTTATAGTTGTTGTAAGCTGTTACGACTACACAGTGAGCCTTGAAGGGTTGGACTATGAGCCACGAATCTATACAAACTGAGTGGACACTTGTGTAGCGCTGAATGATTTCTGGGGCGAAAGCCAGGGCGTGTTGATGTATACGCGCTTGAACCCGATGGGTGACTGTTACGTGACAGTGTCACGATGACTACACTGACGAGAACACAGTATCGCTTCAGTTGTACAACATAATCATATTCTTGCCCATTTAGTTGGGAGAATATTCTTACGGGGGGTTGACAGGAAATGTCTAATGGGTGACCCCTTATGACGTTTAATCGACAAATCGAAGTAAATACGGTCCCGGATCTTTTGTATGCGCAATGAGTACCGCATCTTTAATAGAGTAGGCCTTCTTGTCTGTACCAGATATTAATAGTGGTGGCACGATTGCATAGACACCCGCTAAATCTTTACCGTGTTTAAAAACAAGCACTCCACCATGCCCATGGTAGCGACCAGAATCGTTCTTGAAAACTGCTGCACCACTGGTTTCATTCACTACTGTCTTTAAAGAACCTTCCCCAAAGTAATAAACGGTATCCCAACTGAAATCAGTAACTTCATCTAACCGCTGCAGTGCACCTTGAGGACCTTGTTTCGAAATTTCCAACAACTTTTCGCTAAGAGCGGAAGATGTTTGATATGGCATAGAATTGTCTGAACAACTACCAATGACTAAGAAACTCAGTATAACAACGCAACACCTATAGAGAATCTTTGAATTCAGGTACTGCATTACCGCCTGCAGCAGGCGGATCATCAGCTGTACCCGTGTTCCCGACAGCCACTTGATCGCTGTATACAAGCTCATTTCTATCATTAATCACCACCGCTTCACCACTATTCACAGCATCAGCCACAAGGGAGGACAATTCGGCATCCGATGCGCCTGGATTATCAACAGCTATGCGTCGACCTAGCTCGTTGTTATATAAGTCCATCGCTTCCCGATCTGCAGGATTGCCAGGAAATCCTTCATGAGCCGTCGCAAAGGATGCTGCGAAATCCTCACCAAACGAAGCAGTCATCCGAGCATTCCAAAGAGCATGACGAAATGCGTCGTTGTGTCCATCTTCTCCACCCGCAACCGGCGCACCCGAATCATCCACTTGCGGGAAAACAACATCCGCTTCCGCAAAAACGTCATCGCGAATACTCTGGAACTCCTGCAAACCCAGTAAGCTTTCACGGCTTCCTAGATTATCCAACAAGCCAGCTTCACTTTGCGTAAGCGGGATCGGCTGCACGGTCGGTACACCGAAGGAAGTAAATGGTCCCAACTTGGGCGCCCAGAGTGTCACGGTATCTTCGACTACTTGATAATCACTTAGAATCTCATCAGGTGTCATCGCCCCAGCGCCACCTGCACCCATACTCGAGCCGGGGCCAGAGTACGCCAGAGTCGATAAAGGTAATTCACCAGTCGCACTATTCGATTTGGGATCAAAGTTTGATTTTCGGTTAGAATCAGACCCGCTTGAATCAGAGTTGGAATCCACTCTCGAAGATTGCCTAGTCAGATTCTCCTCAGTCGTAGGACTATTGG
>CAYLZS010000045.1:0-5239 GCA_964388065.1 uncultured Granulosicoccaceae bacterium
GAGTATCCGGTGGCTGGTACAAATATGCTGGTAGTCGCAGTGCCATGGTTTGTCTCGACACCTTTGGTGAGTCTGGCCCTGCAGATCAGGTATTTGAGCATTTTGGATTTAACGTTGAAAATGTTGTAAACCGTGTCAAAGAAATTATTTAACTAACACAACTTTAAACAAAACTTCGGAGTAAGTTGAATGGCGATCAAGATAGCGATTAATGGTTACGGGCGTATCGGGCGTAACATATTGAGGGCACTTTTTGAGGCAAACCGTAACGAGGAATTTGATGTTGTTGCGATTAACGACCTCGGTAACGCTGAAACCAATGCGCACCTGACCAAGTACGACACTGCCCATGGTCGCTTTCCGGGTGAAGTGAAAGTTGATGGCGAAACTATGATTGTTAACGGTGACAGCATCAAGGTGTTTGCCGAACGCGATCCATCTAAGTTACCGTGGGGTGATCTGGATGTAGATGTTGTGTTGGAATGTACCGGTTTCTTTGCTTCCAAAGAGAAAGCCAGTGCTCATATCAAAGGTGGTGCCAAAAAGGTGATTATATCTGCACCCGGCGGTGCGGATGTTGATGCCACGATTGTGTATGGCGTCAATGAAGATACCCTGAAGTCGTCACACACTGTTATTTCAAACGCCAGCTGTACCACAAATTGTCTGGCACCAATGGTAAAGCCACTGCACGAAAAGATTGGTTTGCTAAGTGGTTTGATGACCACGATACATGCCTATACCAATGATCAGGTTCTGACAGACGTCTACCACTCTGATCTTCGTCGCGCACGCTCTGCCACTATGTCAATGATTCCTACCAGTACCGGGGCTGCCAAGGCAGTTGGACTGGTGCTTCCGGAACTAAACGGCAAGCTTGACGGTTTCTCGGTTCGTGTGCCAACCATTAATGTGTCTCTGGTAGATCTGTCTTTTATTGCATCGCGTGACACCAGCGTTGAAGAAGTGAATGACATCATGAAATCGGCAGCCGACGGCAAAGTTCTCGCGTACAGCGATGAGCCACTGGTATCTGCTGACTACAACCACATCAGTACATCATCAAGCTTTGATTCGGGAATGACTCGGGTTAGCGGTGGAACGCTGGTTAAGTGCTGCTCCTGGTATGATAACGAATGGGGTTTTTCCAACCGCATGCTCGATACCACTGTCGCACTGATGAAAGCGAAATAACAAGGCTGCACAATTAATTTTGCTTCGGTAATCTCGCTCCGGTTCAGCCGCCCTTAGCGGGCGGTTTATCCGGCACGGTCTACTATACTAAGCGACCAGGTTGAAAATCTGACGGTCCTATGAAAACCCTCAATGCTCTCGATGTTAAAGGTCAACGCGTTCTGATACGAGCGGATCTGAATGTGCCGGTCAAAGATGGTGCGGTAACCTCTGATCTCAGAATTGTTGCATCCCTGCCAACCATTAAGCTTGCACTTTCAAAGGGTGCATCAGTAATGGTGATGTCGCACCTTGGCAGACCAACTGAAGGACAACCGGAGGAGCAGTTTTCACTGCAGCCTGTCGCGAATCATTTGAGTAAACTTCTGGATCAGCCAGTCGAGTTGATAAAAGGCTACCTTGATAACGCACCGAATGTCGCTGCAGGTTCTGTTGCATTACTTGAAAACGTTCGCTTTAACACGGGTGAAAAAGCAGACGATGTGACACTCGCCAAGCGATATGCATCTTTGTGTGATGTGTTTGTGATGGATGCGTTTGGTACAGCGCACCGTGCACAGGCATCTACTCATGGTGTGGCAGAGCATGCAACTGTTGCCTGTGCAGGGCCACTGCTTGAAGGTGAATTAAATGCGCTTGGGCGTGCTCTTGATAATCCTGCCAGACCAATGGTCGCTGTGGTAGGAGGTTCAAAAGTGTCAACTAAACTGACGGTACTTGAATCTTTGTCAGGTGTTGTCGATCAGTTGATAGTGGGCGGGGGTATCGCCAATACCTTTATTGCAGCAGAAGGGCACAATGTTGGTAACTCTTTATACGAAGCAGATTTAGTCGATGAGGCCAAAAGGCTAATGGCATCTGCAAAAACTGCAGGCGGCAATATACCTGTTCCGGTCGATGTAGTTTGTGGAGCGGAGTTTTCAGAGTCAACCCCTGCAACAACCTGTGCTGTAGATAAGGTGGAAGGCGATGCAATGATTTTTGATGTTGGTCCAGACACGGCCAGACAATATGCTGAAGTGCTGAAGAATGCCGGCACTATAGTCTGGAATGGGCCGGTTGGTGTATTTGAGTTTGCACAGTTTGCAGATGGTACCCGTGTTGTCGGTCAGGCGATTGCAGATTCTGATGCTTTCTCGATCGCAGGCGGTGGTGATACTCTGGCAGCAGTCGATCAGTTCGGCCTGACTGATAAAATTAGCTATATTTCAACTGGTGGTGGGGCGTTTCTGGAATTTCTGGAAGGTAAAGTGCTTCCCGCAGTGGATGTGTTACAAAGACGTAGTAACGATTAATTTCCCCTTATTTTACAGTCACAAATGACTTCCTGAGAAGCAATGCGCAGAACAAAAATAGTAGCAACCCTTGGGCCCGCAACAGATAACGAAGACACGCTTCGTGATCTTATTCTGGCGGGTGTTAACGTGGTGCGTGTGAACTTCTCGCATGGTGCCGCCGAGGATCACACCAAGCGTGTGAATTCAGTTCGCAAGATTGCCGAGGAAGAAGGTCGCATTGTTGGTATTCTTGGTGATCTGCAGGGACCGAAAATTCGTGTTTCAAATTTCACTAATGATTCGGTGGAGCTCACCGAGGGCAACGTTTTTACACTCGATGTTGACTACGATGAAAATGCCGGCACCGAAAGTGTTGTTGGTTGTACCTATAAAAATCTGCCAAAAGATATTAGCGCGGGCAGTGTGCTGGTTCTCGATGATGGTCGGATTGTTCTTAAGGCAACTGAAATTGACGGCACTAAAATTCATACCAAAGTGGTGGTCGGCGGTAAGCTGTCAAACCGAAAAGGTATCAATCTTCGTGGTGGCGGACTGTCTGCGCCGGCAATAACCGAAAAAGATATTGAAGACCTCAAACTGGCAGTGAAGCTTAACATTGACTATCTCGGTGTCTCTTTCCCGCGTGACGGCGAGGACATAAGGCACGCCAGAAAACTTCTCGACGAGGCCGGCAGCAATGCAGGCATAGTAGCCAAGATCGAGCGGGCTGAAGCGGTTGAACAAATAGATGAAATTCTCGAAGAAACAGATTCTATTATGGTCGCGCGCGGTGATCTTGGTGTGGAAATTGGTGATCCGGAGCTGCCAGCGGTACAGAAAGATCTGATTAACAAGGCACGTACTGCCAACAAGGTAGTCATTACTGCAACGCAGATGATGGAGTCTATGGTCAGCAGCCCGATACCCACTCGTGCAGAAGTTTTTGATGTTGCCAACGCAGTGCTCGATGGAACAGATGCCGTGATGCTTTCTGCGGAGTCCGCGGTTGGTCAGTTTCCGGCTAATGCCGTGACCTCAATGAGCCGTATCTGTGAGCATGCCGAAAAACAACGCAAAGCGATGGAGTCGCAGCATCGACTACATCTGAAGTTTGATCGTATCGATGAATCAGTTGCTATGTCTGCCATGTATGCTGCCAATCACCTCAATGTTAAGGCCATTGGCGCACTAACCGAAACCGGCTCAACGGCTTTGTGGATGTCACGCATCAGCTCTGGCATACCTATCTATGCAGTTACATTAAATGATGACACGCTTACCCGTGTGACTCTTTACCGTGGAGTCTATCCCATTCGCATAGGTCGCCAGCTGACATCTTCTTACGAGGCCAACCAGACTGTGGTTAAGAAGCTGGTGGACGATGGCAATGTGGAAGACGGAGACCTGGTTATCATTACCAAGGGCGATATGTTCGGTGTTGCCAGTGGTACTAATTCTATGAAGATTGTTCGAGTCGGTGACTGGACAGAAGAGCAGTAAGAGTGAAGCATTAGGAATTAATCTATCCGCCACAGATTCACCAATTGGCGGCAAATACTTTGAAGGCAGCGTTACAACATATTGTGTAAGAGGACGATTATGAGTGATTTTGAACAGCAATTAAAAAAAGTCCGTGAAGAATCGGGTTTTATTGCAGCTCTGGACCAAAGTGGTGGCAGCACGCCAAAAGCATTGGGTCAGTATGGTGTAACCGAAGACAAGTGGAGCAATGACGACGAAATGTTCGATCTGGTTCACCAGATGCGAAGCCGTATTGTCACAGCAGACGCATTCAGCGGGAAGCGTATTATTGGCGCTATTCTGTTTGAAGGGACTATGAATAAAGAGATTGTTGGCAAAGGCTCTGCAGACTTTCTTTGGAGTGAAAAGAATGTTGTGCCTTTTCTCAAGGTAGACAAAGGTCTGGAAGATGAAGCCAGTGGTGTACAGCTAATGAAGGCAATGCCAGGCCTTGGTGATCTTTTGGATCAGGCCAAAGGCAAAGGTGTGTTCGGTACCAAAATGCGCTCTGTTATCAAGCAGGCGAATGAAGACGGTATCAAAAAAATTGTTGATCAGCAGTTTGAAGTAGGTATGCAGATTGTTGCCAAAGGTCTGGTGCCAATTCTTGAGCCGGAAGTTGATATTAACTGCCCTGACAAGCAAAAAGCCGAAGATATAATTTTAAAGCACCTGATGGCCGGACTGGATGGTTTGTCTGACGAGCAGGTGATGTTCAAACTGACATTGCCAGAAACTGCAAAGCACTACAGACCATGTATTGATCATAAAAATATGGTCAAGGTAGTTGCGCTTTCCGGTGGCTATCCGCGAGATGAAGCGAACCGCCGCCTGGCGCAGAACCCGAAGATGGTTGCGAGCTTCTCTCGTGCACTGGTTGAGGGGCTGGTTGATCAGATGTCTGATGCCGAGTTTAACTCACACCTTGATAAAGGTATTGAGTCTATTTATCAGGCGTCTGCTGCATAGCTAATCGGCAGTTTCCAGCCAGAGGGTTTGATCCTGGAAGGTTTGATGTTGATGCAGGGGCGATTAGTTATTTGAACTGGTCGCCTTTTTTGTTTTAGAAAGACAATAACATTTCAAGAGGATCTTCGTTCCAGTGCACTAGTGGGGCGTGCGGAAAGTTCGATAACACTTTTCTTCGCCAGAGCCGCCATGGCCGCGTTGGAAAAACTCGACGTATGACCTATATGCCTGCGTTTTTCCGCCTTGCCCTGACGACTCTGGCTGTGAAAAGTTTGTTA
>CAYLZS010000046.1:0-5256 GCA_964388065.1 uncultured Granulosicoccaceae bacterium
GATCACCACTATGCCGGGAGTGTCTGGACTGGAGCGAGCGTCGTTCACACCTTGCCGGCAGTCTGGGAAGAGCACTCCTGACACGTTTTGAGAATTTAAAATGGGTGAAACGAAACCCCGACAGCAGAATTATCAAGTTCAGCGCAAAGGGCGAACAAGCGTTCATTACTACATTCAATCCAGAAGGATTAAGCTGTAGCTGAAGCGGCCATCGCAGCTGAATTTAAACTCCTGTGCTGCGAAGTTATCATTATTCCAGAGCAACTCTATACGGCACAACACACACGGAATACTAATACACACTCTGATGCAATATTCTTGTGGGCGCATAGTTATTCATTAAGTAGCTATATGTAGTCAGAGAAAGTTCGCGTCGCGTGAGCCGACCGCAGTGGCGCTGTTTCTGAATGGGCACTAATTAGTCAAAAAACAACAGGATCGACGGAATAATACTTGAAGATGATTTGCTTATAATTACCTTGGCGCGTTGCCCGATATACAATTCACGGCCGTGTTTATCATCAATGCCAACCACGACATTGAATTCATTCGCTGCAGGACTGTCCAGATTTATAGCACTCAAATCAGCGGATTTTATTTGATCTCTTATTTTCACCTCTGAAACTGTACCGTTGAGTGTTTCACTGGACCCCATTAAATTAACCGTTACCGAATCACCCACCTCAACATTATCGAGATACCGTTGGTGAAAATTACCTTCCACGCCCAGTGTTGCAGTATCCGCTATCGCAACTAACGAATCACCATGACTAACATAGGATCCATCTGGAAAACCTATATCCCATATTGTTCCTGATACACCTGCTACTAAATCGTAGTGATTGTTCTTACTCAATTCTGTTTCACGAAAACTCACTCGTGACGACAATTTTTTGTTTTTTTGTGTCAGAACTTCAATCTCAGATTCTATATTCATTAATTGTCGCTCAATATCAAGCAGTTGCCGCTGCTCGACCGGCGTGCTTTCACTCACATAGCTACTGGTTAGTACCGATTCCAGGTTGGTGTTGAGTAATTCGAATTCCGTTTTATAATGATCGATTGCCGCCTGAAGCGATTGTTCATCTTTTAGTAGTTTTTGTAGTGCTGCCTGACTAACAACGGCAAAAGACTCCTCACCCGGGTAGTCTTTGTTTGCTTTCTCATAGCGTCGTATTAGTTCTCGGATAGCCAATTTCTCTTCCATGGATCGAGCGAGATTATTTTTTAGCATGGAGAGACGCAGATTGGTTGTCTCTTTAATATTTGACAGAGAATCATTTACTTTACTTTTGAGCACATCACTCCTGTCTATTAGAAGCACTCTTCGCCTCTCAAGAGCAAACAAAGATGATTCAATACCGGATTTTTCAGCCTTTAGCTGATTTAAAAAATAATCATCAGCTCTTTCATTAGTTACAGTACCCAGCACTGTTCCTCTGGTTACTACATCTCCAATTTTTAAATCTCCAAAAGACAAATCACCGTCTATTGGTGTTCGTATCCACTCAAGTTTTGCGTTTATAAAACTGTTGCCACTAACTGGTAGTACCTGTGGAATAAGAATGGAAGAAACGATAGTTATCAATATAATGGCCCCGACCGATGCTCTGACAAAACGCAGCACGACATCAAGATGTTGCGAAAACAAGCTGGCACCTGCCGACTTTACTGATTTACTCAGCGATTCGAAGCGCGAACTACCACTCACATTCTTTTTCTTGTGCAATTCATTATTCACTAAACTGCAACTTCATAAACCGGATCTTAAAGTTTATTTCTTTTACCTGAAGAATACTCATAGTTAAAACTCAGGTAAATATTCTTCTAAACAGAACGACCGATGTTCTCAACCAACTGCCGGTTAGAGAAACTTCTGATTTTTTGTTAATTTCATTTATCGGTTTGTCGACACATACCAGACAACAGAGAAATACGGTAACCATGGCATAGGCGCTTAGCAGTGCATTGTAAGCGCTGTAGTCGGACCAATAGAATTCACTGTAGTTTTGCGACAGCGTTTTAAAAATTGCCAGTGATATGGCAATACCGATAAAAATAAACGGTGCTGCCAATCTCCAATGAAATGTACGGTCGCTATGGCTAATATCTTTTCTGGTTACTTCGAATTTCATATTTTTAGGAAAAAACACGCCTCTAAAAATCGCCGATGACACCTGAAATATTGCAACTGTTTTTTGTATCGGCGTGACTATTGGCATACAACGCCCGTCGCTAATCCAATAAAACACCGCAGCCAGTAGTATATTCTTCGGTATCAGGATAGTGAATAACTCTTCAATAGTGCAATTAAAAACGTTATACCCAAAGAGCCCAAATAATATTGGCGCCAGCAGCAGCATCAACATATGGAGATGGGTCAGCCAGTAATACGAAATTTCAAAATAGAATAATCGGTCAATCAAGGTAAGACCGCGACCCCGGATAGGGCCATGCGGGTCACTCAGCAACGCTATAGCGCCCAGGCACCAGCGGGATCTCTGCACTATGTAAGATGGCGTATCTTCTGCAGCGAGTCCTGTGGCAAGATTTTCATTGAGGTATAGCGTTTTGTACCCCAGTGACTTCACACGATAACCAAGATAGACATCTTCAACTATCGAGTTAACCGGAAATCCACCCAGCTCATCAATAACACTGCGCCTCGCCGCCCAACAACTACCTACACACAATGCATTGCCCCAGGCGTCACGGGATGGAAGGCTGATATCAAAAAAGAAGCGCTGCTCCTCTGTCCATGCACTACCACCAGCAAGGTTCCTCTGTATCGGATCCGGATTGCGAAAATGCTGAGGTGCCTGTACCAGAGCGACCGAGAGGTCATCAAAAAAACTCGTTAGCCTTGTAGTGAACATCGGTGCCAGCTGGAAATCTGCATCCAGACACAAAACGTACTCGGCTTTGCCATGCGGAATCGCCCAGTTTAAGTTCGCGGCCTTGGTTCTGAGAGGTTGAGTGGTTGGACGGTTCAGGTATCGCACTCCCTCAGCCAGACACAGCTCCCGGAGCCATGCCCTGTCACTATCATCACAGATCCAGATAGTAACATTGCTGTGTTGATCTTCTTTGGCAGCTTTGATTGTGGCCTCCAGAATTGCCTTCGATTCAGAATAGGTTGGAATAAAAATATCTGCCGAAGCCCTGCTACCTGTAGAATTTTTCGCTACCAGCAAGTCGCACTGACCAGATCGATTGGTAAACCGAATTAACGTAATGCACTGCCAGATGCTGTACACGATGACAATCATTTCAGTAACAAGAAACATATACTGCCAGATGATTGCAGCGCTAAATTCGAATACTTCAACTGTCTCTGTAATTCTCCAGTTTACATACCATAACTGTATAGCGATCATTGGCAACAAAACCACGGTACGGCAGATTCTGTTTACCGACGACAACACTGGCAGCACCAACCAAAGCGTTACCAGCAGTAAAAGATTAAGAGAAGAATATTCCGGGAACATACTTTTTTAACGTTCTTATATTGGCCACAGCAGTCCACCAGCATTTGAAGCTGCTCGCGAAGATCAGCTTGCGAGTGCACCGATCGTTCCATGAGAACAACTATTCGAAAATTACAAGCTACAAAATAAAACGATTCCATTGCGATATGAATTAGGTGGGAAAACAACGTCGATAAATCTCTATTCTGATAATGCAATGATCAAATATCATCATTCAAACTATAAATATCGGAATTAAAACGGTAATATTCATTCCATCAACTAACTATATGAAATAGCTATCGTACTAATTTTCATTGTGTTCCTGTATGGAATAATAAGACAATATTCCAACACACCGGTGCGAATGCCACCTGGCTACAACAAATAATATTTAATTTTGTCAGGTACTAACATAAGAAAGGAACTATGCAAATTTCAAAGTTTCTCCTGGTTTTAACGATCACAGCTATTGGCATTACATCTGTCAGTTTTTCTGCAGAGCTTGGACCACGCCCGTTTTACCTGTTAAACGACATGGACAAAGGTGCATTGCGTGAGACATTGGCGCAATGTAGTGGTGGTCCCTACGTTCGTAGTGACTTTTCAATCGGCCACCGTGGTGCGCCATTGCAATTCCCGGAACATACCAAAGAATCATATGAAGCCGCTGCTCGTATGGGAGCCGGCATACTTGAGTGCGATGTCACTTTTACTAAAGACCGCGAACTGGTGTGCCGTCATTCACAATGTGACTTGCATACCACCACTAATATTCTTGCCATACCCGAGCTTGCTCAGAAATGTTCGGTACCTTTTACGCCTGCAACCTTCGACAACGAAGGCACACTAAAAACCAAAGCATCAGCACAATGTTGTACATCGGACATCACAGTAGCCGAGTTTAAGCAATTAACGGGTAAAATGGATGCTGCCAACAGCAGCGCTAAATCTGTAGATGATTATCTCAACGGCACAACTAATTGGCGGACGGATTTATATGCAAACAACGGAACGCTATTGACACACGCCGACAGTATTTCGTTATTTAAATCCCTCGGTGCTCGAATGACGCCAGAACTAAAATCTCCGATGGTAGATATGCCCTATGAAGGAGATTTTACTCAGCACGACTACGCGCAGAAAATGATCAATGAATACAAAGCTGCGGGTGTACCACCGGAACATGTGTGGGCACAGTCATTCAAAATAGAAGATGTGAAATACTGGATAAAAAACGAACCGGAGTTTGGCAGGCAATCAGTCTATCTTGACGGCCGCTATAACACCGATAGCTTTGATCACACTGATCCGACAACCTATGAACCCGGTATGCAGGAACTTACGGACTCGGGTATCAGAGTACTCGCCCCGCCCACATGGATGCTGGTAGATAACAAACACGGTCAAATGGTACCTTCAATCTACGCTAAAGCGGCAACAGAAGCAGGATTGCAGTTGATAACCTGGACGCTCGAACGCTCCGGACCACTGGACGATGGCGGCGGCTGGTACTACCAGTCAATTCAAGAGCTAACCAACAACGACGGCGACGTATTTAATTTACTGGACGTGTTAGCTACAGACGTTGGTGTTATCGGTGTTTTTTCAGACTGGCCTGCCACCGTCACTTACTACGCTAATTGCAAAGGTATTGCGCTACGCCGTTAGGGAACTAGTGGGGCGTGCGGAAAGTTCGGTAAAAAACTTTTCACAGCCAGAGTCGTCAGGGCAAGGCGGAAAAACGCAGGCCTATCTTTTTATCAACGATGGGGTCATACGTCGAGCC
>CAYLZS010000047.1:0-11245 GCA_964388065.1 uncultured Granulosicoccaceae bacterium
CATCTCGGCATTCCCTACTGTACTCTGTGTGGAGCAGCTCAGGCATACTTCACCGATGAAGTACCAGAGGGAGTTGATCGCCCGGTACTGCGTACATCAGGCTTGCTTATCCGATCAAACAAAGTGATGTACGACCTCAACACCTATTCAGTGTTCGATACTTTCCGCGGTAACGCGGTCACTGGCCCACTCGCCAAGCAAGGCGTGAAGCTCAAGCAGGCAAGTGTTGTCACAACAGACTGGGGCACCTGGAAAAAAGAACATCCGGAAACTACGGTTCTTAAAGAAGAACTGGCGCTCGGGCGTGACTTTGACTTCCGCAACGGCCGCGACGCCAATGGCCCGATCTTCCCGGTAGGTGACGTTGACCCGCGACTTGCAGTTCAGGAAGACATTGTCGGTGTCATCAATAACGCTGGCATCCCGATCGCGTTCCAGAGAAGCAAAGCATTTCTGGCACTGAACAATGGAGAGAAAATCTCCCACCAGGGTGTTGAGCTGGTGCTTGACAGCGGTGGCATCAGGGCCGTCGATACAAACGGCAAAGACCTTGGCAGCCACCAGGCGTTCTGGTTTGCCTGGTCACAGTTCTACCCGAAAACAGAGCTCTGGTGGTAGAAACAACGCAATAATCCCAACCCCCAATAAAACGCCGGTACCATCACGTACCGGCAATCGATCAGAACTCCCGCTCGCAGTATCGGCTGCTTCTGCCGCCAAAATCCCCCCGAAAACCAACTTACACTCAGCTCGACTCGGGTACAATTAAAGCTATCCCCCTAACTATTTGCGGAGCTTTAAATGCCTGCCCTGCTCGACACTGTAGATCCCGATGGCTTGCTGGAGTACTCGGTTGTCTACACCGACCGCGCGCTCAATCATATGTCGCAGTCCTTCCAGACAGTGATGTGCGATCTGTCTTCGATGCTCAAAGAAACCTACAAAGCCCACTCGGTTGTTATTGTACCGGGTAGTGGAACGTTCGGTATGGAAGCCGTTGCACGCCAGTTCGCCAAAGACAAAGAATGCCTGGTCACTCGCAATGGCTGGTTCAGCTTTCGCTGGTCACAAATTCTGGAACGCGGTGGCTTGCCATCGAACACGACCGTCTTAAAAGCCACCAGAGATACCAGCAATCAAAACGCTCAGTTCTCCCCTGCAGCGATAGAAACTGCCGTTAAAACTATCAAAGATAAAAAAGCAGAAATTGTCTTCGCACCGCACGTTGAAACTTCAGCCGGGTTAATTCTGCCAGATGAATACATCAGCCAGCTCGCAGATGCGGTCCATTCAGTTGGCGGCTTAATGGTACTTGACTGCATCGCCTCAGTCACCATCTGGGTAGATATGGAAAAAACCGGTGTAGACATACTAATAAGCGCACCACAAAAAGGCTGGAGTGGCCCGCCTTGCGCTGGCCTGGTCATGCTAAGCAAGCGCGCACGCGAGGCGATAGACAATACCGAGAGCGACAGCTTCGCCTGCAACCTGAAGCAGTGGTTACAGATTATGGAAGCCTATGAGAATGGCGCTCATGCCTACCACGCCACTATGCCTACCGAAAGCCTGCGAGTGTTTCGCGATGTTATGAAAGAGACGTTTGAGTTCGGTCTGGACAAGACAAAGCAAAATCAGCAACAGCTTGGTGACGAAGTGCGTGCACTACTCAAACAGAAAGGCTTAGTCAGTGTTGCCGCAGACGGGTTCGAAGCACCTGGTGTAGTTGTCTGCTACGCAGACTCACCAGATATTAAAAATGGTAAAGTCTTTGCCGAACGCGGTATGCAGATCGCAGCAGGTGTTCCGTTGCAGTGTGACGAAGGCGAAGATTTTTCAACCTTCCGACTCGGACTGTTTGGGCTCGACAAACTGAAGAACGTTGAACGCACTGTGGCTTCGCTGGAAAAGGTTGTCGACGATATTTTTTAGTGTAGCGTTGAGATAAAGGCAGTACTCACCAGATCAATCCTGGCAATATTGGAATGCGATCGAGAAGATACGATCACTTATGCCAGAATATAATTTGTCTATAACATAGTTAGTTTTTGGCAATAACTTCGCAGCACTACTGAGGACGAACACAAAAGGCATTTTCTTTTCTCATCGCGCTGGCAAGGACCACAGGCAGCTATATTTTTTTCGCTTGTTAAATTACTCTCGCGCGACATTAACTGTTACCCTTAAAAAACAGATAGAAATCTTCTGTCGCGCATCTGTCGCTGCAAACCTCCGCACGTTAATGTTTGGTGAAGTAATAAATTGAAAACACTAAATAAATTAGCCTCAAACAAACCACCACGAGGTACAGGAAAAAGTCTTGCCAGCACGGCAGTTCTGTTATTGCTTACCGCCTGCATTACCAGCACGTCTAACGCCCCAGCCAACAGCCCCAGACTCATGTCCTTCAGTGAGCTTAGCTATGCAGGTGCGTTTACTTTGCCATCTGACAACTTTGGCGACTCAAGCCTAAACTACGCGCAGGGTGTCATGGAGGTTAATGATGGTTCACTCTTTATTGTAGGTCATACACATGATGACGCGATTGCAGAATTTTTGATCCCTGAATTAACTGCAAGTTTTGACATAAACTCCCTGAAGTCGGCCGGTGCTCCGGTTCAGCAGTTTTCATCGGTGTTGAACCGTGTTGCGAGTGGAAATTCCGAAGATCTTGATCAGATAACGGGTTTGGAAGTGGTTGACGGATCGTTAGTGGTGAACGCCATTGAGTTTTACGACGCACCAGCTGATAACTCTACAACCACTTTTGTACTGAATGACGCCAGTAATTTAAGCGGATCTGCCGTATCTGCTTTGCATCGCATGCAAGGTTCTGCCAGGGCATCTGGCTGGCTTAGTAAAATTCCTCCCGAGTGGCGAGAGCAGCTCGGTGCAGGTTATATATCCGGTAACGCCAGCGGTGATCCGATTATAGGCAGACACAGTGCCGGTCCTTCTGCGTTTGCGGTAGATTTAACTTCTAATTTGCAAAGCGATACATCCAAAAAAATCGCAGCCACCGAGCTACAGGGCTTTTCCCTCAATGACCCACTTCATCGCGACCTGTCGAACAAATCTCGCAGCAACTCGCTTTGGACACATATATCTCACACCAGATACGGCTTTATTGTACCTGGTACGCGAACCTACATGACGCTTGGCTGGTCTGGTGGCCACGAATCAGGTGTGAGTTATAAAAATACGCTTGAAGACGGTTTTGAATGCCCCGGGCATTGCCCCAATTCACTGACAGATTTCTACAACTATTACTGGTTGTGGGATATGGAAGACTGGGCTCGCGTTCAGAGAGGAAAAATCTGGCCCCACGAGATTTTGCCCTATGAGTCTGGTGAGTTTGCCTTGCCATTCCAAACTACCGAGTACATCAATGAAATCGGTGGTGCATCATTTGATGAAAAAACCGGCATTCTGTATATATCGGTGCTCAGGGCCAATCCATCTGGTTTTAATAACCCACCGGTTATTGTGGCCTATAAAATGACTGACAATGGTTAGGTACCGCCACAGGCTACACGGGTTCGTTGTGCGCTGATACACCGCTACTCGATCACAAACTCAATAAGACCGAGCAACCTCATGTTGTACTTCCGCGATCCAAACAACCTGCAGTACGCCACAGACTCTCCCTCGGGAGAGTCTTAAGAGAACTTAAAGTTTCACACCTTGCAATTAGCCGGATACCTGATCAAGCGCCTGGCTGACATCGGCAATAATATCGTCAATATTTTCTATTCCAACCGATATTCGAACCAGATCAGCACTTACGCCCGCACTTGCGAGTTCTTCATCGTTTAACTGACGGTGAGTTGTGGTAGCAGGATGACAGGCAAGAGACTTGGCATCACCAATATTCACCAGTCGTAAAATCATCTGCAGCGCATCGATAAACTGAGTACCACCCTCTCTGCCACCTTTGATACCAAAACTTAAAATTCCCGATGCTTTGCCACCGGTTATTTTCTTACAGGCAGCGTTGTACGCGTTATCTGCCAGGGTGGCGTAGTTTACCCAGTCGACCTTGTTATGCTTTTGCAGGTAAGCCGCAAGAAGCTCTGCGTTTTCACAATGACGATCCATGCGAAGACCCAGCGTTTCAAGTCCCTGTAATATTAAAAATGCATTTTGAGGTGATATTGCAGCGCCTGTATTTCTCAGTGGCACTACCCTGCACCGCCCAATGTAGGCAGCAGGACCAAGCGCTTCAGTGTATACCACACCATGATAAGACGGATCCGGCTCACACAGCATGGGGAAGCGATGTTTGTTGGCAGCCCAGTCAAACGAGCCGGAATCTATAATGGCACCACCAATCGCGGTACCGTGACCACAGATATATTTTGTTAACGAGTGAATAACAATAGAAGCACCCATTTCGATTGGTTTGCACAGATACGGCGTTGCCACTGTATTATCGACAATTAATGGAACGCCGTTAGCTTTTGCAATTGCTGCGAGGCGCTCGATATCGACAATATTTCCCGCAGGATTCCCTATCGATTCACAGAAGATTGCGCGGGTATTTTCATCGATGGCACTTTCAAAAGCATCAAAGTCATCGGCTGCAGCCATGCGTGCAGAATACGCCTCCAAATAAGGATCTCTGTTTGCAAGGCAGTACTCTCAAATGTATTCCGGATCCACAAGCCATTTGTCGCTTCAGGAAAATCTCCGTGGATACCTCTCGATATACTGGGAGTCGACAAACCAATCGACCAGAACCATTCTCCCAAATCAATTTACCCAAATTAAATCGCCAGGGGTTGAGCCAATAATGAATGTACCGAATACCATGAGGGCGGTCGTATTGACTGGCCACGGAGGGCTTGATCAGCTGGTCTATCATGAAGACTGGCCAACACCGACTCCGAAAGAAAATGAAGTACTTATAAAAGTTGGCGCATGCGGTCTGAACAACACAGACATCAACACACGCTCCGGCTGGTACTCTAAAGCTGTAAGTGAAGCGACCACCGGTGATGCCTACAACACGGTCGACGAGAACGACCCCACCTGGGGTGGTGCACCCATTACGTTTCCGCGTATACAAGGTGCCGATGTTTGCGGCACGGTGGTTGCCGCAGGTAGCAACGCCGATCAGTCGCTTATAGGCAAGAGAGTCATCACCGATAACTGGCTGCGTGACTGGTCAGACCCTTCGAACAAAAACGGCACAGGTTATTTTGGTTCCGAATGCGACGGAGGTTATGCCGAGTATACAACTGTCGATTACCGCAATGTCGGTGCCGTTGACAGCAGTTTATCTGATGCCGAACTTGCAACTTTCTCCTGCTCCTATTCAACTGCAGAAGGCATGCTCGCACGAGCCAGTGTGGTGAAAGGAGATACCGTTTTAGTTACCGGTGCATCCGGTGGTGTTGGCTCTGCGCTAATCCAGCTCGCTGGCCGACGAGGCGCTTTCGTTATTGGGCTTGCAGCAGAAGAAAAACATGCTGAACTCAAAAAGCTCGGTGCTGATGCTCTGCTGGAACGAAACCCTGCAAATATTAAGCAGTCACTGCAACAGATAAATCGACACGAGACAGTATCGGTAGTGGCTGATGTTGTTGGTGGTCCTAACTTCGGTGCACTTATAGATTGTCTCGAGCGTGGTGGCAGATACACCTGCTCCGGTGCTATTGCTGGCCCAATTGTTGATCTTGATCTGCGCACCCTGTACCTGCGTGACCTTACTTTTACAGGTTCCACCGTGATACCAACTCACATATTTACCGACCTGATCAGATATATAGAACAGGACGAAGTCAAACCGGTACTGGCAGCCACCTATCCACTACAAGAGCTGCAATCAGCCCAACAGGCGTTTATAGACAAGCAATATATCGGCAACATAGTAGTCACCGTAGGCTGAAATGTTGTACTGTTCCGGCAATAGCAATTTGCCGGAGACACTCATTGGCTGCCCTAATAAAACCCCATGGCGCAGAGTCGCTGAATCCCCTGTTTGTGGAAGACGCAGACGCTCGTGCTCAGCTGGCAAAAGACGCTGAGTCAATGCCATCTATTACCATCAGTTCTTCAGCGGCTGGCAACGCGGTAATGCTGGGCGGTGGTTACTTCACGCCACTCAACGGCTTTATGAACAAAACCAACGCGCTGTCGATTGGCAAGTCGATGAAAACCACTGACGGACTCTTCTGGCCAACTCCGGTACTGAATCTGGTTGCAGACGCAGGCTCAGTCAAAGCAGGTGATCACATTGCGTTAAAAGACCCGAATGTTAATGGTGCTGCGGTCCTTGCGGTGCAGCAGGTACAAGCGGTCGAAAACTTCACCAATGCCGAGATCGAAACACTGACACAACAAGTCTTTGGCACCACTGATCGCGAGCATCCCGGTGTAGCAGAGTTTGTCGCACAGGGCACAACACTGATTTCAGGTCCAATACAGGTACTTAACTACAGTTACTTTGAAAAAGACTTCCCCGACACCTTTCGCACCGCGGTAGAAATTCGCAAAGAAATAGCAGCGCTGGGCTGGAAACGCATTGTCGCATTCCAGACACGTAACCCGATGCATCGAGCTCATGAAGAGCTGTGTCATATGGCAATGGATCGACTGAATGCAGACGGACTGGTCATTCACATGTTGTTGGGCAAGTTAAAACCTGGTGACATTCCGGCCGACGTACGCGATGCCGCAATCAGAAAAATGATTGAACTATATTTTCCAGCCAATTCAGCGCTGGTCAACGGCTATGGCTTTGACATGCTGTATGCCGGCCCGCGTGAAGCACTGCTGCATGCGGTGTTCCGTCAGAACATGGGAGCAACGCACTTTATAATCGGCAGAGACCACGCGGGCGTCGGCGACTACTACGGTGCGTTCGAAGCGCAGGAAGTATTCGATACATTGCCTGATGATGCACTTGAAATTGAGTTGTTCAAAGCAGACCATACCGCCTACTCTAAAAAACTCAACAAAGTAGTTATGATGCGTGAAGCACCCGATCATACGAAGGAAGACTTTGTATTGCTCTCCGGCACTGCGGTACGAGAAATGTTAAGTGAGGGCAAAGCACCTCCTGAGGAATTCTCACGACCTGAAGTTGCACAGATTTTAATGGATCATTATCGAAATTAAGCCCGCAGCTAAGCCCGTAGTTGAGCCGGTTCATAACTGAGTATATTTAGTGGACTTACCGTGTGACTTTTCCACCGGGTATTTAAGATCATTCGCTTTTATTTTATCTGCTGCCGCTTTTTGCAAATCGATACCGGTACGCTCGGCAATCAGAAGTAAATAAAGCAATACATCGGCACATTCTTCATTAAGCCGCTGTAACATTGGCTCGGTTGCAGCCTCTGCTTCAAAGTCGGCCTCCGGCTTCCATTGAGATAGCTCGAGCAACTCCGAGGCTTCAAGGTTTAGTGACAAAATAAGATCTTTTAATGAGTGGAACTGACGCCAGTCGCGGGCATCACGAAACTGGATCAGCTGTTCGGTTAGCTCGGCAAGTGTAGGCGTTTCGGTCATATTTCCGGTTTCAAAAGCAGACTGTTAGACTTCGCACCTTACCCGTACCGCAGGCCTGGTGCCATCCTGGATACGAAGTTCTGCAGGCCTTTACGTTTACCGGAATCACATGCGCATTATCCAGATCTCAGACAGTCACATAGCGCTCGATATTCGGCAGCGTATACAGGATCTTGATAACTGTATTGCAGCCGTTAATGCTGAAACTCCTGATCTGGTCATACACACGGGAGACATTACCCATAACGGTACAGCAGATGAATATAGTGCTGCACGTCAAAGCCTGAATAAACTTAACGCCCCGTATTGCGTTATTCCCGGAAACAAAGATTTCCGCGGTGTTCTGGCCGATGTCTTTCAAGATCATCCTTATCTGACACAAGCTATCGCAGACAGTCAGACAACTGCTGACGGTTTTATACAATACAGCCTTGAACAATATCCGGTACGCCTGATATTGATTGATACCGTGCGCGAATCAACCAGTAAAGGAGAGCTGTGCAAACAGCGTTTAGCACATCTTTAGTCAATGCTGGAGTGGGATACAAGCCGGCCAGTCATAATTTTTATGCATCACTCTCCTTTTATGGTCGAAGAGATTCCAGACCCTCACCAGTTTCACAACTGGCAGGATGTCGAAGCATTTGAAGCCATGCTGTCACGCTACGGCAATATTGAGAATATTTACTGCGGGCATGTACATCGCAATGTGGAGGGTACTATCGGTGGCCTGCCAGTCCATGTGTTGTCGTGCATGGCAACTGACTTGCGCAAAGGTGAGCTAAGCGATGAAGACCGGACCCGACCATTTTATCGGATCATTGATCTACCCTGAAAACTACCTGTGTATCAGGCGATTACTTTTCCCACTTTGATTTTTTTGTGACCCTCTTTTTTGTACTCACTCAACAACGGTTTCTTTCTGCCGCAACCGGGTCGGTCGGCAGTGTTACCTGCGTCGTTGTCTGATCCTGCGGCCTCAGGGTTCTTCGAGGTAACGCCACCCTGGCTGTCACAATCGCCGCGAAAGCCCTCTTCTTCCTGGCTGCTGGCGCTGGTGCTGGCTGCAAGAAGGAACGCCGCTCCGGCGCGGATGAACTGCCGTCGTCCGTTTTTGTCACTGACAACCACGGTATCTCGCTTTTTCACAATCCGCTCCTCATGTTGATATACCGCCAAACTAGCAAAAACCCTTTTCCACCGTCAAGAAAATATAGAGTAAGTCTCAGCAGAGCCTGATAACACCGACCTCTGCCAGTTGATGACACAACGCAAACTGCTGCTCCGGGTCCAGCCCGGTAAGTGATTCAACTGTCACCGATTCTTCACTCAGCAATTGCGCGATGGCAGTACTCATCGGTTCGGTAAATTGAATTACCTGCCCCGCAAGACGAAGCTTGAATACACCATCGCGATGTTCGGTACTGTGTATCGCTGAGCGATTAACTGTAACGACCGAGCTCGCCGTCATGTTGGTCACAGCGAATTCGGAGGACGCTTGATAACAATCCACCGCTACTTCATCTGCAAGTCGCGAAACAGCCTCCGCGTAGACATCTTCTTTAAAAACATCTTCAGAAAATTTCTTTACGGTAGCTGCCATCTCCCCTGCCGTATCCAACTCCACTGAAGTTCTTAGCTTCACATCTCGCTCTGCTGCAACCTGAATCATCCCCTGCAACAAATCACGAACCACAAATGGGAATACCCCCAGTGTAATGTGCAACGACGGCTCCCCCTCGCTGGCGAGCGCATCGTGAACCATACCACGCGGAATATAAAGCGTGTCTCCTGCACTTAGCTCAACGTGCTCCAGTGCGTCGCCACTACTGTCGCCATCGGGATGATACGTATCATCGGTAAAAGGCAGCTCTATGTCTGACGGGTAAAATCGAAAGGTCTTTCGCCCTGCCACCTGCAATACAAACACATCGTGCGTATCATAGTGGGTGTGAAAGCCCTGGTTTCCGGGTGGAGACAAATAGGCATTCGCCTGACAGCGAAGCTGATAGCCCTTGTTAACCTGCGCGCACAACTCACTAACCGCTGCGAACTTTCTGTGAACCTCATTAACTATAATGGTGCCACCGTTCTCGTGCTGCTGAAACAATTTGTCTGCATAAACTTCTCGCTGATCATTAGTGTAATCAGCAACCGGAATAGCTGATCTGGAGTTCACCACCAGTACTGAGGGATAAATTACCGCATTGTCGTCAACAAAGCTTTTGATACCTTCAACGGACAGCAGATGAGAGAAGTGACCAGTATCTTTTCTACTGACATGCAGTGGTTGAGACTCCCAGTAGCTTTCCATGAAGTCTTCATACACAACCGGTGCTATCAGAATAGAGTCATCCACTTCAGTTCATCAGCCTCGAATACATGGCATGACCAGGTGCAGGCTCGAGCAGGTCCCACTGGTTGCCGTACAGATCTGCGAATACTGCCACTGTTCCATAATCAAATGTCTCGGGTTCCCTGGTAAATTCAACACCAACTGCCCGCATCTTTTGATAGTCACGCTGAAAGTTGTCGGTGCTCAAAAAAAGAAATACCCTGCCACCTGCCTGCATACCTACCTGGCTAATTTCCTCAGGCGTTTGCGCTTTCGCAAGTACCAGCGACATTGAGCTGTTTCCGGGAGGTGCAATCACTACCCAGCGCTTTTTTTCAGATAAGCGAGTATCTTCTACCAGCTCAAAGTTCAGTTTATCCAGATAGAACGCGATAGCTGCATTGTAGTCTTTAACCAGCAGCGAAACATGAAGAATTGATTGCTGCATAGCGATGCTTATACGACAACAGATGGCATTCGCCTGCGAGCCACCAGCTGATAAATTACCGCAGGTGCCACAATCAGCAAGGCAACTACATCAGCTTTAATTGAAGGTGCAATAAAAATAATTCCACCCATTGCGAATAACAGTCGAGAGAAAACACCCATCGGTGCGAGCCAATAACCTACAACGGCTGCAGACAACGCGATTACACCGGCAATACAACTGGCAGCAGTATAACTGAACTCTATAAAATCAAAACCGGTAGAAGATACAAACAACAGCACAGGCGCATAGACAAACGCCATTGGTGCAACCACTTTACCCAGACCGAGGGTGAAGGCCGATATGCCGGTTCTAAACGGATTGGAGTTGGCAATAGCGGCAGCGGCATAAGCCGAGGTACATACCGGTGGTGTGATTTCCGATACCACGCCGTAGTAGAGAACAAACATATGGCTTGCGATAGGTGGCACACCCAACTGCGCCAGGGCGGGTTGCGCTACTGATACCAACATAATGTACAGTGCTGTGGTTGGGATACCAGCACCCATCAAAATACAGGCGATGGCAATAAATACCAGAGACAAAAACAACTGCAGATCTTCAACTGTAAAAAAGTTCAAGCTCTCTGAAATGCTGCCCAAAGAGATCATTGCATAAAGATCAGTGGCAAGGTTTCCCGCTCCCTGGGTCACCATAAATCCAATACGAAAACCAACACCGGTGGTGTTAATCACTCCGACAACTATACCCACCGCCGCAGAAGCAGCACCTACAGCCAATGCGTATTTAACGCCGAGTGTCATTGCATCGGACATCTCGGGTATTTTAATTCGCTGTTGCGGGTTTAATGTACCGATCAGCGTTCCGACAATTAGCATTACTGTCATTGCCTGTTCGAAACCACCGTTTGAATATTTCCAAAGAACAAAGGCAATGAAAGCTGCGGGGTA
>CAYLZS010000048.1:0-10281 GCA_964388065.1 uncultured Granulosicoccaceae bacterium
CAGGTTAAAAAACTGTTTGATCCCGACAATCTGTTCAACCCGGGCAGAATTGTCCACCCGCCGCGGATGAACGATCGCACGCTGTTCAGATACCCGCCCGACTACAAAGTGGTTGAAATTAAACCCAAACTTGACTGGTCGGAATGGCCGGGCGAAAACGGTGGTTTGCAGGGTGCGATCGAGATGTGCAACAACAACGGCGCTTGTCGAAAGATCAAAGGCGGTGTGATGTGTCCGTCTTATCGGGTAACCAGAGATGAAAAAGATGCCACCCGTGGCAGAGCTAACACCTTAAGACTCGCGCTATCCAATCAACTCGGTTCGGACGCTCTGGCCTCAGATGACATGCACGACACAATGAAACTCTGTGTCTCCTGCTAAGCATGTAAACGCGAGTGTCCAACCGGTGTCGATATGGCAAAAATGAAACTTGAAGTACAGGCGGCGCGAGCCGAGGTTAAGGGATATTCGTTACATGACAAGCTGATCGGACACCTCCCAAAGTATGCTCCACAGGCATCCAGATTCCGCTCCCTTGCTAATCTGCGAAACTCGCAACCTTGGCTTGCAAAACTAACTGAAGCGATCACTGGATTTGCATCACACCGCGAGTTGCCAATCTGGGCAAAGAATCCTTTTGATCATAACTATCGTACAGAGGGTGACGGGCAGGACGTAGTATTACTTGCCGACACCTTTAACACCTGGTTCGAACCGGAAAATCTAAGGGCGGCCTGCCAGGTACTTGAGGCGGCGGACTACCGGGTAAATATAGTGTCAGCGGGTAAAAAAAATCTATGCTGCGGTCGCACTTATTTGGCAGCCGGTATGATAGAAAAAGCCAAAAAAGAAGCGCAAAACACAATAGATGCGCTGCTGCCCTGGGCTGAAAAAGGCGTTCCTGTCATTGGGCTTGAGCCCAGCTGTTTGCTAACCCTGCGAGATGAATACAAAAGTCTTTTGCCAGGTGCTGCAAGTGATACGGTTGCATCACGTGCATTACTCATAGAGGAATTCATTTTGCAGGAAGCACCGCAATTAACCTGGAAGCTTACAGCGCCTGCCAAAAAAGCACTCGTCCATGGCCATTGTCATCAAAAAGCGCTGGGGGTATTTTCATCGGTACAGAAAACTCTGAACTTAATACCGGATCTTTCGGTCGAAGTTATAGAGTCGAGCTGTTGTGGCATGGCCGGCGCATTTGGTTACTCACGTGACACTGCGGAAGTCTCTGTAAAAATGGCAGAACTCGACCTGTTGCCTGCTGTTCGCAACGCCACTGATGACACGATTATAGTTGCCGATGGTACCTCTTGCAGACATCAGATTGCAGATGGCAGCAGCCGTCAGGCGCTTCATGTTGTGCAGGTTCTTGCCATGGCACTTAAAGCGGAATCTGCAAGTCATGCTGCCAGCTCACCACAGAAACCGTTAACGTAGAGCAGAATTTTTATTGTCTTTACTATGTCTATAAATTCAGCAATACAGCATCTAAAAGATGATCTGAAAAAATCAGATCGTATGCCAGTTGTATTTATCGGCCACGGAACGCCAATGAATGCGATTAAAGACAACGCATACACCGATAGTTGGATACAACTGGGTGAAACTTTACCCCGACCACAGGCAATACTTGTTATCTCCGCTCACTGGATGACAAACGGATCCACGCTTGTGGATATTTCTGGCATGCCGCGCACCATCCATGATTTCGGTAATTTTCCACAGGAACTGTTTGAGCAGGAATACCCCGCTCAGGGTGACCCGGTTCTTGCTAAAAATGTAGCGCAGCTACTTTCAAAAATAGATGCTAAAACTGATGATACCTGGGGACTCGATCATGGTGCATGGACAGTACTGAAATTCATGTATCCACATGCAGATGTGCCAGTGTTTCAACTGTCCATAGACCTGTCACAGGATCTTGACTGGCACCTGTCTATTGGTAAATACCTTTCTGACCTGCGAGATCATGGCGTATTGATTCTGGGATCGGGAAATGTAGTTCATAACTTAAGCCAGATGAGGCCTGACGGTAAAGTACACGACTGGGCACTGGAATTCGATAAGGTTTTTGTCGATGCGATGGAAGATCGCAATATGAATCAACTGACAGATATAAATAAAGCGCTATTGACAATGGCTCATCCAACCCTCGATCACTACATTCCGTCAATTACGGTTGCGGGAGCTTCCACTCCCGGTGATGAACTTCACTTTATTACTGACGGTATCGATCTCGGATCAGTTTCTATGCGCTCATTTGTTTTTAACCAATAAAACTGATTCATTTTAGAGCATTAAAACGGATTGAGTTCTAGTGGATTCTGCCACCGGATACCGCAATTTTTTCAGGCAACGCACAAAATCAAAATGAAACTAACATTGATCCGAAAGTTCTTTTTAACCGGATTAATCGGAGTTGTGGTTGTCTGGTTCATTGTTGCAGCGAATAAACCAGATCTTTTAAAATTCCAAAATATTGTAGAAGCCAGTTTCAGGACTGTTGAACACATAGAGGCGGACGACTATGCCGCACTCGATTCTGAACAGATAGTTGTTTTCGATGTGCGTGAAACAGATGAATTTGCTGTTAGCCACCTGGCAGGAGCGCTACAGATTGACCCATCCATCACGCCAGAGACTTTTGCCAGGGAGTTCAAAGATACCGTGAACGGCAAAACCGTTGTGTTCTATTGCTCGGTTGGATGGCGTTCGTCAGATCTGGCACAGCGCGTTGATTCTGTTCTAAAGCAACAGGGCGTTGCCGCGTCTTACAATCTTATCGGTGGCTTGTTCCAATGGCACAATGAAGAGCGACCACTGTTGAGCGAGACGGGAGAAAATACCCAGGCCATACATCCCTACAATAAATATTGGGGGCGCGCGATTGATGATCAGTCTGCTATACAATACAGCCCATTGGTAAAAACACAGTAGCTATTAAAAAGCACAACTATCCGGTAGTGGGCCAATAGATGCTAAATCTGCAGAAAAAGATTCATCCACAGTAGCCGATATTAGTCCCTGCTCAATACTACCGCTAAACACTTGTTCGCTGTACCCACTATTATTCATGTGTACTCTCACAGCAATTTCTTCAGATGGTGCAACATTCACCGGACCACCGCTTCGTGTAAACGGTTGCTCATCTACATGGCTGTGAGCCAGTATTCTTCTGTAAACGAGCCTGCCATCAGATCCAACAACTTCCCACCAATCTGCGTACTGAGTACAACCAGTATCCGGACTCTCGACTGTTACCTGAAAGGTGTAGTTGCCCGGTCCTCCTGATAAGGTGACGCCTGTAACCGCTGCTGACTCAATGCCGGTATTTGCTACATTCAAAGTTTCTTCAGTGCCACCGCAGGCACTTAACGCCAATGAAAGAACAACAATTGCTGATCGCTGCAGTTTACTCATTGCTTTAAAAGTCGCTTGTTCGCAAAAAGACAGGTTAATATCACAGGAAAGGTTTATCTTTAGTGGCGTGCACGTTTTGAAACGTGATAAACAGGCACAGGCGCATAATAAGTTTTTTCAATTCAACTATCAATTTCAGAGGAAATTTCACTCCACGCAAACGGGAAAGACACGAATCCCGGGTGTTAACCTTTCTTTGGAGATCCGAACATGAAACTGTTGTTACCGATATTTCTGTTTACCTTCTCGGGTAATTTAATGGCAGAGTGGGTTGAATATTCCACCCGACCTAATGGTGATGTATTTTATTTCGACAATGCGCGAGTGGAAAAAAATGGCAACCAGATTAGCATCTGGACCAGGGTTCTATATAAGACCTCGGTCATGGGAGCATCGAGCTATCAGAACAAACTAAGAT
Source organism: uncultured Granulosicoccaceae bacterium (assembly GCA_964388065.1). GTDB lineage: Bacteria > Pseudomonadota > Gammaproteobacteria > Granulosicoccales > Granulosicoccaceae. The sequence continues at coordinate 3,842 of CAYLZS010000048.1, forward strand.
TAGACTGCGCCGAGAATTCAGAAACTGTATTGCAAAGTACTTTCTACTCTGACAGAGACTGGAATAAACCTGCGATGGCAACCAACTTTAACGCAAAGCCCGCCACACAGGTAAAGCCAAATTCAGCCACAAGGCTGCTTGCGGATATCCTGTGTAAGGATTAACCGGCGGTATTTTTGGAACAAAAAAAACTCGCGCTGCTTTAATAGCGCGAGTAATTACTTACTACCTGTTAACTGCCCTTCTCTATTGAGGGCTTATTGAGGTTTGGCGGAAATTTTATAAATTATTCCGTCATCTACAGTGGCATACAACGCATTCTCCGGCCCCATGACCAAACCACGATATCTGGTTGTGATTCCGGTAGGCATTATGATTGCGCCCTTTACCGATAGCCCATCATCTGCAAGATCGTAAACATCAATACGCGATCCTGGAGGAGTGGCACCGAAACCAATCCCCATGATGCCTGCAGCCAGACGTCCTTCATAGATGCCCCAATTGCTGCCTGTCAGGAATGCAGCAGAGCTTGTGCCCTGAGAGAAACCATGATTATTCCATGACGGCGGCATCAGGTCTTTAAAGCGTGTATCACTCATAGGGGTATAAGACGCACGTATAGCAGGATCCATGGCATCCATTTGATTGGGCTCATAGCCACAGTACTTGTCCGGGCATTCGCCTCTTCCACCGACTAATTCTGCAGGATCCCAACCGGCATTACCGCCGTTGACCAATGCGGTAATTTCATCGCTGTGCCATGGTCCGTGCTCTGCGGTGAACGCTCTGCCATCGCTTGGACGGAAATCTATGCCTTGTACATTTCTATGGCCATAGGTGTAGATTCGCTTGTCAAAGCCTGCAGGCGGGCTGTTATCGGGGTGTGCGTTACCGTCGCCATCTATCCTGAGCACTTTGCCGCAAAGCAACTGGCCATCCTGAGGGCAAATTCCTCTGTGACGATCACCACCGGTTACCCAAAGGTATCCTTCTGGTCCAACGCGTAACCTGCCACCATTGTGAGCACCGGGTCCACCGAATGGCTGATCCGACTCGAACGGCTTATATTGAATGTCTGTGACAATATCTGTTCGATCAGAAACACTCTTAAGGTCATCACTAACCGTAAATTTCATCACGATGTTGCCGTCACACTTTTCGAAGTTGGTTTTACAACCATCACCATAGTACTTGGTGGACGAAGAATAAACGTACAGCGCGCGATTCTCTGCAAAGTTCGCATCGGCAACTACACCCAGTATGCCTGCCTGTCCGTCACAGAATAAATCATCTCCTGAATCTGCGTAGCCGCTGGAACCTTTTATTCCATAAAGTGCGGTTACATCACCAGAGCTTGATCTTACTGAAAGGCCATTACATTTTTCGGTATAGAACATCGTCCCGTCTGGCAGAAATGCCATATCCCAGGGATTTTCAAGCCCGGTCATAAACTCCGTGGTTTCAATGATAGGGACGTTCATTCTTCCCTGATCCTGAGCGTGGACACCAGAGACTGCTCCGGCCACTATGAAAGTGGACACTGCGATCGCAGATAGTGTTTTCCTGTGTTTGATCATTATTTTCCTCCAGGTGGATTTAGTGGGTTACATCACTGTGGTACATCCTTTAAATATGCCGCCAAATTTGCGATTTCTTCGTCTGTCAATGGCTTTGCCATCATGATCATCAAAGACGAATTGGGCCCAATCTTGATCCCGTCTCGGTAGGTTTCCAGTTTTGACGTCGTATACGAAATCTCTTGTCCGGATATTTTTGGGAAACTGGCCGCCCCTTTACCGGCAGGCCCGTGACAGTTGACGCAGGATTTTTTGTATCTTTCCTCTCCTGCCGCACTATCACCGATTAACGCCTCGTTACCGGTCGAAACAGCTTCTTCTGTCGGCGTATCGCCGCTAATTACATAGCCGGAGCAACCAATAAAAAGTAACAAAAGCAGAGATTTGAGTGACTTCATGATTTGTAGCCGTAAAAGTCCCGAATTTTCAGTCTATCTAGCCAACAGCGATTTAGCCATACCAATTTCAACCGGTTTGAGGTTGGTGCCGAAACATGGCGCAAAGAGAACTGATGCAAACGCGCGATCATCGTATCGACGTTTCATATCGTTAGTTATACCATCGGTCTTGCCTGCACTTGCCCCATCTGAGATCATCAAATTGACTATTCAATATGCGATGACTGACCACCGATGGAATCTACTGTTGATCCGCTGCCCCATGTGAGCCTGTCTGGTACGCCGAGGGAATACGGAGTGGCTCTCGGCAAGGCTACGCGGAGCCGTATCGAGCATTCGCTGAAAACCTACCGCAGAACTTTTGAGTTATGCGATATCAGCTGGCAGGAAGCAACTGATAAAGCGACAGGCTATCGCAGGATTGTCGAACAGCATTGTCCACACCTGCTGGAAGAAATTGACGGGCTCGCAGAAGGAAGCGGGTTCGATGCAGCAGATTTGTTTACGCTTAATTGTCGTACCGAAATTTTACCGTCAAATTTTTTGGCAAGAGCTATGGCCAGTGCAAACAATTCAATCGGTAATAAAAACACCCATGCAAATGAGTGCACGTCATTCGCTTTCACTAACAAACATTCACCTGTCGAAACTTCACCTGTCTGGTTGTCACAGAACTGGGACTGGGTTGGCATGCAAAGACAGGCACTGGTTGTAGTTGAGGCAAAGCAAACCGGGCGTCCCGCTTATATCACGGTGACAGAAGCAGGAATGCTGGCAAAGATAGGATTAAACCAACAGGGTTTTGGTGTCACCCTGAACATTTTGCGTTCACATGAAGACGGGCAACACATCGGTATGCCGGTTCATTTTTTCCTGCGTGCTCTACTCGATTGCAACAGCGTTCACGAGGCTTGCGATTTTGCAGCATCACTGCCGTTTGCAAGCTCCAGCAATGTAATGATTGCACAGAGTGCCACCAATGAACGACGTGCTGAAATTGCGAGCATCGAACTGTCACCCAACGGATGCAAAATACTCAGATCAGTTAATGATCGATTGTGCCACACAAATCACTTCCTCCATCCTGAACTCACTGCCAATGATGCTGGTATTGAAGGAAACCTGTCCACAGTGCGTCGCTTGAAAACTGCAGAAAAATATTTGGCCAGCTTGCAGGACTTTGAAGATATTAAAGTACTACTTAGCGATACATCAGGTGGCGCGGAGTCTATCTGCAGATTCGCAGATCCCTCTCTACCGGAGATAGCTCAGATAGAGACGGTTGTTGGTGTTGCAATGAACCTGACTGATAACACCTTATGGGTGACCGGCGCACAGCCGTCTGTCAGTGAATTTATTGAACACCGTCTGCAGCAATAACCGACGCATCTGTGACCAGCTATAGATAACCAAAGGAGTCTTTCTATACCTGACATACCACAGGTAAATGTCAGCGCTTTTGAGCAGATAGTGATTTATACAGCTTTAAAGACAACAATCAGAACCTTTTTCAATGAATACACTGCCAGGCGCTCCTGGTAGACGCAAAGTCAACACCAAAACGTGATTTTATCTATATACATAGATTCAATCGACATACCAATTTGACTGATCCACTACCCACATTTACTACCAGCCAGCTTTTTTAAACATCTGTATCGATTGGTAACTGCACTCGAAATCTCCCCCTAACGTGTTCTTAATTTATTGTCGCGCCTGTCAACAGATTACTTTTACTGTCGGGTATTCTCCGAAGCTAACGGGTGTGATAATATGCTTTTTCCGTATAAACCCTGCCTATTAATCACAATCCATGGCTATAACATCCACCGCACCAGTATCCGCCACAGCACGTCCGCTTCGTTCAACATCTTTGTATAAAATGGTCTGGAAGTGGCATTTCTTTGCAGCACTTTATGTGCTCCCGTTTATGGCATTACTTTCAGTTACCGGGGGAATGTACTTATTTGAAGACTCTATAGAAGAGGTTATCTATAAGGGGCGGTTGAATGTACCTGTGCAGGAGACCCGCTTACCAGTGGAAGCTCAGGTAGCTGCGGTGACCAGTGCACAAGATAAAACACGTATTCGAAGCGTCTCTTCAGACGATACTCCCGGTCGTTCCACTTTAATTGAATACCAAACGGCAGATCGTACCCGTTTCTATGCATGGGTTGACCCCTACACGGGTGAGGTAATTGCCACCGAGGGTCGTGACAGCACATTCATGCGACAGGTACGAAAACTCCATGGTGAATTATTGATGGGAAAGTTCGGCACCAAACTGGTTGAACTCGCCGCACACTGGGCGATTGTACTGTTTATCACCGGACTCTATCTATGGTGGCCCAGAGGGGAACGCACGTGGCGCAAAGCCTTCAGTTTGCCTGCCGGTAAAGGGCGCTCATGGTGGAAACAAACTCATATGATTGTCGGGTTTTTAGCCAGCTTGTTAATACTGCCGATTCTGTTTACCGGATTGCCGTGGACTGATGTGTGGGGTGGCGGTTTGGATCGCGTACAGGAATGGACTAAACAGGCATCACCGAGCCGTGCTTTTGGAGGATCGCCAATTTTGTCCAGCGCCACCGAAGGTGACCGCATCAGTTATCAGAAAGTAATAGAAATCAGCAGAGCAGCCGGAGCTCCTGAGCCCTATACCATCAGACCCCCTAAAGATGGCAAGGCTACTTATTTTGTGACCAGCGATATTGACTCACGCAGCAAACGAGTTGAGCTGCACATAGATCAATACAACGGAAGTGTGGTTAATAGAGTGGGTTTTGAAGACTATCCACCAATTGCAGCTGGAGTGTCGCTCGGCATTGCCTTTCATCAGGGCGAGCTGTATGGCTGGTTAAACAAAGCACAGAACCTGTTGGCTGCAACGCTTGGTTTTACACTTGCTGTATCGGGGTTTATAGCCTGGTGGAAACGCAGACCGCAAGGGGCGGTTGGCGTGCCTCCGGCACCAGCTGAGAAATCAGTAGGCCCGGGGATGATAATTGTCATTTTGTTTTTGGGATTTTTTCTGCCACTGATGGGTTTGTCCTTGCTGGTTGTCCTGATATTGGACAAACTCATTTTCCAGCGTTTTGGCTGGCTGCAGGCACCGGAGGGCAACGAATCTGCGGGAGACGTTTAGCAACTCAATGCACCTGTTACGAATCTTCCGTCCCGAATCTCGGGGCGATACGACTTTGTCAGGCATTGCTCAGCACGGGACAGATATACATTCATCTGTTGCAATCGTTTCACGTACGTTTCTGCAAAATCATTTCAGCGGTTTTGCTGGCAATGGCTATAACCACTGAATGGGTATTGCCTGAATTGATGTTTGGCATCACTGAAGCGTCAATCACCCGTAGTCTGTCTATGCCGTGTACGCGTAGCTGATCATCCACTACAGCTAAATCACCGCTTCCCATCGAGCAGGTACCAACAGGATGATAAATAGTTTCTGCCTTTGCGCGAATAAACTCTCGTAGTTGATCATCTGACTGTACGAATTCTCCCGGAGTATGTTCACGTTTTTGATGTTTCCTCAATGAAGGCTGTGCAAGAATATTGCGACCAATTCTTATCGCTTTGAGCAGTACCTCTATATCTTCAGGATGTTCTCCATAATTGAACTGTATACGCGGTTTATCTTTCGGATTGGCTGTTTTTAGCTTAATCCATCCGCGACTTTTCGGCTGTAAATTACACAGATGCAAACTGTGGCCATGACCAACTGTGCGCAAGCCATGCGATTCAAGTAGCAGTGGCGCAAAATGCATTTGCACATCGGGATTGGCAAGTGATGGGTCAGTTTTGAAAAACCCGCCAGCTTCAGCACCGTTACATGTCAAAAAGCCTTTTCGAGAAGTGAAATACTGAATCAGCTGTACAATTGCTTTAAAAATAAACGGCAGTGAAATCCCTACTCCCTTAAAACCCCTGACACGTGTGTTTAAAACAACATCAAGATGATCCTGCAGATTTTTACCAACTCCCGGCAGATGGTGAACACTATCTATTTGATGCTGTGACAGCTCCTCCCTGTCACCGATACCGGAGAGCATTAACAATTGTGGAGAATTTATTGACCCTGCACTGAGCAATACCTCCTGCTCTGCTGTTATCTGCAGACGCCTTCCCTTAACTACACACTGAACACCAACTGCAGTGTTATCGCTGAACAATATTTTCTCTACCAAAGCACGTGTTACCACTGTGAGATTTTTTCGATCCCGTACAGGGTGTAAAAAAGCATGTGCCGCGCTGACTCGTTGTGCTTTTCCGTTTTGGTATGTCTGATACAAACCAACACCGTCTAACCTGGCACCGCTAAAATCATTGTTCTTATTCGCCACACCTGATTCCACAACGGCATCAATAAATGCATGGCTCAAAGAATCGACAGTGTCATGAGTATCAGCAACGGTTTGCTCTCCATTGTATCCATGCCAGCGCGTATCCATAC
>CAYLZS010000049.1:0-3255 GCA_964388065.1 uncultured Granulosicoccaceae bacterium
TCTTCAGGGAACTCTCGGGCGAATCGAGCGGGTATCTGCTCGTCAAGCAGCAGCTTCATTGTCCGACGTCAATTGGTGCAGGGCGTATTCGAGGAGCTTGGTAGCCTGTTCGCGCGTTACAGACGGAAAATCTTCGAGAAAGACTTCAAGGCTATCGCCGGCCTCCAGGTGTTCGAAAAGAATTCGAATAGGCACCCGGGTGCCACAGAATACCGCCGTACCGTTTAGAATTTCTGGATTTTTGTGGAAAATTTGTTCTGTCATATCATCTGCCTCTATGTAGATTATACAGCACCCGAGAGCGACTGGATGATCAAACCTTTCCAATGACCGGTAATGGCCGAGGTTGTGTCAAAAGACCCATCAAATTATCATACCTGTATCGCTGTAAAAGCAAGGAAAACGATGCCGCGATTCATTGAAGAAAGCTCGCGAAGCCAATCTACGCTGTTCCCAGAGTTATTACGTGCTGACGGATTGCCTACGCGAGATATTTTGCAGCACCACTAAGGGTATTTATCACATTTTCAGCCGGGTTGCTTTCACCACGATCAATTAAAATCCCTTTGATACCACAAGATGCGGGACCGACCACATCAGATCTCATACTATCGCCGATCATAATCGCGTCTTGCCCATCGACTTCGAGTAATGATAACGCAGTCTCGTAAATTCCAGAATCAGGCTTGGCTATACCTACTTCACAAGAAAATACAGAAAAGTCGACAAACTGATCGAGACCGAGGCTGTAGAACACCGACTTGTAGGGGGTTGCTAAATTCGAAACAACAGCGATCCGAATCTGCCTCTCTTTCAATTCCTGTAAGGTTGAAAGAGCATTGGTAAATATTACCGCAGATTGAATATCTGCTTCTAATTCCAACTGTAGGCTTGTGATGTCATCGGGAGGCTTCACATCCAGGTGGGAACAAAAATCTATAAGTGTTGGTGATTCAACAGTCATGGATTCACGCAATCGTTTTCTACAACCTACCTTACGACAGAGTTGCATGTACGGAAATCTGTCGAGTGGGAGATGTACCAAGGTACCATACAAATCAAATAACACTGCTTTGACCATCTTTTACTCAATCCCTCCGAAAAGGCTTGAGCATATCTGCTTGTTGTACAAAATCAGTGTACCACCAATTTAATTAGAATAACCTTGGGAAGGGAAGTTAATGGCCGAGAGCTGCGGTACCTGCTCACTGACTTCAGTCACCAGATTCACCGTACCAGATCATCCCGGCGAACGGTGAGACTGTGCCCTTTCCTGCCATTCACGTTGGTTAAATGAATGGCAGCTAAAGGGAAAGTTCGCAACTACAACTGGTGTGTTTTTTGGTCTGAAACCCGCCTTCGCAACCCAAACACAAACAGCAGCAAAAGAACTGCCTCCGACATTGAGCCTCCACCGGCTGAACTTTGACCTAAATCTATCTGCGGTGTTTCTTCAGTTTGAAAACTGCTACCGGTTGACTCAGGCTGCGTATCGTTGGTGTCCGTGTCATCCGGTGCAGTTGCATCAGGTTGTCCGACTGACTCGTTAGCATCAGCGCCACTGTCTTGCATGGTGTCGATCTGCGATGTCTCGTTAATTTGAACATTGTCACTGGTTGACTCAGACTGCATATCATCGGTGTTGGTGTCATCCGATGCCGTTGACTCGTTAGCATCAACGATGTCGTCTTGCGTATTGTCTGCTGCTACTGCGCCAGTCGGTGTTAACAGCTCTGAGAAACTTGTTCCGCGGAGCATATGCTGCATCGCTGAACTCCCGGGATCATGGTCACATCTGAATATAACGGATTCAGATAGCCAAATGCGAAATGAACCGAACTCGGTTCTGTCGAACCAGCCATTAGAGCTAATATCAACCAGGCCTGTCAGTTCTCCATCTTCAATGGTCCAGTCACTGCCCAGGCTAGTCGGTCGGCGACCATTGGAATTGATGTAGACCTTGCCCGCATCACCTGAGACAGGAGGCAACATCACCATCCCGGTTGGTGATCCAAAGGCATCCCAAAAACCAACCCAGTTGTATCTATCGCAACTAAAACCTTTATAGAGCAGATCTTCTGCTACGTTCCAGCTAAAACTTGTCAGCTCGACCAATTCTCCGTTTTCAGGATTGGTATAGACCGGTTTCTCTGACTCGGGGGGACCGGGGTTTAGTGGCTCGATTGCAGGCATTGTCCAGTTTGATCGGGTAGCAGCAAGATCCCATCGACCGGTTGGCCTGAATGGTTCGCCAGAGGTATAGAAACACTCCTGATAATCATCCCCGGAGATGATTGCCGGTTGATTACGATCTTTCACCACCGGGAACCAGAACCGCATTCCCTGTTGCCCGTTGAGCTCGATAGGCTCGCCCCAATTCCCTGCCATAAATTGAATAGCGTGGCCCGGGTTGTAGTCGAACGGAGCGTTAAAGTATATGCCTTGCGCTGCACGCCAAATACCGTGCCCGGAGCTTTCTATACCAGGCTGTTCAAAGGAATAAGAGAGTTCATACTCACTTAACCAGGGCGGGTTATCTGGTAGCGGGTAGTGAGTGATCGAGAAATCGGCGTCTGCATGCCACACCTGTCGTTCCTCAGTTGAAAAATGTGTGCATGAAATTTCCTTGCCTACAAAGTCGACATTCGGGTCCCAGAAAGTGCGCATCATGTTCAAGGGTCTGAGCGTGCCTTCAATATCTGCAAACTGTGGTATCGGAAAAGTAGACTCATCGATGATGCAGCTGTGCGGGTCCGACGGGTGCGGTACCCAACCGAAGCCATCACCGTCCGGATCGTCTGCAACGGACTCACAAGAGGGCAATCCCTGCGTTTCATCGAATGAAGTGGAGTGTGCTTGTGCGGTTTGTGTGGCAGAAAAAACGCACATACCGACAAATGTCATGCACAGAAATTTTAATTTTTTTGATAGTCGTAACAAGCGGCAGGCTGTACTGTCTTGAATAAATTTTATCATTCATCACCCTAATTCTTATGTGTCATGACATTATATCCCTTAACCAAATAATGTCAATATGGATGCTCAGCTTGCGAGACCGAACATAACGACAACAGGCGATTTGTTTTAAGAAAGTGAAAGAGATCACAGAGATTTGTTCGGGAGCGGACATTCCAGTGGATGTACCGCATCGTCGGTAATTGGCCGACTGCAGCAGTAGCTACCGGCCTGTCTCTTATACACATCTCCGAGCCCACGAGACTAGGCATGATCTCGTATGCCGTCTTCTGCTTGAAA
>CAYLZS010000050.1:0-11474 GCA_964388065.1 uncultured Granulosicoccaceae bacterium
GGATTTGCCACAGTTGGGGTGATCGCAACTTGTTTTTCGCTGTTCCTCTGCCTCGTGGAACTTTACGATTGGCTAAAAGCCAGGTATGGGAAAAAGCAGGTCAATTGACGTTTTGAATGACGACTGCAGGGGCACGCATCGGTTCTGCATCCTGTAAAGACTTAAAACAGCCGCCAAAAATTAGATATTCTCTCATCTGTTGACGACAAAACTAGTTGGTTCACTTTTAGATATTGAGTACAACATCAATCAAAAGGTTACTGATGGACTATCCAACTACCTTCCGATATAGAATTCATAGACGGCAGTCACTAGTTAAGTTGTGCTACGGCTTTAGATATTCGCTCAAGTGCCTGTTGCAGATTTTCATCGGAGTTTGCGGTAGAGAGCCTTATGAATGGAGAGAGTTCGTATGCGCTGCCGGGAACTGTCGCAACACCTGCATCATGGAGCAGATACGCAGCAAGTTGTGTGTCGGTTTCAATGGTATTTCCGTCCGGTGTTTTTAAACCCAGCAATGCTTCGCATCCAACATAAGCGTAAAAAGCACCTCCGGGTGTTTTAAGGTTCAGTCCGTTGATCTGTTTAATTTTATTGACTACGAGATTGCGGCGTCTTTCAAAAGCTTCTTTAAATTCAGCAACACAGTCCTGACTACCGTTCAGGGCTTCTACTGCTGCAGACTGTGCGATAGAGCAGGGTGCGGAAGATACCTGCGACTGAACCTTGGTCATAACATCAATAAGTGCTTTTGGTCCGGCACAGTAGCCGATACGCCAGCCAGTCATTGCATAAGCTTTTGACACTCCATTAACGGTAAGTGTTCGCGCTTTAAGCTGTGGCATTGCGCGGGCTGCTGATATAAATTGTCGCTGATCAAAGATAATATGTTCGTAGATTTCGTCTGAAAGCAGCATGACCTGTGGGTGTTCAACAAGCACTTCGCCAAGGCTTAGCAGCTGTGATTGATCATAGACCGCACCGGCTGGGTTTGAAGGCAGGTTGAGCATAAGCCAGCGAGTATTTTTGGTGATTGATGCGCGTAATTTTTCTGCAGTTAGTCTGAAATCAGTATCGGGACCACATACCAGTGTTTTAACTGTGCCACCCAGTGACAGTACAATATCTCTATAGCAGCCAAAGTAGGGTGCACATATCAGTACTTCGTCTCCCGGATCGAGTGTTGCCATCATCGCGCTGAAGATTATTTGCTTTGCGCCATTGGAGACCATCACCTGATTGGTTTCGTAATCCAGATCATTGTCGCGTGCAAATTTATTGCATATGGATTGTTTTAGTTCCTCGGTACCGGCCATTGGTGTATAGCGCGTTTTTCCAGCCAGTGCTGCCTGATGTGCCGCTTCAACAATATGCGCGGGTGTATCGAAGTCTGGCTCACCAATACCGAGATCGATTATGTCTTTACCCTGCTCGCGCAGTTTTCGAGCCAGCTGACTGACAGCTACTGATGCTGATGGCTGTACCAGTTGCAACCTTTGCGAAGAGAAATTCATGGAAACTAGGTGGTTTTTTTATCGTTCACAATATTCATGGTGGCGATGCCGCTCTCACCGAGAGGAATCGCTGCAAACGGACCACCATGATACATGTGGGCTGCATCATTGATATTGGCAGGCTCAGCTTCTGCAAGTACTTCGCTTGCAAATTCTTCTGCGTTATCTTTTGGTTTGTAGCCGAGGTAACTGGCACTGGCGTTATCTACCGGTGCGCGATCATTGTTTGATATTCCGTAAACCAGTGAATAGCGTGTGGTCGGTGTGTCGATTGCGCGAGTAACCATTTGGATTAAGTCGTCGTAGCTAAGCCAGGTGCCAAGGGCGCGAGTATTGTTGACTTGCGCGCACGATAGTATGCGCATGCAAACAGATTCCAGTCCGCGCTTGTCCCAGTACATACTGGCAAGATCTTCCGCGAAGCACTTGGCAAGACCATAGTAGGTATCTGGTCGGTGGGGTACGTCAGTACCAATGAAGTCCTGTCTCTTGTGCATGCCTACAGCATGGATAGAGCTTGCATAGACTACGCGTCGCAAGCCGTGCTGGTATGCTGCTTCCCAGATGTTGTAGGCACCAATGATATTTGGTCCGAGAATCTGATCGAATGGCGCTTCATCACTTATAGCACCAAAGTGTACAACCATATCTGCCCCTTCGAGCAGTGCATGAATTTCATCGTAATTGGCGAGATCAGCTTTCAGGTAACGCTCCCCCGGGTACAACTTACCGAGGTCATCTGCCAGATCAGAACTTACCAGTTCGTCGCATAGTGCAGTTAACGGTTCCCGTAAATAAGAGCCGAGTCGTCCTGCTGCTCCTGTGAGCACAAGCTTTTTCATTGTTAGTCCTGTTGTCCGGGGTTCTGCTTTCCGGTTAACCGGATAGATGGCAGACCAGAGGTTTGGTAAATTGTGTTGCGCTCAATCTTTCGACTTAGATAATTGCTTTTTCTATAATCGGGCTGTTTGTCTCTATGCGCTCATAGTTGAAGAGTGACATATCCAGACTTCTGTATTCGCCGTAGGTAAGGTACTCAGCGGTTCCGCGTCCCATTGCGGGGGATTGTTGTAACCCGTGACCTGAGAAACCGTTTAAGAAGACAAAATTTTCAACGACAGTATGCGGCCCCATAATGGCATTGTGATCAAAGGTATTCATTGAATACTGTCCGCCCCACTCGTTGGTCAGCCTGACTGACTCAAATTGCGGTATACGTGTGGCAATGACCGGCCAGATGTGATTTTCCCACAGTGTCTGGTCCATAGCGAAGTCATTGTAGTCCACTGCAGGATCAACATCTGCGTGACCACCACACTGATACGTACCACTACCGTTTTCACGAACATGTACTCCTGACGGGTCTATCGTTAAAGGCAGGTCGCGGTCGAGGGGCTTCTCTGCTTTGAAGATCCAGCTAAAACGCTTGCGTGGTTCTACCGGCAGAGTGATGCCGGCCATCTCTGAGGTTCGTGACGCACGCGGCCCTGAGGCATTTACAACGGTGCCACATGAGATTACTTCGCCGGACTTGAGTGTCACGCTCTCGACTTTTGTTCCGCTGGCATTTTTAGTCATTGAGACTACTTCGTTTGCAATATACTCGACACCGCGCTCGCGGGCCTGACGACGCCACCATTCAAAAACAGTTGCACCGTCCCAGTAGCCTTCATCAACTTTGTTTATTGAACCGAGAACTATATCGTCGACATTGTAAAACGGGTAGTTGGTTTTAATCTCTTCAGCGGTCATTAGCTGTGTTGCAGCACCGGCACCAAGCTGTACTTTCTGATTCTCGCGCAGGACATCTGCAAACTGTTCGTTGTCTGCCAGATACATATAGCCGAATGAATGTATGGACAGCTCCGGAACGCGTTCATCGTTACCCATGCGCTGGCGGATGTTTTTTACAAAATCTGCAGCAAACTGTGAGATGCGAACATTAAGCTCGGTGCTGTACTGCTGTCGCATACAGGAATTGGTATGAGCTGTAGAGCAGTTTTCATAGCTCGGGTCGCGTTCAACTACTAAAACCGAACCATTGAAGTCTTTATTGTCAGTCAGAAACCAGGCTGTGGAGGAGCCCATTATCGCACCGCCGACAATCACAATATCGTAGCTTGACTGGGTTGGTTTTGAATCCATCTGTCCGATCGCCATCAGAAAGTTTTCCCGTTCTTTGATTGTTCTATAACGTCGGCAATTTCAGCCGGCTTCAGTTTATAATGATCTGTTGCATGCTGCGCTGTTATGTAACCGAGGGCTACGTCACGCAGGACTTGTGTTTTCTCACGTTTGTCAGGCGGCCCATACCCTGCGCCTCCCGGAAAAGCCATTTCTACACGAACACCGTGTGGTACAAACTGTTTGCCTTTACCCTGCATTTTTTCACCATCATTGCGGGCAATGGTGGTAGCACCACCCGGTTTGCCGCCGTGACGACCGAGCGCCGGATGATCTACACGATCAAACATGGCTGAAAAATCAAATTCGTGTCCTTCTCTTGCACCCACATCCATGTACTGACCCAGCCCGCCACGGAATTGTCCTGCACCGCCTGAATCAGGTCTTAGTTCTTTGCGCCAGATTACAACCGGTCCAACCTGTTCTGTTGCCTCAACCGGCATGGTCATCACTCCTGAAGGAAATGCGGTTGCACTCATTCCATCCAGCGCCGGTCTTGCTCCGGAACCACCTGAATTAAAGATCAGTACTTCGGAACGCACCGCGTGCTCAGGCGCGGGTTCATCTGTACGTGGTCTGAGAGAGACCTGAAAGTTGCACAGGCAGCCGGCACCTTCAGAAGGTACGAGCCCGGGTAGCAACTGATCGAGTGCGTTGTAGACGGTATCGGGTACCATATGGCCGATGACATGACGCAGTGCAACCGGTGCGGGTGGCAGTGCATTAACGATGGTGTTTTCGGGTGCGGTAATTTCAAACGGTTCAAGTGATGCGGCGTTATTTGGAATTTCTGGTGCAATAGCGCACTTTAACGCATAGCATGCATACGCTTTGGTATAGACAAGCGGTACATTAATGCCTTTTTTATCCAGTCCGCTGGTGCCTTCCCAGTCACTGATGATGCGGTCTTTTTCTATGGTGAGCTTAACCTTGAGATCTATCGGGGCAGAGTAACCATCGATTGTCATTTGTCCTTCAGCGCTGCCGGGTTTGAGTGCGTTGATGCGCTCAAGTGTTGCTGTGCGCGAATTACTTAATATAAAGTCTGAAATACTGTGCAGATTATCAAGGCCGAATTCTTTGATCATATCGATCAGTCTGCGGTGGCCAATTTCATTGCAGGTTGCCAGTGCATATATGTCGCCGACCAGTTGATCCGGTTCTCTGACATTGCCGCGAATGATAGTAATAAGCGTTGGGTCAACCGTGCCCTCATGGGCAAATTTCATAATAGGTATGTACAAACCTTCTTCGTGAATATCATTGGCGTCAGCACCAAAACCGCGACCGCCAATATCGGTAACGTGCGCTGTGCAGGCAAAAAATCCAATCAGGGTTTTGTTGTGAAACGATGGAGTGACCACAGTGATGTCATGCTTGTGGCCGGTGCCTTCCCAGGGATCATTGGTAATATAGACATCGCCCTCAAGTAAATTGTCGCGACCGATCCGACGAATAAAGTGACTGACTGCATCAGCCATGGCGTTAACATGGCCTGGTGTTCCGGTTACCGCTTGTGCGAGTATTTCGCCGTTGTCGTTGTAGACACCGGCAGAGAGATCACCGGCTTCCCGTACTGATGTTGAAAAGGCAGTACGTACCAATGCCTGTGCCTGCTCTTCAACTACCGAGATCAATCGATTCCACATCACCTGATGCGCTACCTTGCCGTGTTCCTGTGCAGCTGTGTTTACCGCTGCATCTTTGTGTCGAACCTCAAGACTGCCGTCAGCATGGGTGATCACTTCGCGATTGCTGTGTACCACTACTGTGGTTTCATCTTCTGTGACAATGGCAGGGCCCTGAATATTGTCACCGGTTGCCAGCTCGCGGCGTTCGCATACCAGGGCCGCAACAGATTTGCCAAGGGCGGGGTCAAACAAGTCTCGAGTCTGTGGACTGGTGGTACTTGAAAGAGATGCTGGTGGTTCAATCGGTTTTGATCTGTCGGATTGCGTATAGGCATTCACTGACCAGACGGTGACTTCTACCTCTAATCCTTCAACAGTACGGCCAAAGAGGTTTACGTATTGTTTTTGAAAGAGTGCCAGATACGTTTCTGCGTCCGGATTTGCTGCTTGCACCGGTGTCAGATCAACCGGTATCTCCCAGCCCTGGCCGGAGTAGCGCATGTAGACTTTGTGATCTGAAAGTATCTTTGCTTTTTTGTCGCACTGACGAACAAAGCCGGTGGCTTCCTGTTGCATCTCGCTGAAGAGGTTTTTTACTGTCTTAGGTTCGAACTCAGACAGTCGCATAAAAACAGATCGATTTTCCTCAAAGCTGAACGGCGCACGTAAAAATCCAATAGCCGATCCAACACCTGCACCGGTGGGTACCAGACATCGACTGACACCGAGTTTGTCGCATAGTCTTGCCGCGTGCAGTGGTGCGGCACCACCAAAGGCGATCATCGTATACTCGCTTAAGTCTTCACCATTTTCTACTGCGTGAACTCTGGCGGCATTTGCCATGTTTTCATCGACCACTTCAGCAAGACCCCAGGCAGCCTCAGTAACGTCCATATTCAGCTTGTTGGCGAGCTCTGTTTGCAAGGCAGCTTTGCTGTGTTGCGGGTAAAGCGGTATTGAACCACCGGCAAAATTGTTCGGGTCGAGTTTACCGAGTAGCAGGTCGGCGTCAGTGACTGCGGGTTTTTTACCTTGCCGTCCGTAACAGGCAGGGCCGGGTTCTGAGCCTGCGCTTTCCGGACCCACTCTGATCTGATTTAAAGAATCTACATGTGCCAGTGAGCCACCTCCGGCACCGATTTCTACCATATCGATAACTGGTATAGAGATAGGCATACCTGAGCCTTTTTTAAATCGATAGGTGCGGGCAACTTCAAACACACGTGCGGTTTTTGGTGTTTCGTTTTTTATCAGGCAAATTTTTGCCGTGGTGCCGCCCATATCAAAGCTGAGTACTTTATCGAGTCGGTGTCTGGCTGCTATGTCAGCGGCAAATATTGCACCGCCTGCCGGGCCTGACTCGACTAAGCGAACCGGAAATTCTGCGGCATTTTCCAGGGACATAATACCACCACCTGAATGCATCAGAAATACCGGACAGTCAGCACCTTCTGACGCAAGACGTTCTTTTAAGCGTCCGAGATATGATTTCATCAACGGTTTAATATACGCATTGGCTATGGTGGTATTAAAGCGTTCATACTCACGCATTTGTGGTGATACTTCAGAAGACAGAGACACCATTGCATCAGGCAGTTTTTTGGCAATGATGTCCGCTATCATGCGTTCGTGTGAGTTATTCACGTAGGCGTGCAACAAACCAACTGCAATGCTTTCGTAACCGGCATCAGCCAGTTCATCAACCAGTTTTTCTGCATTGAGTCGGTTGAGTGGAATCAATACTTCACCTGCAGCATCCATTCGCTCTTCAACCACATAGCGGCAGTTACGCGGCAGTAAGGGGTCTGGCAGAGTCAGGTTCAGATCGTACTGTTCAAAGCGGCTTTCGGTACGCATCTCAATTACATCGCGAAAACCGGAAGTGGTTATAAATGCTGTTTTGGCACCGCGGCGTTCTATTAAAGCGTTGGTGGCAAGTGTGGTGCCGTGAATAATCTGTTTGATGCTGGAGGTTGCAAGGTTTGCCTGCTTGCACACCTGGTGCATGCCGTCGATGATGGCGTTTTCCGGAGCAGCGTAGGTGGTCAGCACCTTGGCTGAAAAAAGCTTGTCTCCATCTTCGAGCACGACATCGGTAAACGTGCCGCCGATATCCACACCTAAACGAATATTTGAACTGTCCATGGTTTGTTGCTTTGTGGGTTGCTTTGTGGATTGCTGCAAGGGTAGTTTCGAACCAGCGTACGTCGCCAGGAATTTATTTTAAGTCTTATTGAATGGCGGGTGGGATTGTTTGCATTGATTGGCGCGATAAGAATGGTTTATGGGGTGCTTTAAAGGGGTTTGTGGCGGGCGTTCCGGACTGAGGAGTGCCTTTTCTGAACATGTCCATCGCTTTGATCGCGTTGGTTAATGCGGTATCGTTTAACTCTGCACGGTGCATGGGTGGATCATGAGCGCAAACACAGACGATGCCTACCACAAGATTCGGATACCGGCTCGAACGCCACCGAGCGGCTGTCCGATAGACCACGAATTTACCACCTTTACAGAGGGTTATCTGAAAAACCCCTATCCGGAACTTGCGCGTATTCGCGAAGAGAATCCGGTTTTTTACTCTGAGAAACTCGGCTATCTGGTGGTGACCAGAATGCAGGATGTCGCGGCCATTTTTGGTGACCCCGACGTGTACTCATCAGAAAACGTTCAGGATCCGGTGTTTCCGGTTTGCGACAGAGCAGCGGAAGTTCTGGCCGCTAAGGATTTTAATCCGGTTGCGGTAATGTCTAACAAGCAGCAGCCTGAGCACACCCGTATAAAAAAATTCACGGGCCGCGGATTTTCCGGGCGCCGTATGAAAATACTGGAGCCCTATATACGCAAGCGCAGTCAGGAACTTGTTGACAACATGATTACGGGAGGGTCGACAGCCGAGTTTGTTTCATCCTTCGGTCATCCGTTACCGGGTCAGACTATATTTCGCTTTATCGGTTTTGATGAAGCAGATGATGATCAGCTCATCAGCTGGACTTCAAACCGTCTCGCTTTTACCTGGGGCAATCCGAACGATGACGAGCAGGTTGATATTGCGAAAAATATGTTGCGCTACTGGCGTTACTGTCGGGAGTTTGTAGCACTGCGTCATAAAGAGCGTGCAGATGATCTTACGTCAGAGCTGCTTGACGCTCACGATGCCAATCCGGATGAGCTGGCTTACCGGGAAGTAGAGTCGATCATCTACGGTTTGTCTTTCGCAGGGCATGAGATTGTCAGTAACTATATGAGTAACTCACTGTTGTGTTTGCTGCCAAGGCGAGATGACTGGCAGGCACTGTGTGATGACCCGTCTCTGATTCCAAATGCACTGGAAGAGGTTCTGAGGTTTGAGTCACCGCAAACCAGCTGGCGACGAATAACCAATGTAGATACGCAAATAGGCGGTGTCACTATACCTGCCGGTACGCAGGTTTTTCTAAGTCTGGGTGCCGCCAACCATGAGCCTGAATTGTTTGATTCACCTTCGTCGTTTGATATTAAGCGCAAGAATGCACGCAAACATAGTTCGTTTGGTTTGTGTATTCATTTTTGTCTGGGTGCGAGGCTTGCGCGGCTTGAAGGGGAGATAGCAATAGAGACGCTTACCAAACGCCTGCCGAGCTTAAGGCTGGTGGCTGATCAGAAGCTTGAATATTCCCCAAATATAACTTTTCGCGGGCCTAAGGAACTGCATGTCGAGTGGGATTCCTGATCTGGCGTACTATTGCGCCTTCACGCGCTAAAAACGGCTTTTATAGTTGCGCATGACTGACACCGGATGCTTCGATATAACTATAAGTAGAATTAAAAATAAGACGAGCTGATTATTTAATGCGCCAGAACCAGTGGCAAACAATGGTTCGCTCGCAGAAGGATTTTGAGCTTCCGTTGAGGTGTCGATTTGTAATGGAGCCTCTTGCTCTTGTCGTGTGTTTTCAACGTCAGCAGTGTCCACCACAACAGGTCCGCTTGAGATGCCAGTTTGTACCGGTGCCTGTTGCTGTTGTGACAAGTTTTCAACATCTGCAGTATCCACCACATCGGGTCCGCTGGAGATGTCAGTTTGTACTGGTGCCTGTTGCTGTTGTGACAAGTTTTCAACGTTAGCAGTATCCACTACAACGGGTCCGGTTGAGATGCCAGTTTGTACCGATGCCTGTTGCTCTTGTGAAGTGTTTTCCTCGTCAACAGTATCAACCACAACAGGTTCGCTGGAGAAGTCAGTTTGTACAGGCAGCAGTTGCTGTTGTGACGAGTTTTCAATGTCAGCAGTATCGATCACAGCAGGTTCGCTGGAGAAGTCAGTTTGTACTGGTGGCAGTTCCTCTTGTGAAGTGTTTTCAACTTCAACAGTATCGACCACAACAGTTTCGCTGGAGAATTCAGTTTGTACCGGTTCCGGTTGCTCGTGTGCAATGTTTCCAAATTCATCAATATAAACCAAAGTAGCTCCGGCCTGGATGCCAGGACTGGAACTGTGAACCGTAGTAGACGTTAAGGTGTTATTGTCCAGGTCTCTATCTGGCTGTTGTGAATTCACATCAGCGAATAGTCTGGTAATCTCATTTATCGCGTTAACGGTAATTACGAATGTGTAGTCTCCATCAGGTCCGATTTCAGGTAAATCGCACTGTAAGACTTGATCGTTAACTGTACAACTATCGACAGAGACGAAAACTTCTTGCTCAAGTAGTTGGATATTTACTTCCGGACTAGTGGCAACATTCTGCTTATGTTGGTTGAATATACGCATGTTGTATTCAATGCCAGATTCCGTAGGACTTGAAGAGGTAGCTTCTATCCCCAGATCCACAGTGCCTGGCAATTCAGCTATTTCCTCAACTACCAGTGCTTGCGGTTGTGCTACCGCAATAAACTCCCGAGATGTCAATGTACCGTTATTGGTACTGAGTGTTTGATCCAAACCTATCACCCCGCCTCCCAGGAGTATTCTATGCCAGTCAGTCTCAGCCCTGGCAGACACTGTGATTTCAATACTTTCCTGCGGCAACAACTCACTAATGATGCACGTAATTACTTTGGTGTCGTCTTCACATACACTGGCAGGTAGCGGAGGCAGGCTTATCTGGCTGTCTGGAAGATACGTTAGCTGTAGTATGACGTTGGTAGCGACGACAGATGTTGATAGATTGGATACCGTGACCGAATAATCGATCGCATCATCAGGTTTAACTTCGGTGTTCTCGACAGACAGGTTCCAGTCGAGTTCAACCACATCGATCGGATCTGGAACAGCCTGTGCGTTGAGTAACGGGTGGAGCGAGAGGATGCAGATGAAAACAAGTACTTTCGAAATTAGCTGCATTTTAATTCTCCGTTGAATACCAAAGTGACGACAGATCACCGGTGTCTGCCCATTCCTGGACCTTGTCTATTAAGTAGACATTCGTCAATCAAGAGATATTCTTGAATTATGCGTGAGCGAAACAACGATCCTGCCGGTTAATTCGTGACAGAGCTGATCCTGTATAAACCTGAACCAAGGGTCCGATTTTGGTCGGTTAACCAATTGGTCTCTCCCTCTCTTCAGAGCTGCTATTTTCAGGTGCCAGGTATTGCCCTGAGTCACTAACTCGCGGGCCAAAGTTTGTATTGGTGTCGACTGACACCCGGGTTTGATCGGTTGAGGTGGGGGCAAATACAGTCTTAGCGAAAATCGCATTGGAGGCTAAGACAGTTACCGGCTTTTCTGACATCGCTAAGCTTTATTGATCCGCTCCGAAAACACCCAATTTACTATTGGTTGGAAATCACTGAATTGGAAACTCAATAGAGGTCCGGATTAGGTGTCTACAGACGAAATTGACAAAGCTTAAGTCTCGGCAAAACTTAGCTGCCAGCTTGATTTGAAACCTAAAGCCGAAAGCCTTGCGTAAATACCGGTCAGGCTTGCTTTTGTATTGGATTTATATCGCTACTTATTTCAGGCTGGTGTGGCGTCTCAGCAGCATCGAACTGCTGCAGTGTTTTTTCAAGCGCAGAAACACCGGTCGGTACATCAACATTTGATCCAAGACCAGACAATGTCGCACCAAGTGCATGCAGGGTACGGAAAATATTGTGTGCACGGCTTTGCTCACCCATCTGTCCGATACGGACAATGTTAGCACCAAAAGAACCGGAGATT
>CAYLZS010000051.1:0-4027 GCA_964388065.1 uncultured Granulosicoccaceae bacterium
TATTGCCATGCCAACAATCACTGCCGATGTCACCCCCCCCGACACAAACATTTCTACTTACGCCTAAACGTATCGATGATCACAAAATGGCAAGAGAACCTGTGCTGCAGTCCCAGCATCCCAGGGTTGAATATCATGGCACTTCTGATCCATCGACAAATTACGTTACCCCAGTACCACAGCAGGCAGAGGTGGCCGCAACGAATGCATTTGCTATTGTACAGCGATGTTACTTGAGGGTTCTTCATTTGTTGTATCGACAGAACCAAGACATCCATTCACTCGCCCTGCGCATCCAACGATGACGTTAGTTGAATTGAATATTCGTCTTCTCGGCGTTTTCTTTTTCTTTTTCTTGTTTGAGCGTATACTCAAATTCTCCTTTGCGGCATGTTTTCGACAAACTTGTCACCAAAATAATTTGGGTCTAGGCACTCGGAACACAATGTTCTAGATTGTTGTAGACACGATATTCAACATTTTGTCGCGGAGAAGAGTTGCCAGTGTCCATTCCATCACCCTCTAACTTACCTTGGAGTACACTGTTCATGCTGAAAATTTATATTGCCGAGATATCATGTTATCGATTACTGTTTTCCTTACCGTTTCAGTTTTTTTCAGCTTTCCGGTAAGGAACAAACAAAATCACGGGAAACCGTTAAACTCGGTCAACGATTAATCCGGTACATGATTTTGAATATCGTGTCTAAAACAGTTCACAATGTCTTTGTCTGATTGGCTACACCCGAATTATCTTGACTGTTGGCCTTTTGGAATTATTACCTGAAGAGCAGTAGCACAACAAGAATAACGTCGGGTACTCGCATGCTCACTTTCACTCAGGACATCGTCGTATGCTCAGTGCGAGTGAATTGGTTTCTTGGTTCTATCGATTTAGTAATCTACAGCAAGGTTAACGAAAGAGGTGTTTCTCAACTGAGGACCGCCTTAGAATTCAGCGTAATTGGGGGGTTTGGGCCTATCCAAAAATGTAGTAACATGTAAGCAGCACTGCATACTACAGCAAACCTCAAGCGTCAACGAGAACGGACAGACGACAATTCCTCCTCTGCTTTGTTATTTTATGAGGCAAAGTCGACCCGCGATGGGCACGGGAACATCTGCCCGGCGCTCGGGCATGGGACTGATGAACGATATGTTTACCAAGTGAAGAGACAACGATCGCACTTTGACAGGCGACACACTAATGATCGATATTATCGACACTAAGTACGTTGTTGGTCTCACATACGAAGCCAATCCCCCGCACAAAGCATCAGAAAAACGGCGAAACATGAGGATAACTACTGTAGGGTTATTGTAAGGGTTTGGCCGTCGGCGAAGGTGTTTCCACAGCGGCCAGAAAACCCAAGCGAAATGGACATTTCCTCTCCCTCTCACCACCTTTATCACGAAAGTGGGCGTATTGATCAATCCCCGTCGATTCACGGCTAGTAAGGGCCTCTTCGCCCTCCCGAGATTAAGCAAATCACATTCCGTTGTACCACTACGGCGATTGTACTCAATTTTAGTGTGGAGTCGCCGCAACTACCCATCTATACATAGCTTCAGGTCGGCGCGGCGTAGTCGGCGAAGTATTCTAGTATTTTGAAGGCTTTCCGTCTAGTACGGGTCGGCCGCCATCTGCCGGCCCGTTAAGACGCTGACGACTGCAACAACGACGAGCGACTACAACGTCAATATACTTTATATCTTCCGCAGATAGATATCGAAGGTCTTACTTAAATTGGAGACTGGGTGGCTGTCTAGCGTCCCCTTTGTAGATGGGGCGGATATTGAGCATTCTGGGGTTGACGTTCGCTTGGTTGTCCGAGCCACTGCATTATTTTTGAGGAGCTTTGGCCGCAGGTTTGGGACACAGAGAAACGTGAGGGCCAGGGTCGCTTTGACGGGAGCGGATATCACGACGAGCTCTCTACATTGCACTCTACTCACTCGCAGGTGCCATTTTTGCCTTTGGTGGTTGCACCGTGTACATCAGCGGCACCACCTTGTTCGACAATAACTCAGCCTCGACAATTGACGGAGGTGAGACCGTGCGCGCATGTGTATGGGGGGTGTGCGAAAAACGTGAACGAGCGTGTGTATGGCAGTTAAGTATGATGGTAAAGGGTTGTAGTGAATCCCTATCAGGCTACGGCGTGCCACAAGCATAAAGGTGGAATAATCTCCAATGCCTGCAACGATTGCCCGGCAGGGGTCTTGATGCGAAAACCTTCTTTACGACGGTTGAATGGTTTGAGACGGAGGATACTGACCAATACCCAAATGAAGTACTGGAGGCAACGTTGCATTTGAACGTAGATCACAGCTTACCCTTTCTTTTGTGTGTGGGGCGTAAGGATATTCGAAAATGAGAATGTAAAATAAAGGAGCGACGACGCCTGACAGGCCGATTGGAATATTAACCAATACGAGTATGGCCGGAAATATGGTATATACTTTAGTTTTAGCGGCGTCATTAAATCGGTCTACGACTATACAGATATTCTTCAGTGCATTTTTCAAGTTTGTGCTGTGCATACCAGCGTTGACGGTCAAGGTGTCGCGATACCTTGCAGCAGCACCAAAGCAGCTGAGGCTAAAGTACGCACTGAGGAAACGATCACCATATCATAAGGCTGTTTGCCAGACATTAAGTCTTACTTGCAGCTGTAGCTATTAAAGAGTCTGTGGACACAATATTTAGCAAACATGCAGACCCAGTCGTCGACGGAAGAGCTCATCATGAGTCGAAAAGACGGTCTGAAAAGTGGTATATTCAATAGTGTGGCGAAGGCTCAATCACCATCACAAGCATGCGCGCACAACCCTAACTGTAATCCTAAGTAAAGCCCCTTGGCACCCCACCCCCCCACTGGCAAATGTTGGGCCTGATTACCGCTCTGATACCAGTTGCCATATTTAGGTACGCTGCCTGTGTGGTGTGCACATTTGAATAGGCAATATACGTAGCAAAGCTGCTCATGTTCACGATCAGCAGGACCTAAGATGCCTCACTTTCAGGCTCAACGAAGTCTAGTGTACATTACGTCTAGCGATATAATATTTGTGATTGTGATTAGGGCTAACAAGGTAAGCTCCCTCTCGCTTTAGACAGTTGTGTTCGCGATACCCGTAAGTAATATGCACAAGTACAGAAAGCTGTAACGCGACGGCATTCGCGGTGTTTCCGGTTGACACCTTTCGTTCCATAGTACGTCAAAGCTATCAGGCTGAACATATGTAGTTGCAGGAGTTCCAGAGAGATAAAGGATCCTTCCCTAAGTGTGACAGGAGGTAGATCCCACACTGTATTCTATTGTGGTACGAGTATGAGAAGTATGGACCAACAAGACGAATCGCAGCGAGATCTTCACTAAGAAGTGGAAGGCGGGATCAATAGGATCTTGTCATGGTGGCCGAGTGTAAGCGTGAGGGAAGGCAGCAGGTTAGCGCAGCTGGCTTAGGTTGCAGCTTATCTTCATTTCAAGTTAGTTACTGTTGCATTAATCCATAGGAGGCGAGAGACTACGGAAAGCCCGGACGAGGCTATTATGGCGAGTATACCAGAGTAGCACGACTCGAGGTACTGCAAGTCACTCTGAGTTTGCGCATCTCACCGCTATACGGATTAAAACTATAACTTTCTACCGATGTATGGATGTCTCTCATCTATGGGCTATCCTAACCTAAAGGATGTTCCACAGTTCTTCGGTTAATCTTGCCTTTAAGGAATATTCTATAAGTCAATAAGGTTCCCATGATCATACATAGCCTTAGTTCTACGACCTCGCTATCTGTATTCTATGGCCCAAGCGCACTCCGTCACAATCCATCGAAAATTGCCGACAACCCCAGTCAAAACCTAGTTCCGGATGTCATTAACGGGAATTGCACTTACAACACTGTTACCTTGCAAATATGGTCTACATGAGGCCGTTCGTCAAATATGTCGGGTGGTAAGCGCATCTTGTCATAAATGAAACTGTTTCGTAGTGGTGTGTTACAGTCGACGAGCAACCGC
>CAYLZS010000052.1:0-6149 GCA_964388065.1 uncultured Granulosicoccaceae bacterium
GATACACAAGGTCTGCATCTTCAGTGTCCGGATCTGCGCTGTGAAGCATGGTGAAAGTTATTGGTGCACTAGTATTTGTGTCGAGATCCAAACCGGTATTAGCGGTAACTGTCGGGCCGTCACTGGTCGCTTCTATTGTGGCAGATGTCAGTGAAATCGCAGAGTGAAGGTCGTCCAGTAGAATTCTGGGTTCTGATAAATCTGATTTCAATTCCCATAGAGTTCCTACACCTTGAGCTGAAACACCGTTTCGTTCTAAAACATAAACCTTGTTATTTGATGCTACATATTCGACTGCAATAGGTTCGAAGGCATCTCCTCTGTTGCTTTCGATATTTAGCGGATTATCTTGCGTAGTTATTGTTCCGTTTGCTGCGCGGTGAGTAATCTCTTCGTTATTGACCCAGTAAACGCTATTATTTTGCCCCAGGCTGAGTGCAAACGGAAAACCGCCAATATTGTTGGCAATCGGGGATACGATACCCGTTGAATCCAGGGATCGGATTGCAATATTTGCGGAGTCTCTGTCTGAAAAAGTACCGGTATCAACATGGCCCAGATCAGTCCAGTGCAAAGAGTCGTCAGCAGAACGGTATTCAATATCTGCGATGAAACCTATAGGTGTCTGCCCGATTGATGGCAGCCCATCGGTTAAGGTGGTGTCGAGTAAATTCCCGTCAAGTGAGTATTCGAGAATAGCATCGGTAGCACTATTGCTTGGTGCACTGTTTTCCGATACGAACAAACGCTCATTTGCAGTATCAATGGCTAATCCCAAAGGTTGTGACAAGCCAGTGGCAAGGTTTTGAAGCGTTAAATCTCCTGACAAGGACGCTGTATTGAGATTCCCGATATCGGGCCCGGGAACGGGATCAGCGTTCAAGTGCCTTATGTTGGATTCAATCCAGTAGAGCTGGCCGTTCTCCGGGTCAATCTCTAAATTAACGGGAATGTCGGTGGTTGAATCGTAGCCAAGGCTCGTCGCTGCGTCGATGCCGGTATCAATAATTCTCTCGTGTTGTTCAGTGTCCACGATAAAGCGATGAATGTTGTCTTCAAAATTGTCGCCCCAGTACAGTATGACGTCCGATTCAGCTTGTCGGTATTCGTAAGCACCTATATCAAGTGCACTATTGCGCGACAGGCCAGTCGCATCGGTTAGTGGCTGTGAATTTGCGGTACCGATCAGCGCCCCTGAATTGATGGCTATGCTGTTTGAATTCAGCTTGAAAACTTTCAGGTCGCTGCCGGGTTTTACCGGTGTCAGTGATTGCTCTATTCCGATCGGATCTGGAAATGGTACTAAAATATCACTCGGTAGTGGATTGGCAGAAACAGGAATCCTTGTCAGGTTATATCCGTTGGAAATAACATCTGGATGGATGTCGTCAGAGCCGGGATTATTAGCAACGATTGAACCCTGTATTTCTACATTCCCTGCTTGCACATCAATTGCGCTGCGTGAATTACCTGCTGTCTTTTTAGCTATGGTCGAGCGAACAATCTCTGTTTCTGATCCGGCATTGGCAGCTTGTATTGCTCCGCCATCGTTGTTGGCATGATTGAAACCGAATGTTGTGTCTCGAACAATCGCGGTAGCCTCATTAAACAGACCACCACCATTATTGGCTGTGTTGGATTCAAACAGACCGCGGTCCAGTTCAAAAGTGCCGGACGCGAACACCGCGCCACCGCGTGAATCCGCTCTGGTGTCGGCTTCGTTTTCGATGAAGCTGGTGTCCGTGGCCAGTACTTCGCCGTTAATGAAGAGTGCGCCACCATCGTCGGACGTATTGTTCTTAAAAGTAGTGTCGGTAGTGGTCAGAACTCCGGCGTTAACCAATACCGCACCACCCTTACCGAAGTTAGTTGCGTGGTTTGTATGATTTTCGGAGAACTCAGTGCCACTAATGATTGCTGTGCCGCCGTTCATGTAAAGTCCACCGCCTTCGAACCCAGCGGTGTTTTGGGTCAGGCGTGAATCACTGATATTGAGTAGTCCATCATTAAAATAAATACCACCGCCCTGGTTATTTATGGAAGTGTTTTCAGTGATGGTGACATCATTCAAGTTGAAGGTGCCACCTTGCAAATACAGTCCGCCGCCCTGGTTGGGGGTTTTGTTTTCATTAAGGGTTACGTCGGACAAGTTGGCGAGGCCGAATTGCAGGAACAAGCCACCACCCTGGACAGTGCTTTCGTTTTGCGTCAGATTGACGTCATTCAAATTGATAGTGCCGCCGTTCTGGAACAGCCCGCCGCCGAATACTGCTTTGTTGCCAGTAAAGTCTACGGATTCGATACTCAGGTCAGTTCCCTCCACAAACACACCGCCGCCGGAATCTCCCTCAACCCCGTCAGCACCACCGCTCGTAACGTTTCCGTTTTGCAGCGTCAGCGAACTGAGCAGCGATGTACCAGCGTTATTAAAACTGAAGATACGGCTGGTGTCGTTGCCATCGATAACTGTCCCGGCGGTGCCCTGAATCGTCACGGGATTGATGACGTTAAGATCACCGAAGTGGTCACCACCGCGCGTGTCCTGAGTATCGTTCAGCGTGTATGAGTCTGACAGCAGGTGAATAACATCGTGATCGGGGTTGGAGTTGGCGGCAATTATTGCCTCACGCAATGAAATTTCATTGTCAGCTCCCTTGTTAGCCAGCAATGCATCTACAGAAGATGTATCGCCATCGACAGTGTCGGCAGAGGTGCTGACGTTGATTGGGGCCAGGTGAGACTCCCAATCGTTTAAAACATCTGCAATTTTCGATGGATCAATATCTATCTCACCGACTGCGTATTCCAAATTCCAGTCGGCATCTTGAGACGCGTGACCTGTACGGTCATCACTGGCGCCCACATCAGCGTTTGTGGCGTTAGCAATGCTGGTTACAAGTTGTCTGCCTTCTGCCGTTTCTGCGAGGTTGCATCCATAAAACAGAATATCACCGTGTTCAGCCAAAGCTGTTCCCCAATGACTGAGGTTGTCAGCGTACTGCGGTAGCGTTTGGGTGTTGACGATTGAAGTGCCTAATCTGAAATTAGCGTCGCTGCCATGCGTAATAAAATGTATAGCTGCAAGGTTTGTGTGCGCGTTTAAGGTCTGGTCGATGTCATTGATAGATTGAGTGGTACTCAATTCATACACAACGTATTCGGTATTATGGCTGGAGCTGTCGGTTAGAGAATCAATGATCTGCTGGTGGTCTGCGACGGTCGTATCGACAAACACCACTTCGGTCTGTTTCGGTTGCTGCTCCTGGGAGTTATCCAGGGCGAGTGCCAGCTCCAGGTCTGTTTCATCAGACAAGCCGATATCGCCGCCAAGACCGAATATGTCTACGGAGTACAGTACGCGTGGCGACAATGGCTCAATAAAAGCGCTCTTGCCTGCGTGTTTTTTGTTTTTATGTTTCTTTTGCTTCAACGGGCTTCAAGTTATTTTGAAAATGTGAACTGATCGTCGTTGTAACTATCAGACGATAAAATTCTGGTTTCCCATAAGAAACTATCGGCGATGGTTTGAAAAAATTTGCACTCGATTAACAGAAGTCGTGAGAATTACCGCTCACTTTCAAAGGTGTCGGATTATTCCTATCGGTCGAAATTTATTGTCAGTGAATTACTATTAGATCTGGCGCCGAGAATTCGTGTACTTGACTGTTTTCTTTAGCTTATCGATAAACGCTTTTTAATTCATTTTTAACACTGGCAACGATATTTCGGGTGTCGCGCGAACGTCAAAGATCAGTCGTAAAGTTGGTGCTTAAGTTTCAGGCTCTAACTGGCATTTGCAGCGTGGGATGACAACTATTTGGCATGCCTGCAACATAGCGCGGTGGATAGCAACAGCTGAAATTATATGGTTTGCAACGTCTGTCTGGTTATTCACGCAAAATGTCTGGCCAACCGCCAAATACTATCAGTAAAATTCAGCTCGGCAGTCGTTTACACATCGCGCATATATCGGTCATTTCATGAAGAAAAAAGTAATATTAACTCGTCGCTGGCCCGAGCAGGTTGAACAGGTGTTGGCTGAAAAATATGACTGTGAATTCAACACAACGGATATTGCATTCGATCAGCAGAAGTACCGTGATGCGCTGCAACGTGCTGATGCATTGCTATCAACAGTAACTGATAATCTTGATGCATCAGTGATGTCTGTAAAAGAACCACGCACCCGTGTGATCGCTAACTTCGGTGTTGGATACAGCCACATAGATCTTGAAGCTGCCAAATCAAATAATATTGCAGTGACGAATACACCCGATGTTCTCAGTGACTGCACTGCAGATCTTGCTATGACATTACTGTTAATGAGTGCACGCAGGGCGGGGGAAGGTGAGCGCGAGCTTCGATCAGGTGGCTGGACCGGTTGGCGGCCAACTCATCTGATGGGTAGAAAAGTATCTGGCAAAAAGCTGGGTATAATCGGGTTCGGTAGAATTGGTCGCGCTATGGCCAGGCGGGCTCACGCGGGCTTTGGTATGAATATAAAAGTTTTTAACCGCTCGACAGTTCCATCGGCAGCACTGGATGCCGTTGCTGCTGAGTCTGTGGCAAGTGTTGAAGATTTGTTGCGTGTTTGTGACTTTGTATCACTACACTGCCCGGGGGGTGGTGCGAATACCCATCTTATTAATTCAGCTCGGCTCGCTGTGATGAAGCCTGATGCCTTTCTTATCAATACTGCTCGTGGTGAAGTGGTAGATGAAGATGCTTTGATTGATGCGCTTGCTAACAATCGCCTTGCGGGTGCAGGTCTCGATGTTTTTGAGAACGAGCCCGCTATAGATTCGCGTTTTCTGAAACTCTCTAATGCGGTATTGTTGCCTCACCTTGGAAGTGCCACTCAGGAAACTCGTGACGCTATGGGTTTTAGGGTGGTGTCGAATCTCGATCAGTTTTTTTCCGGTAGTGAGCCAGCTGACCGAGTAGTCTGAGTTTGTGCCTGCAGTTCAGGTATAATTGTGCATTAGCATTTTTTAATTTTTGAGACAACGTAACATGGCAGACAAGTTTTTTAGCGAAGATGTGAGCACTCGCGACCCGGAGTTAGCATCTGCTATAGCTGATGAATTAAAACGACAGCAGCATGAAATCGAACTGATTGCATCAGAGAACATTGTGTCCCATGCAGTGATGCAGGCACAGGGCTCGGTGATGACCAACAAATACGCCGAGGGCTATCCCGGTAGGCGCTACTACGGTGGTTGTGAACACGTTGATGTGGCGGAAGAGCTTGCACGTGAACGAGCTAAAAAGCTGTTTAACTGTAAGTTTGTCAATGTGCAGCCTCACTCGGGTGCACAGGCGAACCAGGCGGTATTCCAGGTGATGCTTGAACCGGGTGACACTTTTATGGGGTTAGACCTTGCGGCGGGAGGCCACCTCACACATGGCTCACCAGTTAATCAGTCGGGCAAGTGGTTTAATGCAGTTTCCTACTCGGTTGATAAAACGTCTCATCAAATTGACTTCAATGAGGTTCAGGCGCTTGCCACTGAGCACAAGCCAAAAGTAATTATTGCCGGTGGTTCTGCGTACCCGCGTATTATTGATTTTAAAAAATTCCGTGAGGTTGCAGACTCGGTTGGTGCCAAACTCATGGTAGACATGGCGCATTTTGCAGGACTTGTTGCGGGTGGTGTACATCCGAATCCGCTTGAGTACGCTGATGTAGTCACCACTACTACCCATAAGACGCTGCGCGGACCGCGCGGTGGAATGATTCTGTCTAACGATGAAGAGCTTGGTAAAAAGATAAACTCCTCTGTGTTTCCTGGTTTACAGGGCGGGCCTTTGATGCATGTAATCGCTGCCAAAGCGGTGGCTTTTGGAGAAGCGTTGCGACCTGAGTTTAAAACCTACGCGCAGCAGATCGTTGATAACGCCCAGGCATTGTCTGATGCCATTAACGCTGGTGGATTGAAACTTGTTTCCGGCGGTACGGACACCCACGTCATTCTTGTTGATCTAACGCCAAAACAACTCACTGGTAAAGCCGCAGAAGCTTCATTAGGCAGAGCAGGGATCACCTGTAACAAGAACGGCATTCCGTTTGATCCGGAATCTCCTTTTGTCACCTCCGGCATCCGGCTGGGTACGCCTGCTGCCACTTCGCGCGGATTTGGTACCGCTGA
>CAYLZS010000053.1:0-4440 GCA_964388065.1 uncultured Granulosicoccaceae bacterium
GGTAATTCACTGACATTGAATGCTGGTGATAAAGCTGTGTGCATACTAAGAAACGATGATGTTTTCGTGCCTCCACCAGAAGCCTTCCTAACGCTTGAAAAGAAAGTGGTTAATGATAGCGGCGGAAAAGCTGTCGGTACTGATTTTAATCTTTCTTTCGACGATGGTGCAGGTGTATCCGGCTCTGGTACAACAGGTGATGCAGCCATTACAGCGGTGGTTGTTCCTCCCGGACTCTATAACCTCAATGAGTTGGCGGTAGCGGGTTATACCTTGCTGGAAATTGTATGCAATGGACTTGATCCTGACGGCATTGACGGTTTGCAAATAACTGCCGGTGAAAAAGTGACTTGTACCTTTGTTAATGATGACAAAGGAGTCGATATCGAAATCGAAAAATCAGTCAGTAATACCAGCCCGAATGTGGGTGATGTAGTGATGTTTTCAATTGTAGTTAAAAACAACGGTCCAGATAACGCGACAGACGTTCGTATCGTTGATGTAGTAAAGCCAGGGTTTGGCTATGTGGCTTCTTCCATAGCAGGTGGTGATATCAGAAATGATTCCTCGCCGGCTGGAAGTGGACTCGATTGGGGAATAACGAATCTGGCCGCTGGTGCGTTCGTAACTTTAACTTTCAGGGCGACAGTTTCTCAACCTTAACGAGGATGCTTATTCCTCGGTGCAAAACATGAAGAAAGAGATGAATATAAAACGGACAATCTCAAGTATTAGATATCTAATTTTTGAGAAAGAATTCAATGGGCCGAGTTTAGGTGTTTTGGGATTGATGTTAATACCATTGATTGCCTACCCCCAGACCTTAACCGATTACGAAAATACTGCAACTGTTGAAGCTTCAACGGATCAGTTTGAAACAGATAACACGAACAATTCCAGTACAGTGTCGGTGATTCCGAACGCAGAAATTGTAATTATAAAGCGTGTGATAGAGGATAACGGTGGTTCGTCATTGATATCTGACTTCAACATCACGACTAGTGCAGGGGCGTTGAGTTTCGATGCGGGTTCAACCTCCGGAGACGTTACAACATACACGTCTGCCACATTATATGTGGCTCCGGGGACTTACAGTCTAATCGAAGGTGATGTTCCCGGTTATACACCAGGAGATTGGCTATGTACTGCTGGTGTAGTGGGTGCCGATGTATACAATGCGGGTGAAATAACTCTGACAGCAGGGGAGGCTACAGAATGTACCATTATTAATGATGACATCGAACCGCAGCTGACATTAACCAAAAATGTTGTCAACGATCATGGGGGCACTAACGGCCCTGATGACTTCGGTCTCGCCATTGTGTATGGAACAACAAATTTAACCCCTCTAAGTGGTGACGCTCAAGCGGTTCCTGCGAACACGACGATTACCATTAGCGAAGTTGTAGACAGTGGATACGCCGCAGGAAACTGGGAATGTACGGATGCAGCTGGAGCGCCAGTAAGTTTGGCCGGAGGTGGTTTAGCTGCTGGTGATACGCTTGAGTTGCTTCCGGGTGCTGTTGTCAATTGTGCGATCACTAACGATGATATCGAGCCAACTCTTACCTTGGTTAAAAACGTTGTTAATGACCATGGTGGGTTGCTGACCGCGATTGACTTTGATCTTACTATCGAGGTTGGCGGAGTTAGTACAACGGTGGGCAGCGCGTTACCTGAACCCGTTCCTGCAAATACTATCATCACGATTAGTGAAGAAATTGTCGACGGATATGCTGAAGGGACATGGGCTTGTACAGATGCAGGTGGAGCAAATATTGTTTTAGCCGGTGGCGGATTAGCCGGTGGCGACACACTTGAGCTACTGCCAGGTACCAATGCAACTTGTAGTATAACCAATGATGACATTCAGCCGACACTTACACTGGTTAAGAATGTTATCAATGATAATGGCGGAGATAAGGACGCTACCGACTTTGGTCTGGTTATTGGTACCACCCCGCCTCAGAATCCTGCAGACAGTGGTACTGCCTACCCGGTAACTGCAAATACAGCGATCACTATTTCGGAACTTGATCTGACTGACTATGCGGAAGGTACGTGGGTGTGTACTGACGCCAGTGGCTTTACAGACGCTTTGAACTTGCCTGGCAGCGGTGCTCCTGATGCATTTGATAGTGCGGAAGTCACGCTCGCACCAGGTGCTGTAGTGACTTGCGAAATCACCAATGATGATCTGGGTATTGATCTGAGAATTGATAAAATGGTGAGCAATGGTACGCCGAATATCGGTGACACCATCACATTTACTCTGACTGTCAGAAACGATGGTCCCGACATCGCAACCAATGCAACGGTAACCGATATTGTGCAGCCGGGTTTCAGTTATGTAGTAGGTTCTATTGCCGGAGGTACTTCTACTAACGAAATTGATCCGGCAGGTGTTGGACTCAAATGGATGCTTGGTACCGTACCAGTTAACACTGATGTCGTGTTGACATTTGATGTCACTGTGAACGCTCCTTGATCGGAGGTCGTACCAGACAACTAAACATAACCCGACGGCTCCCAGCCGTCGGGTTTGGTTTGTGTTGTGCCTTTTTAATAGGCTCAGCGCAAGCTGCTGTGAATGGTATGACGCCGATTGAGTTTACCAATACTGTCGTGGTGGAATCTTCTGCCATTCAGTTTGAGAACAACCCAACCAACAATACCTCTTCAGTATTTGTTTTGCCGAAGGGAATGGAGATAAGCAAAACAGCTGATACCTCTGCTCTGTCCAGTCCGATAGCAGCAGGTGATCAGATCACCTACACCATTACTGCACGTAACCTGGGTTTATTAGGGCTTACGAATGTATCTGTCGACGACAGCATCATTCCGGCCGCCAATATATCTCTGCTCAGTGGTGACGCTAATGCCAACAGCATTCTCGATGCGAACGAGATCTGGGAATGGCAGGGCGTCTACACAGTGTCGCAGGCTGACATTGATACCAATGGTGGTGGTGACGGGGACTTAGACAATACAGTTACAGTTTCAACGGATGAGTTGCCACCACTGACTGAGTCTGTCGAAGTGCCGGTCACACAAGAGCCTTCGTTTGCTGTCGCGAAAGTTGTAGATCAGGATTCGATTTCTGCACCTGCATTACTTAATTATCAAATAACTATTACCAATACCGGAAACCAGACTCTAAGTGCGGTTACTCCGACTGACACACTGCCGGATGGCAGTGCAGCGTCACTTTCCGGCCCTGTCTCTGACATTGGGCAGAGTGGGCTACTCGATCCGGGTGAGGTATGGGAATACACCACAACCTATAGCGCAACTCAGGCAGATATTAATGCGGGTGGTCCTATCACAAACAGCGTTACCGTCGTTACTGCGGAAACCGGCACTGATGGGCAGACCGCAAGCGCTGCGACGGAAGTAACCGCCCAGCCGCAATTTGTTGTCAATAAAGTAGTAGATGAGTCAGAGCTCTCTGCACCGGCAACGCTTAACTATACAATCACTGTTGAAAACACAGGTAATGTATCGCTAAGCGGTGTTACGCCTGTTGACACGTTGCCGGATGGCACAGTCGGTACACTGATCGGGCCTGTTACTGATGTCGGTATAGCGAGTGTATTGGATGTTGCTGAAACCTGGATTTACAACATCAGCTTCCCGGTGGGTCAGGCTTCTATCGATGCGGGTACTGATCTGGTTAATACCGTAGCGGTTACCAGCGACGAGACCGGAAGTACACCGGTAAGTGACACCGCAAGCACCGATATAGTTCGCACACCATCGTTTGTTGTTTCAAAAATAGTTGATAAAACGTCAGTATCGGCAGTTGGTCTTCTCAGCTACAACATGTCTGTTGAAAATACAGGCAACGTATCTCTAACGAATGTTGTTGTCACCGATCAGTTATCCAACGGTACTGCGATTACATTGACTGGCCCATCAAACGATGCTGGTACTGTCGGAGTTCTGGACGTCGGTGAAAGCTGGCAGTACGTTGCGACATACAATGTCACCCAGGCCGATGTAAATGCCGCAATCGATTTAACAAATACCTTTACAGTTGATACCAGTGAGCTTGATGCGCAGAGCGCGAGCGCAGTTACAACGATCGACAGTACACCTGATATGCAGGTTACTAAACAGGTTGATCTCGCGTCAGTCAGTGCTCCGGGTATTCTCAGCTACGTTATTAAAGTAACCAATACCGGCAACGTTACTCTGAATAATGTAGCACCTGTTGATACATTACCGGATGGCACACCGGCCATACTAACAGGGCCGGTTGCAGATATTGGCATAGCCGGGGCGCTTGATGTTGGTGAAACGTGGCAGTACACCACCACCTACATGGTCAGGCAGGCTGAAATCGATGATGGCAGACCGCTGGACAATACTGTTGTATTTACCAGTAATGAGACCGGTACTAATCCGTTTACCGCAGTTGCAACAACGACGATCAGTCCT
>CAYLZS010000054.1:0-16855 GCA_964388065.1 uncultured Granulosicoccaceae bacterium
AAAGAAAAATCGTATGACATTGAAATGTGACCTCAAAAACTTGTAGAAATAAAAAAGACTCTCGTCTGTTTGTCTCTATGCAATGAGGGGCCCAGGCAGATGCCACAAATTATCAATTCAGCTGCATGTTCCAAAAATACACATTTACCTGCTTATTATTCAGCCAGTTAGAAAAAGTGTTTCCTTAATTAGCGAGTGTTAATATTCACAATTGCTCCATTTCCAGTGAAAAACCTAGGCAATCTGGGAATGAGTTAGCGCCTGGTCAATGTCCCAAAGAATATCTTCAATCGACTCCAGACCAACTGACATGCGGATCATATCTGCACTGACACCCGCCACAATCTGCTCATCTTCAGTCATCTGACGGTGGGTGGTTGATGCCGGGTGAGCGATAAGCGTTTTTGCGTCACCAATGTTCACCAGATGACTTAAAAACTCCGCCGACTCAATAAACTTTTGACCGGCAGCCAACCCTCCCTTAACGCCAAAATTGAGCACCCCGCCGGATCCTTTCGGGAAGTACTTAGACGCAAGCTCATAATACGGAGAGCTTTTAAGTCCCGGGTATCCAACCCACTCCACCGCCCTATGTGACTCCAGATACTCTGCCACGGCCTGCGTGTTTTCAACATGTCTCTCCATCCGCAATGGAAGTGTTTCAAGACCTTGCAGAAACAAAAACGAGTTGAATGGGCTAAGTGAAGGTCCCATCGTGCGCAGCACCTCACAACGCGCTCGCATGGTGTAACCAAAATCACCGAAAGTCTCATAGAACTTAATACCGTGATAGCCCTTGGAAGGTTCCAGCATTCCTGGAAAGTTACCGTTATCCCACGGAAACTTGCCCGATTCTATAAGAACACCACCAATCGATGTACCGTGCCCACCGATAAATTTGGTGGCTGAGTGCACAATGATATCGGCACCATATTCAAACGGCCTGAAAAGAAACGGTGACGCCATGGTGTTATCAACAATAAACGGTACACCGGCCTCATTCGCTATTTTGGCAATTTTTTCAAAATCAACGACACTGCAGGTAGGGTTGCCAATAGTCTCTGCATAGAGCGCTTTGGTCTTGTCTGTAATTGCATCGCGATAGTTCTCAGGGTTTGATGCATCGACAAAAGTAGTATTGATGCCGAGCTTTCGAAAGTTCACGTCAAACTGGGTATAGGTACCTCCATAAAGCGCCTTACTGGAAACAATTTCATCACCAGACTCAAGTATTGTCAGTAGCGCTACCATCTGCGCCGCCATCCCTGAACCGGTAGCAACCGCTGCACGCCCTCCTTCCAGCGATGCCATACGCTCCTCGAATACCGCCGTAGTTGGATTCATCAGGCGCGTATAGATGTTTCCAAATGTCTGCAAATTAAACAAACTGGCGGCATGATCAGAATCGTCAAATACATATGACGCTGTCTGATACAAAGGCACTGCACGAGAGCTCGTTGCAGCGTCCGGCAACTGGCCCGCGTGAAGGCAGCGAGTTTCAAATCCGAATTCACGATCAGACATTATATTTACCTGTCACACTACGCTAGTAAGGAACAACGCGAGGTCTTTTGGCAGAAATTATCCCGGTGGATACACCAATAAAACCCAGACCACCAAACAAGCGCGCGTACTCTATTTTCACACATCGATCCATCACCACTTCAAGCCCTGCCTGCACAGCCTGCGCTGCCGCCTCTTCATTCACCACGCCAAGTTGCATCCACAATACCCGGGCTTTGATCGCAATGGCAGACTGACAGGTATGCATAACCCGGTCAGGTCGCTGGAATACATCGACAATTTCAACCGGCTCCGGTATAGATTCAAGATCCGGGTAGCAGGTTTGCCCCAAAATTTCTTCGTAAGTAGGATTAACCGGAATAATCCTGTAGCCATGATCCAGCATATATTTGGCGGCAAAAAAACTGGGTCGTGATTCATTGGCAGACAATCCAACTACTGCAATAACTTTATTTTCTGTGAGTATTCTTCTGAGTGCAGCAACATCTGTCATTGGGTTGGACTCTAAAACCGGCTTTACATGATAACGCTGTACTGGCAATGCAACAATGGCATATGCTGTTATATGCACTTCAATAAATTTATCCGCTTCCAATGAAAATTCAAACAGCGTTTATCGGCTTGCTCCTGATCCTGTCTAATCTCTCCCAGGCTGCAGAAACACCCATGTGGCAGAGCGTTATTGATGGCAAAAGTATAATTATCATGCGTCACGCACTCGCACCCGGCACAGGTGATCCGGAAAATTTTGCACTTCGGCAATGCAGCACTCAGCGCAATTTGTCTGTAAAAGGAAGGCAACAAGCGAGACAAATTGGTGCAAATTTTAAGAAACACGGCATATTGAACGCAAAGATCTATTCCAGCCAATGGTGCCGTTGCCTGGACACTGCAGTCGAGATGGACCTGGGTACCGTACAGGAACTACCTCTGTTAAATTCTTTTTACGAGAACCCGGAAGCTGGACCTGAACAGATAAAAAATCTAAGGCACTGGCTCAAAAATCACCTTGCGGTAGGCAACGGCGATGACACACCTTTACAACCGATTGTTCTGGTCACCCATCAAGTGGTTATTTCAGCACTTACCGGTGTCTATCCCGCTTCAGGTGATGCTGTTATTTTTCGAGTTACCGATAGCTCGGCCGAAAGCTCAATTATCGAGGTACTCGGCTCAGTAGATGCGCCCTAACCCACACCGTTATCCGACCGGTTAAGACACAGAAGCGATAGAGCGCTTCATCTCAGCAATAGTTGCCGCATAGTCTTCACTACCAAAAATAGCCGAGCCTGCGACAAAAGTATCAGCACCATGTGCTGCAATCTCTTTTATATTGTCTGTTTTTACACCACCATCAACCTCAAGTCTGATATCAAAACCGCTGTTATCAATTATCGAACGGACCTGTTTCAGTTTTTGCAGTGTTGACGGTATAAAGCTCTGACCTCCGTAACCCGGATTAACAGACATCAGCAGGATCATGTCGAGTTTATCCATTACATGGTCCAGATAGCTCAATGGTGTGGCCGGATTAAATACTATACCTGCTTTGCAACCACTGTCTTTTATCAGCTGCAGTGAACGGTCGATATGCTCAGAGGCTTCAGGGTGAAAGGTTATATAGTCTGCACCGGCATCTGCAAATTCAGGTATCAGGCGATCGACTGGCTTGACCATAAGGTGTACATCAATGATTGCTTTAATACCGTAATCACGCAGCGCACTACAGACCATCGGGCCAAAAGACAGATTGGGCACATAATGATTGTCCATCACATCAAAGTGAATAATATCAGCGCCTGCCTGCAACACCTGTTCGACATCCTGCCCTAACCGTGCAAAATCGGCCGATAAGATCGACGGAGCTATCCAGGGTGCATTCATTTCTCGGGAACCTGCCATATTAAGGTACATCTCCGGCTCGTCTGCAGCCGGGACTTGTGCCGAAGTCTACCAGTCAGCACAAACAGCTGCAGCTAATCAGAATCAGGTGAAGGAAACTCAACCGTGGCTCTCCTTTTGCACACAAGACGCACGTTCAGCAATCTCTCACGCAAGCCATTCTAAAATAGTGTCTACAGCAAAGGGCCCGCACCTTTGCGATCACGCGATTTATCCCGAAGCCAATCAGTTACAATAAGTTATGAATAGAAGAAAGATCCTGCAATCTCTTCTCGCACTACCGGCCACTGCCTGCGGCGTTGCCACGGCGGGGACTCCGCTTTTTCCCGGAAGAAGAACGATGACGTTACAGCGCAAAGTAATTCGCGGTGAACCCAGAAACAGCGATACCGCCCCGGCCGGAAGCTTCGCCAGAACCGAGTCTGACGGCTTACTTTTTCTGACCAATGGCTTTGGTTTTCAACACCAGATTCCACCCGATAGCTATATCGAATGGCATTTGAATAAAACCAGCTCGCAGATGAGATTCAAATGCGTCAATAGCGATCAGTACCGAGTCAAAGCATTCCCGTGTGCGGTAATCGGCACGATGGGCGGGCGCTATGAAACGCTCGGCAACCCGGGTTCGGTCAAAGGTCTTGAAAACGAATTCAGGATGAAAGGTGAAGGCTTGCAAAGCCCGCTTTTCGATTTAGAACCAACGCAAAAGCTCTGTGGATTTCCGTGCTTTTTATCAGAGCTGCCACAAACAGACATGACAGTTTCAACCAGCTACACAGGCAACCCGACAGTCAATACCTTCCTGGACATGTACCTGCACGATGTCGACACACCGGAAACCGTATCGCATTCATCGCTGCTGGGCACCACCAACGGT
Source organism: uncultured Granulosicoccaceae bacterium (assembly GCA_964388065.1). GTDB lineage: Bacteria > Pseudomonadota > Gammaproteobacteria > Granulosicoccales > Granulosicoccaceae. Next base: position 4,304 of record CAYLZS010000054.1, read on the forward strand.
ATCAACAGCAACCGCACCAAAGCCTACAACATCAATGTATGGTTTAAAAAGCCTGAACAATCCAACGGTGGTTCAACCAGACCCGATCGCGGCTGGGCAGGTGGAAAAGTTATTGGCAACGCGAATATTTCAGGCCACGCTTTTCATGTAATTTTAAAAATCGAGACCGGTGGTGGAAACTATTTTCGCTACATTGCACTGGTACCGGTAGCCGATTCAATTGACACATTGAACATCAACCAGGTGATGGACTGGGCACAAAGTGACATGCGGCCAATTCTCGAAGCCAGCATCGAGGCCAAACAAATGATGGCCAAACCCGACCCGCGAGGTTTCAAAGCACCACGCTGGCCAGACCAGCGCATGGTGCTGTCGGGTTTGCATATAGGGAATGAAATCTGGTGGTCTGACCCGTCAGGTCAGGAAGGCACAGTAAACTGGGACACCTTGCGAATCGATGTGGCAGGCTTCGGTACTTTTGGCTGGGGTGAAAAGAAATCGGCTTCACGCAGCTCAACGAATCAACCTGCCAGTGAACAAGTTGCAGGTAAAAAAACTGCCGAGACAGAATTTTCGGAAATCGATGAGTGGAATGACGAACCGATCACCGTGCAGGAAGAAGGCACAAGTGAGCAGGCAGACAAGAAAAAAGGTTTGCTGGGAAGACTTTTCGATAGTCTTCGATAATTCACCAGATCAGACCGGACGTTGCCCGCACAATTTGCATAAGTTTCCAACGGGATACGATGCAGTGATATTTGAAAAGGCTAAGAAAATGCAGGTCTGGCCGGCATAGAGATTGATGACGGGATGCTGTATTTAGCAGTTCAATTCGGCTTAATTTCAGCTGGTGGATCAACCTGGTGGCTGAATGATAACTGCTGATCGAATCTGGTACGCGGGCTGCAGCAGCAAACACTGGGGACTGTACCAATCATGAGTATTGCTTAACTACTTGAAAAAATTGGAGCTGGTGAACGGAGTCGAACCGCCGACCGGCTGATTACAAATCAGCTGCTCTACCAACTGAGCTACACCAGCTCCGAACCAGTAATGGTAGTCCAAGCTGGCCATACTTTCAAATTCCTTGTGACATTTAATTACCCAATTGTCCATTTCGACTTACACTATTCAGATTAACTCCTGAATAAAGCACCTCATGGCCTCTGAAAGCGACCCGGCACCCAGTAACTTCATTCTCTCAATGATCGAAAAACAGGCGGCAACCACTGTTGCCACCCGATTTCCACCTGAGCCAAACGGCTACCTGCACCTGGGCCATGCCAAATCAATTTGCCTGAACTTCGGCATCGCAGAAAACTTTGATGGCTGGACTAATCTGCGCTTCGATGACACCAATCCCGATAAGGAAAGCGAAGAGTACATGAGCGCCATCAGGCGCGACGTCGAGTGGCTGGGCTTCAAGTGGAAAACCCTGTGCTTTGCGTCAGACTACTTTGACGACTTATATAACTGTGCTGTGGCATTGGTTAAAAACGGGCACGCCTATGTCGACAGCTTAAGCGCTGACGACATTCGCGAATATCGCGGCACACTAAAAGAGCCAGGCAGGGAAAGCCCGTTCCGTAACCGCAGTGCAGAGCAAAGCCTGACATTGCTTAATGAAATGAAAGACGGCAAGCACAACGAAGGAGAACATGTGCTGCGGCTGAAGATCGATATGGCCTCAAGCAACATGAATATGCGTGATCCTGCAATTTACCGCATTAAAAAGACCCACCACTACCGCACCGGTGACAAGTGGAGCATCTATCCGCTATACGATTACACACACTGTCTCTCAGATGCGATTGAAGGTATTACACATTCTCTTTGCACACTTGAATTTGAAGACCATCGTCCACTATACGAATGGGTTATAGATAAAGTAAAAGCGTCAGACACCGGTATCGAACTGGGTAACCCGGTTCAGACCGAGTTTGGACCGCTAAATCTTGAATACACGGTGCTGAGCAAGCGCAAGCTGATTGAGCTGGTGCAAAAAGGACATGTCAGTGGCTGGGACGATCCACGTATGCCAACCATCTCGGGTTTGCGCCGGCGCGGATATACACCCGATTCAATCCGCGAATTTTGCCGCCGCATCGGGGTGACAAAAAGCTCCGCTGTCATTGAGATGAGTGCGCTGGAGACCGTCATTCGCGAAGAACTCAACGAATCTGCCGAGCGGCGCATGGCGGTGCTGGAGCCATTGAAAGTCATTATCACCAGTGTTGCTGAGGACCACAGCGAGATACTCGAGTTGCAAAATCACCCGAACAAACCGGAACTTGGCTCCAGACAGCTGCCATTCACCAGAGAGATATATATTGAAGCTTCGGATTTCGAGGAAGAGCCCCCTCCGAAATTCAAGCGGCTGGTACCCGGTGGCGAAGTTCGATTACGCAGCAGTTATGTGATTCGCTGTGATGAAGTTATCAAAGACGCAGACGGCAACATCACTGAGCTGCATTGCTCCCATGACCCGGAAACACTCGGTAAGAAGCCGGAGGGACGCAAAGTCAAAGGGGTAATACACTGGGTTCCTGCGTCACAAAGTGTTGAGGCAGAAGTTCGACTTTACGAACGTTTGTTCAACCGACCGGCCCCATTGGCCGAAGAAGACTATTTGAATGCCATCAACCCGGAGTCGCTGGTGGTAGCGGTAGACGCGAGGCTTGAGGCAAATACCGCCTCTGCCCCGATCGGCAGCCGATTTCAGTTCGAACGACAGGGATATTTTTCGATCGATGATGACTCCACACCTGAACGACCGGTATGTAACCGGATCGTCGGTTTACGGGATACCTGGAGCTAAGCTCACGCGCTGACTCTGGCTCCCGTTGTGACCAACTACGGAAGACAGACAGTGAAAAAAATCAGAACCATTAGCACCGCGTCATTGTTGATACTGACAGTCAGCGCCTGTATCTCTACCCCTCGAGTTGAAGAACCAGTAACTGAGGAGCCGGTCGTTGAGGAAGGTAAAGAGTTCGGAAATCAGCTGGGTGCTGTGCGTTACGTTATACAGCCGGGTGATAATCTCTTTTTGATTGCATCTGAACAAACTCGAGCCAGTGATAACTGGCGCCGCATCGCAGACTTTAATCGCATACAAAACCCGGCTTCAATAAAAGTAGGCCAGACCATCTGGATTCCCAATGATCTGATACCTCTGTCCAGTACCGAAAACAATACCCGTGAGATTGCCGGCCATCCGGATGCAGTCGTGAAATCAGTCGAATTACCGACAAGAATAAATCCCGTCAGCCCGTAGACCATCTGTTATTGAAGGAGATACGTGCTATTGCCACCGGCTGTTGCAACAGGCTATAACTGTGGGAACGCAACTGGTCACCGCAAAAGACGTGAATGAAACAACTGATCGTAACCCGTCACGCCAAGTCCAGCTGGGACAGCGATGCTCCCAGTGACTTTCACAGACCTCTAAACAATCGCGGTATTCGCAATACACCAATCATGGCCGAACGTTTAATCAACCGCGGCCCACTGCCTGAACTTATTTTATCCAGCACCGCAGTCCGTGCACTGGAGACAAGCGAACTGATGATGACTAACCTGGGTCTCAACAGCAAACAGTTGCGCACCACTGATAGTATTTATGAAGCACCGCTGTCTGCACTTGAACAAGCTGTCGGCACCCTGCCCGATCATATTTCGATCGCCATGCTGGTCGGTCACAATCCGGGAGTATCTTCACTGGGCAGCTATTTGTGTCGACAGCCAAATCTGCAAATGCCTACCTGTGCGATGGCCTGCTTCGAGCTCGATATTGATCACTGGAAAGACATATACCGCGACTGTGCAAAAATGCTTTGGTACGACTACCCGAAAAACAACCCGTAAATCTGTAGCAACGCAGCCAGACTACCAGCCAGACTAATAAGGTCCGATCGATCAGGCAGTCAAATACTGTGGAGCTACTGCTCTACTTTTTCCAGTCGTACAGTAGGTGAATCACCACGCCGGTAGTAGGGTGGCTGCCGCTCCATGTCTGCCATGGCCTCATCGCGCTCTTCCTCTGAGTCAAACCAGCGCACCGTCTGCCAGTCATCTCCGAGCAGGTGTGGTGCTGCCATAGTGTCACCACCGGGCATCGTCACCTTAACCCCGTACTGTGTACCCGACTCGTTTTTATTCATTCAATTGACCTGTTAGAGGTATAGTTGCCGCTATACACGTTAGTTTACAGCAACTGATTTCCAGACTGTATTCCAAACTGTACTATAGCGATCTTACGAAACAGTCCATCAAACACTGTTCTGCGAAACAGCCGTATTTATAAAGGAAACAGAAGATGTTCAACAGATCAATTTTAGCTGCTTTTTGCGTGACTGGTACCATTGTATTGTCTGCCTGTACCCAGGAATCCCAGAACAAGCTCGGTCGGTCACTGCAAAACTGGACTGGAACCGACGGTGTGCTGGAGGTCTACGCAGGCAATCAACTGGTAAAGCGATTCATGAAAATAGACAAGCTCTCCACAGCGACCGGCACCAGCCGCGATGTCGATCGTCCTTACCGTTTCGGTTACGGCATTTTGGATGAAAATCTGGATGGCGAAGTCGGTGATGGAGAAGACGAAAAGGTCTACTTCGAGTTTAGCGATTACTCGACGCCTTATATTTTTTATGAGAAGCCTTAATTAGCACGCCTTGTCTTTACTCATTGGCTTCTCAACCGATGCTTACCTCGTCAATTCATCGTCACTTCACCGTCGATGCGAGACTGTTTTATTTGGGCAATGAAAGACAGTACAGCGCGAGAATTTTATGCCAACGGATGAAAATGTCGCCAATAAAATAACGTTTGCAAAGCGATCGGTCTATTTCTGCTTTTTCTATTAAATTATTAGGCAATTCGCTTGTTTTTTTCACCACAGAGTCTACAAATAAAGAGCGTGGTCTGTTTTTGCACAGTCACGTTCTCACCCCATATCGGGCCCGCGCAAGCGGGCCCTCTTTTTTTGTAAAATACTATTTGCGACGGGGTGCCAATGCATCAGTCGATGTATACTGGTGAAATTGCAAATATCAATGAGGGCACGCAGATGAGAATGGACTACTACAGTGACAAAATCGAGCAATCGATTTCCGGTTCCAGTGCCACTGTCACCGGTGACGGCAGTAAATTCGAAGCAGAAGTGATTGCTGATGCGTTTGACGGATTGCCCCCCTTAAAGCGACACAAGCTGGTCTACGCAGTGCTTGATGAATACATTAAGTCCGGTGCGATACACGCGCTGACAATACGTGCCTTTACAAACAGCGAATGGCAGGAAAAACAAAAAACCACCAGTTAGGCCGCAATCCCAAACCTCAGCACGATAAACCTGCCCAACGGAGGTGAACCTCACTCATCACACCCTGGGTGGATGACCAGCGCCAGCCACCGTTCCTGCAAACAGTGACAAGACGTTGAAATCACTGCATTCACGCAGTCAACTGTGGTCAAATGGCGAGTTGTTGTGCTCACCTCGGAGAAACACCAATGGCTGAAGTAGAAAATATACTGATCGGTAAGGGTGAAAATCTCGTCACACTGCAACCGAAGTATGCAAATCGCCACGGACTCATTGCAGGTGCCACAGGGACTGGCAAAACAATAACCCTTCAGGTTCTCGCCGAAGGATTTTCACGCATTGGTGTGCCGGTATTTATGGCAGACGTGAAAGGTGATTTGTCCGGAATCAGCCAGGAGGGGTCAGCCCATCCCAAAGTTGAAGAGCGTGTTAAGCACATCGGCATTGATGATTTCGCTTTTGATGACAACTCCTGTGTATTTTGGGATCTGTTCGGTGAAAAAGGCCATCCGGTGCGGGCCACTATTTCCGATATGGGCCCCACACTGCTATCACAACTGCTTGGCTTGAATGACACACAAGCCGGCATTATGACCGTAGTATTCCGTTTTGCAGATGATGAAGGACTTTTATTACTCGACCTCAAAGACCTCACTACCACGCTGAAGTTTATCAGCGACAACGCCAAGCAGTTTAAAGCTGACTACGGCAATATCAGCTCGGCATCCGTTGGTGCAATACAAAGACGGCTAATAGAACTTGAAGAAAGCGGCGCTGATGAATTTTTTGGTGAACCTCAGCTCGATCTGTGGGATTTAATGCGAGTCGATTCAAATGGCCGCGGCAACATCAACATTCTTGCTGCAGACAAGTTGATGATGAAGCCAAAACTCTATGCAACATTTTTATTGTGGCTAATCTCAGAGCTCTTTGAAGATCTGCCGGAAGTAGGCGATCAGGAAAAACCAAGACTGGTATTCTTTTTCGATGAAGCACACCTGTTGTTTGAAGATGCACCAAAAGCACTGGTAGAAAAAGTCGAAATGGTCGTCAGACTGATCCGCTCAAAAGGCATTGGCATCTACTTCATCACACAAAGTCCGCTGGATATCCCGGAAGATGTATTAGGCCAGCTCGGCAACCGCGTACAACATGCCTTGCGTGCATTCACCCCAAAAGACAAAAAAGCCGTAAGAGCTACCGCGCAAACCATGCGCGAAAACCCATCCTTCGATTCCGAAACTGCAATCATGGAACTCGGTGTAGGTGAAGCACTGGTTTCTACTCTTGAAGAAGATGGTATTCCTTCAATTGTAGAGCGCACTATGGTGCGGCCACCGGTCTCGCGTATTGGTCCTGTTACAGAAGCTGAACGAGGTAAGGTACTAAAATCAAGCCCGTTCGCAGGCCGCTATGACAAAGAAATCGATCGCGAATCGGCCCATGAAAAACTTAAGGCACGGGTGCAAAAAATAGAAGCCCCGGAACCAGCATCTGGCCCGGCACTCAATCAGTTTCCAACCGCAGCACAAAAGGCAGCAGCTCAACAATCTCAGCAAAAAACCGCAACAACCCGAGCTACTGCAAAACCAAAAGGTCGACAACGCCAGACGGTTACCGAAGCACTAACCAAGAGCGTCGTTAGATCCATTGGCTCCAGTGTTGGTCGCCAGATTGGTCGGGGTTTACTTGGTGGTATCATGGGCACTCGACGAAGGCGCTAACCACTTCCCTCACCTTCCAGAAACTATCATCTATACATCAAGTCTATAAAAACCATAAAAATTAATCACGGCCAATGGCACAGATAAGACTGCGCAATATCAGTTTAGCCTTCGGGCCAGACAAATTACTCGACGACGCTGAACTGGTTATAGAGCAAGGCGACAAAATTGCGATACTGGGTCGCAATGGTCAGGGTAAATCGACACTGCTCAAAGTACTCGACGGCGAGATAGAACCCGATGATGGCGAAATTGTTCGCTCCGACGGAGTGAAGCTTGCCAGACTCCAGCAAGAGGTACCGTCAGGAGAAGATAACCGATCTGTTTTTGAAGTCGTCGCATCCGGTCTTGGAGATAACGCGGCAGAGGCTTTGCAACAACTGGAAACCGACGGCTATACCGACATTGAGCTTGAAGGCACAGATATCTGGCGCGCCACAGCCGATATACAAAGCATCATTTCCCGCCTGTTACTCGAACCAGAAAGCAAAGTATCAAGCTTATCCGGAGGCCAAAAGAGAAGAGTGATGCTGGCCAGAGCACTGGCAGCACAACCAAACATTCTATTAATGGATGAGCCAACCAACCATCTGGATATTGACTCAGTCATCTGGCTCGAAGAATTCCTGAGCAAAATAACAACGACTTTGATTTTTGTCACCCACGACAGATCACTCATCAGAAAGCTCGCTAACAGAATTGTCGATATTGACCGCGGCACACTGACCAGCTGGAACCATCCCTACGATAAGTTTCTGCAATTGCGGGAAGAGGCTATAGCAGCTGCCGAGACACAGGATAAATTGTTTGATAAAAAACTCAAACAGGAAGAAACCTGGATCAGACAAGGCATTAAAGCCAGGCGCACAAGAAACGAAGGCAGAGTCAGAGCACTGAAAAAACTTCGTGAAGAACGTGCGCAGCGTCGTGCAAAGATAGGCAAAGCCGAGCTTAACGTTCAGACCGATAAAAAATCGGGCAAGCTTGTATTCAAGCTCGACAAGATCAGTCAAACCTTAAGCTCAAAAAAGCTGATTGATAATTTCTCCACCACTATTATGCGCGGCCACAAGATCGCGATTATCGGTCCCAACGGAATTGGTAAAACTACACTGCTTAAAATCATTCTCGGTGAGCTGACTCCTGATCAAGGCAGCTCAACACCCGGCACCAATCTCGAAGTTGCCTACTTCGATCAGTTGCGCAACCAGCTGGATGAAACCAAATCAGCCGCAGATAACGTAAGTGAGGGCACCGACTTCATTGAAGTGAACGGCCAGCGCAAACACATCATGGGTTACATGCAGGAGTTTCTGTTTGACCCCGAACGAGCTCGTGCGCCAATCAATAAACTCTCCGGTGGCGAGCGCAATCGCCTGCTGCTGGCCAAGTTGTTTACCAGGCCTGCTAACGTACTGGTACTGGATGAGCCAACTAATGATCTGGACGTGGAAACGCTGGAACTTCTCGAATACACCATACTGTCATTCACTGGCACGGTGTTAATGGTGAGCCACGATCGCGAATTTATAGATAACATTGCCACCAGCACTATCGTGCTTGAGGGTGAGGGAAAAATCAGGGAATACGTTGGCGGTTACAGTGACTATTTAAGCTATTCAGCAACCAAAAGTAATGGCAAATCCGGCAGCAGCCAAAAGAAAAGCCCTGCGCAAAAGAAATCCAGCGCAGATCCCGAAAAAGCTGCGGCTAAAAAAGCCGTAAAGCTGAGCTACAAAATACAACGGGAGCTTGACGAGCTGCCGGGTAAAATTGAACAGCTTGAAGAAAAGAAAACCTCTGTTGAGGAACAATTAGCAGACTCTGCAGTTTTTAAAGATGCAATCAAGCTACAGGAAGTGCAGGCGCAATATACTGAAATTCAGTCACAGCTAAACACTGCATACAGCCGCTGGGAAGAACTGGAAGAGCAAGCCAATCCTCAATAGCTGACAAGTCTCTGCCTGACTGGTGAGCCGCTTAGTATTCACCACGCAAATAACGCGCTTGCAAATGCTCGATCAGTGCATCGGCGTTGGTGCCGGAGCCGGTTGCACTTTGCATTAGCGCCTGCGATTCCAGCTCACAACCCTTCGACCAGATTTTATCCAGCAACCAATCCCGTACAAACTGAACATCACCCTTTTCGAACCGGGTCTGCCAGTCAGTATGCTCAGATTTGATTTTTGCAAATATCTGCGCTGCATTGACTGCACCGATCGTGTAGGACGGAAAATAACCAAAAGCACCGTCCGTCCAGTGAATATCCTGCATACAGCCGTTTGTGTAATCACCATTGGTATCGATACCCAGGTATGACTGCATTTTTTCATTCCAGATATCCGGAATGGCATCAACCTCTATCTTACCGTTGATCAGTGCGCTTTCGATTTCATAGCGCAGCATCACATGTAACGGATAAGTTACCTCGTCTGCCTCTGTTCTTATTTTTCCGGGTGCTACATGAGTTCCCAAACGCCAAAGATCATCGGCACTTAAACCGGATGCATCGGGCAGGTGGTGATGAATTTTTCCAGTCAGGAAACTCATAAAAGCCTTTGAAAAAAAGATCTGCTTTTCAAACAACAGACTCTGGCTTTCGTGTATACACATGTTGCGCGAACCGCCAACCGGCAATCCTTTTAACCCTTCCGGCAGCTGACTTTCATAACTTGCATGGCCAACCTCATGTGCAGTTCCGGCCAGCGCCTCAAGAAAATGGCCGGAGTCATAACGAGTGGTGATACGCGAGTCACCCGCAGTTCCCGTGCTAAACGGATGCATACTTTGATCAAGGCGGCCAGCCTCGAAATCAAAACCCAGAGTCGTGAGCATTTCTTTGTTGAGCGCTATCTGAGTTTCGGTCGGATAATCGCCATCGGCAGACATCGTCTGCGAGTTTTGTTTTTGCATTACCTGTTGCAGCAAATCAGGCAGCACCGATCTTAATTTCGTAAATACCTCATCAATAAGCGCCTCAGTATCACCATGGCAGTGCAACGCAAGCATTGCCTCATACGGGGTGGCACTGCCACTTGCCTCCTGTCGGAGTTTCGCTTCACGCCTTGAGAGCTCTACAACCGGCTTGAAGTTCTTTAAAAAACCTTTCCAGTCATTGGCTCCACGCTGGGTACGCCAGCCCATTTCGCAAGCTGAGCCCACGAGGATCTGTTCTTTTACCAGCTCAGCCGGCAGGCAGTTGGCATTACTCCAGGCAAGCTGCATTTCGCGAACACTTTCGGGATTTTCCGCACCGCTGCCAACTTCTGACAACCAGTCTTCGACTTCGGGCGCTGTCAGTTTGGCATGACTAATACCTGCAAGTTCGGCAACAGATTCCGAACGCATACCGCTCCCTTTGGCCGGCATCATGACCATTTGATCCCAACTCAAATAGGTAATTGCATGTTGCAGACGATCTATCTCACGGAAACGCTCGCAAAGTTTTCCATAGGCAGTTTGGTTTGTCATTTTCCCGTCCGGCAAAGTAGTAAAAATAACTGAAGCAGCAGAAAAAACTACCGGTGCATTTTACCCACACCGATGCCTGCTTTCAGGCGCAGTAGACAGAGTCTTCAGGCCAGCGATGGATAACAACCGGTGGTTCAGCTGCGAGTTTTGCACGCGCCTTTTCCCACAATGTACGCCAGCGCTCGGCATTAACAGTTACGGAAGATGGATCTGCCTTACTTCGTACAACAAAATCGGGAAACATTGGCCTGCCTGTCGCTTGCCCGGTTACGTTATAACGCAGATCAAAGCTCCATCGAATCGTATCGGTTACATTAACAAGAGAGCTATGTATCGTTTGCGGATGAAACAAAATTGCACCACCCGATGCAACTGGTAAAGCCACTGCACTTTCTACATCAAACTCCGCTTTCGGTATACTGAGCTGCGGCGACGGACAATGTCTCAACATTGACTGCCGATGGCTCCCCGGAATAACCTGCAAACAACCATTTGCAACCGTTGCATCAGTGATCGCCACCCAGGCGGTAACCATATCGGTGTTATCAGCTTCCGATAGTGTAACGGCACGATCCTGATGCCAATCGGTATAAGTGATATGCGGTCTTAACTCATCTCCATCAAGCTCAACTGACGGCGGCTTTATACGAACATGCTGTATCGGGTTTGATGTGATCTCGGGACCGATTAGTTGCTCTATCGCATCTAACAATCGATCGCTTGTTATCAGATTGAAAATCGATGCACCTGCATGAAAAGGTGTGTCGGGATCAATGTCACCGGGAGGCAGCGAAATATCCAGTGGTTGAAAATAATCCAGCCCGGCACAGTAAGCCGCACGAATTTTATCTTCGAATGATCCACAATTTTTTTTCGCATCCAGATCACCGCTTGCTACCCAGCTGTCGCACAGGTCACTTAACAGCGATTCATAATCGTTTAATAAAGGCTCAAGGATGGCAGTGCGATCAACTATATCTTCCACAACCAGATAACCAAACTCATAGAAATCGCTGATCTGTTCACTGGTAAGCATTTCAATTCGCTCTGGGGTTCACCTGTTTATTACTAACTGCACATAATCTGCGATAAGTTTGCCAAAGCTCACCGTGACCGGCAAGTAAAGTACAACAGAGTTTATAAAAACAGGTAAACTACGCCCCGTCTGTTATTTCATCCACTGAAAACGCAGACGAAAAAAAGGGCGCCGAGGGACGCCCTGAAATTTCACGCACATTTTATTATTATTAGTATTACCAGTCGTGGCTGTACATCTCGCCACCTTCCATCGTCTACTCCGGACCCGCTATATCCGGATTGACGGAAGAGGTTTCAAGCACTGTGCTGTGCCTCTATTCGTAACTCCCTCTGTTTTTTTTATTCTCCTGATGTTTCAACTCACTAACGTCATAAGACTGACCCGCCTCATCACGGTTCCCACTGTAGTGTTGAATTGAGAAAAATACAACACTTGTATCAGTTATTTTCCATTCTGTTTGTTTGTTGCAACATCCTGTGTATATACAATTAATCCTTTTAAATACAATAAGTTATTCAGACATCAACTGTCTAATTGGAATTTCAGATAACCGCTGTGTAACTTAGATGACACATTTTTGGCAAAAAATGTATGTAGTTGCGAGTGTTTAACAGCCCAATGAATCAACGCTGAATCTCAGGATTGCTGCATATCTACAGGCGCGCAGTAACAACATGCGCCGAAAATAAGACGAATAGCAGGTCTCGGTTTGTTTTGATGTTTTGTATTGATCGGGCGGGTGTGGCAGGAAGATGATGCGGTTGCGCACAACGTTCATCCAGGCTTGCCGCATGATAAGTACGATAGCCCGGCCGGCAATTGACGGCTTTTCTGGATTGTCTGTTGGTATTTACCTTTGCCAACTGTGGTTTATAAGTTGCCGGCCGGGCTATCGTAGTTATCATGCGGCAGGCCTGGATGAACGTTGTGCGCAACCGCATCATCTTCCCGCCACACCCGCCCGATCCATACAAAAAACCAACAAAAACCGAGAC
>CAYLZS010000055.1:0-3000 GCA_964388065.1 uncultured Granulosicoccaceae bacterium
AATGATTGATTTATATAACCGCGAAGTCGTTGGCTGGGCGATGAGCGATACCAACGATACAGAGCTTACATTGAGTGCATTGAACATGGCATTGAGCACACAGAACCCATCTGAAAATCTTATTCATCACTCCGATAGAGGTAGTAACTACACAGCATCAGACTACTGTAAAGCCTTGTCAGCTTGTGATATCAAAATTAGTATGAGCCGTAAAGGAAATTGCTGGGACAACGCCGTGGCTGAGAGTTTCTTTGCAACCATCAAGAAAGAGTTAATCTACCGATGTCATTATAAAACCAGGCGTGAAGCGGCTGCATCTATTTTCGAGTACATCGAAGTATTCTACAATCGAGTTCGTAAACATTCGAAACTCGGTTACACTAGCCCTGCACAATACAGAAGCAATAACATCATCGCTGCTACTGCAGCTTAACCTTGGTGTCCACTGAACCGGGGGAACTCCAATATATGATGCTGGTAGAGCGAGCACCACATAATTTATTTAAGCACAAAGGCTGGTTCAGTTTTCTAAAAAACGGATTGATCTAATGCATAATTTAGAATGGAAAAAAAGCGATAAACCAAAAGCTACTCATGATGAGCTTGACAAGCTCGAAGATGAACTTAGTGTAAAAATACCGGAAATGTTAAGGACAATATTGACCACATATAATGCATATCCACCAGAACGCAATGGTGAGCGTGCAGAAGTGGTCACCTTGCTAAATCCTGAAACCGGTAAGTTGGAGTTTGTAGGTTATTTCGCCAATTTCACAAAACCGTATACTGCGGATTCAACTATTAGCTGGTTAGGAGATCAATTTAATTTTCGACCGGAAAAACTAATCGAATTTGGAACGGATGGAGGCTCTGAAATGTTCTTGTGTTATGACAATGATCCAACTAACGCGAACCCAGAGATTAGAAATGTATATGGTGATAGTGATACTCTTGACGAGGCATGGAGATTATTTGCGCCAGATATAGAGACACTCATCTGTAATTTGAAAACTGAATCGGAAGCACGTGCTCTGGGTCTTCTCAAATATTCCTAGCAGGCTGTTGATTTTGTGGGTCATAACAACCAAGTCTTTCATTAAGTTCCAGCCGATCATTGTCATCATGAATACGCTGTTTACTTTAGCCAGATCTCGAACTTTGATCTGCCTGATTAATCTACCGTCTTGCCCTAACCAAACGGTTCTTCAACTCGCTTTCGATTGCGTTGGCTTATTTCATAGCTGTCGTGTCGACTTGTGCGTCCATCGATTGAAGAACCCCCGGGACGTTTGTTATTCATCGCCACATGAGGTGTGATATTCATGGCACGACATTCTTGAACGAAGTGCGCGGTATCATAATTCTAGCAGCACCAACAGTGCATCGACTCAAGCCTGGCAACTCTGCCAATAGATCTAACGCGACCTCTCGCTCGGCTTTACCGCTTGCATGACTGGCTTGGGCCTTAACAATTAGTCCGTGGCGGTTTTCCATCACCGTGTGCCCCATGTAAGCTAGCTTCGCTTCCTTTCCCGGTCCCTTCTTCGCCATTCGAGCATCGCTATCTGCTTTGGATTCATGAGTGGTATTACTGCGTTTTTCTCCATGAAAATTCGCCTCCGCATTGCGTCCCTGTCCGCTTGGCGGCTCATCGTCCTCATCTTTGGGGCGATAACTCTTTTGCGATGCCCATGCCTGTATCAACGTCCCATCCACGCTGAAGTGTTCCTGCGAAAGGAGCTCGCGCCTACTGGCTAGACTCAGCACTTGTTCGAATAACTCGCCAACTACATCATGCTCCAATAATCGGTCTCGGTTAATGCTGAACGTAGAGTGGTTCCAAACCGCATCCTCTATCGTCAAACCCACAAACCATCGGTATAACAGGTTGTAGTTTATCTGTTCCACCAATTGTCTTTCGCTACGAATGCTGTAGAGCACCTGAAGCAGCTGCGCCCTGATCAAGCGTTCTGGTGGAATCGACTCCCGGCCGGTATCACAGTAGATACTCTCAAACAGCCAGTTCATGTTCACCATGGCCTCATCCAATAAAGCTTTGACAGCGCGCAACGGGTGATCTGAAGGAACAAAGGATTCCAATTGAACTGTCGTGAACAGCGATTCCTGGAAAACGTCTGCACCGCGCATAGGGTTTTATCCTTTGGATTAAGTATCGTTTTCTGCATTCTATATCGTACTGTACTTATCGGTGAGAAAATCAACAGCCTGCTAGAGGTATGATGTCGAGAAATGAGGTGGTCAAGCTTTTTGGTACCAATAAGTTAAGCAGCTAATTTTAAATCTGTATTTTTTTCAAAATCGTTGGGGCTGCGGTAGTCCAGAGTTGAATGTAACCTGGTGCTGTTATAGAACATTACGATATAGTCCAATACATCTTGTTGTGCTTCATGTCGTGTTGAGTAGTTCTCCCAGTGCACTCGCTCCTGCTTGAGGCTACCAAAAAAGCTCTCTACAACACTGTTATCCCAACAGTCCCCCTTGCGGCTCATGCTGCCGAGAAAACCGTTTTTTGATAATAACCTTTTGTATTTCTTGCTTGCGTACTGCGAGCCTCGATCTGAATGACAGATCAATCCCTTTGGTGGCTGGCGATTCCAGATAGCCATCGTCAGGGCGTCAAACACCAACTGTGAGTGCATTCTCGAACTCATGCTCCAACCCACCACCTTGCGAGAATACAGATCGATCACAACCGCTAGATACAACCAACCTTCCTGTGTCCAAATGTAGGTAATATCCCCGTTGGTAGACTACACGATCCACCAATTATTCCTGCACAAAGGTGGGATAAAAGAGATAATGGACTTACTAAAATAGTAGTGGAGTCAGAATGCCATTAATAGCCGACATTGTTTGGTCAGAAAGAAGAATTAAGCCCTCCCCAGTGGCTAGTCTGGAGCGCGTTAAAGAATGGGAGAAGAAATACAATTACACTGTGCCTGAAGATTACAGAGAAATTGTCAGGGTTAATCAAGGAAA
>CAYLZS010000056.1:0-3596 GCA_964388065.1 uncultured Granulosicoccaceae bacterium
CTACAGTCTGCGCTAACTAAGCTCTACTATGAAAGTATTGCCAAAGATAGTGTGGATAATGCTGAACTAGAGGAATAATAGCTCTAACAAAGCGGTGCAGATCGACAATTTACAAGCTAGCCAAATTGGCGTTCCGCTGCGCTCCACTTTACGCCAATTCGGCTAGCTTATAAATTGCGACTGACCGCGGCGTTATGCGAGAAAAGCCTATGACAAAGAATAAACAGATGGCCAGAGTTCAACTTAGAGAAGCCGCAGACAAACTTGTTCAAGAGTGGCTGGCAGGAAAGTGGGATCATTTAAGCCTTCAATCACGGCCAGTTAGTGAACTCACGGAACTGTTTGATGAATTGAAGAAACGATGTCCAGGTCATTTAAAGGAGGAATACAGGGAAACGTTCAGAAGAAGTCATTGGGAGAACAGATAGATGGAGTGCAATGAACACAGTAAAGCTTTCGATTCGAATCTTGCATGAGCATGAGCAGTAATCAGTTGTTTCTAATTTAACGCGTAGTGTTCGTAGTAAATATTATTGTGCTATGGTGTTTAGTGTATGGGTAGTACGCAAAACTGCGCGGCCGCTAGATAATACTAAAACACCGCGTACGCTGTGGCTGAGTGAGTCGTTTGTATCTCAGGTGCCTCATTGAAGTAAGTGATAGATCATCTATAAAGAAAAACATCATGAAATTACAATACCTCGAAATAGTAACACCCGACGTCGACATGGTTTGTGAAACATACGCGCAACTACATGAAGTTAAGTTCGGCAAAAGTGACCAGGCTTTAGGGGGAGCCCGTGTTGCAGGCATGGTAAATGGAGGAAAAATTGGTGTTCGGTCACCATTGCGTGATACCGAGGAACCTATAGTGCGTCACTACCTGCTTGTTGAGAATATTGAGGCTTCTGTCGATGCGGCAAAAAAGTCGGGAGCAGAAATAGCGTTGCCACCCATGGAACTCCCGGGACACGGAACATGCGCAATCGTTATTCAGGGTGGAATCGAAACCGGGTTTTGGCAACTGTAAGTGCGCTTGAAAAACACCGTATCGTTGCGATTGAACGCAGCGATATACCAAATTAGAAACTTGACCAATCATGCACTGATCATCGTGCTTTTAGGTAGCCGTTGGAAGAAAGTATGACTTTACTTTGTACTTGCAGGCAAGAACATTTTACAAGCTGTAGGGGTAAGAAAAGATGATGCACCCAGGATCAAATAGTGCGTCAGTCTGATTGGTTATCGTTGATGTCAAATCTCGGATTCAGTGAAAACACTGATACCTATACGGATCTCAAGAGGCGGTACAACGAAAAGCATCGAAAGTACCATAACGTCACGCATATTGAGTCGCTGCTCATTGAACTTGAAAAAACGCGGCATATTTCGGAAAACTATAATTCAATCGAGCTTGCACTGTGGTTTCATGATACTGTCTACAACATATTTTCGAAATCAAATGAAAAAGACAGCGCAGATCTGGCAGTTTCCTTCATCTCTGATAACTCTGGAAGCCTGGAGCTGCAGCAAACCGTATACTCTCTTATAATGGCGACGGAACATAATTTTGTACCAAAGGGAAATGATCAAAGGCTCATGGTAGATATCGATCTTTCAATCCTTGGAAGTGCAGAGTCCCGATATACGGATTTTGAAACGGCAATAAGAAAAGAGTATAAATATATACCGTGGTTCATCTTTAAAAGGAAGCGAATCGAACTGCTTCAGTACTTTCTTGGCAGGGAGTCAATATTTTCACATCGCTACTATATTGATTCGTTAGAGCAGCAGGCAAGAGTAAATATTGCGAATGCAATTACAAAACTAAAGAGTGCATAATTGGCCTTGCAGCGCAAAAATTTACACAGTGTTGTTCTTGTTGTGTTGCTCAACCTGACCACGCGGTGAAAATCGAACAGGTGGCGGCTGAATGAGGCGCTAACACCATAAACTGAGCACTCTCTATGGACTTTGATTTATTCCAACGCTTTAGATTAAACCAGGCCAGCAATAGCGCGGGTGCCGCTGATGTAAAGGCCAGTGAGGGCCTTACTGAGATACGGGATCTGAAAAACCGCGTGGATCACCTCGCACTGGTAACACAGGCAATGTGTGAACTGTTGGAGCAGGCTGGCTTTGACAATAAAGCACTGGAAGACAAAGTCCGTGAAATCCAGTTACGAGATGAAAGACCAACTGGTGCGTACCGAAATACAAAAAAATGCGCTGGCTGTAACAGAGTGGTTTCAAAGAACCATGTCCGTTGTGTGTATTGCGGTGGACAGTTGTAGTTACTGGAACGGACAGTAAATTCTATATTTCACGTTAGTTGGTTTGGGTGTTTTATAGTCCCGCTATTGGTAGTTATGTGCTACTCAACATATAAAATATTTCCTTCGGATGATTCGATCGTTACTTTCTCACCCGGATCGATACTTTTAGAATTACTTTTTTCTGAAAGACGAGCTCGCCAGTTACTGCCTGAGTAGCGAACCATACCGGAGTCTTTTGTCACTGTTTCAGTGACTACCGCAATACTGCCGATAAGTCCGATGTATTGTTCTTGCTCACTACCAACGATTTTGTCGAATCTTTTATTGGGTGCATGAAATAAAACTGCAAATACTACGGCAATGAGATCGGCAGTGTATTTCAGTATTTTTTTCATGGTGTCTATACAGTACCCAAAAAAAAGCCCCGCGATTGCGGGGCTTGAGTGTACTACTGACTTATTAGCAGTTATTGCTTTTACAGCATGCCCTTCAGTGTTTCCATCATTGGGCCGACTACCGGCTCAAGAACACCCCAGATGCCTGAGTCGCCCTGAAGTTTTTCAACAACCGGACCAAGCTTATCCATACCTTCTGTTAAAGCACCGGATACAGCTGACTTAGCGCCATCTCCTCCGTCTGCAACCATGGTGGATAGTCCGCCAAGAGACTCACCTGCTTTTTCAAGGTCGGGCAGAGCGGCGGTTGCACTGTCGGCATCAGTGATGCCTTCAAGTGTGCTGGTGGTCGAGCCGAAGAAGTCACCAAATTTACCGGAGAGTTCACCGACTGCACCGGATGCAGCACCTGCAGCTTCAGTTGCTTCAGTGCCGGCACCGGAAACATCGACATCTTTGTTACTCAGGCTTTTAAAGCCGAACCATGCAAGTACCGCAAGCAAGATAGGAATCAGCCATTTCCAGATACCGCCGCTCTTGCGAGGTTCTGCATAATCTGCAGTGCCGGTAGTTGAGCTTCGTGGTGCGGTACTGCCAGTGGATCGTGTATCTGTCGCGCTGCGAGCTGTGTTAGTTGCACTGCGTGTGGCATTACCAGCTGCGGTGCGAGTGCTGTCTACTGCACCACCGACTTTGTTGCCTGCGGCGTCCACACCCCGGTCAACCGCACGACCTGCAGATCCTGCTGCACCGCGAGCGGAGTCTGCGACATTACCGGCAGCTCCACGAGCGGAGTCTGCTACATTGCCGGCAGCTCCGCGAGCGGAGTCTGCGACATTGCCAGCAGCACCACGAGCAGAGTCAGCGACATTACCTGCTGTGCGGCCGACAGAACCGGCAGCACTTCTTGTTGCATCTGCTGCAC
>CAYLZS010000057.1:0-2445 GCA_964388065.1 uncultured Granulosicoccaceae bacterium
GATAAACAGGTACTTAAAATCTTTTGACAAGGTTACGCCACGTGGTCTTTCCCCCACGTCTATCGTTTTTATGACTTCATTGGTCTCGGTGTCTATAACCGAAACAGTGTCATCTTTTTCATTGGTTACATACACCCAATGGGCGCTGGCGGGTGTTGCTGCCAACATGAGGGCTGCAGCAAGTGCAAAGACAGGATGCTTCATGACTAGTTCAATTCCTCGCAAATGGACTCCGGCTGATCAAGTCCGAGTGTGTCCAGTTCTGACGTATGATGTAAAAATCCTTCAATTGGTGCAAGTGCCACCACCGATTGCGGGTGTACCAGCGGGATCGGCTGGCGTAGTTGTCCGTTCCACGTTCGAAAGGTCATTTTTGCACCTTTGAAACCCGCGAGTGCAAATTTATCGGACAACAGGTATTCCCCAATTGCTGCAGGGTCTGTCTTTTTTGTGCGGGTTACGGCTTCACCGATGCTTCGAACAGCAGCCCAGGCGGCATAGTCAACACCGGTCATCGATCTCTCAGATTGTTCTTCAAAGCGTGACTGCAACTGCGCTGCTCCCCACTGTTCGACAACACGATCCCATGCAACAGGTTCAAGCCCTGCGGTGCCGGCGACTGGTCGAGGCAGCCAGGTGTTGTACTGAACGTACTGGCCGAAGTCGTCATCTTCATCGGCGACAACAACAGCATCGTACTTTCTGGCTTGTGTGAACACAGGTATTTCTGCAGCTGCGTTGCGACGCATGTCGGCGTCATCAATCCATTGTTTTTCGGCGGCTATGGAAATCCTGAATTTATTGGCAGATGTTCTGACCGATGCAGCATACAGCTTGTCGACATCGCGATTGCCTTCCAGCAAATAAATGGAGTCCCACTTGCGTTTGTTAAAGAACTGCATCAAAGCATCTGTCAACATGGCACGGGATGGCAATGTATGAAGCACGTTGGCTCGACAGTTGTCACTTCTGAGTTTGACATTAGCACTGCCGGCATTAAACAGAAGGTCGTCACCGGCTTCCGGTAAGTCGGCAATTTCCAGCAGTTTGTCAGACGGCATATTCAGTAGTACCAGATTTGTACCCTGTAGTGCGGCTTTTGCCGCAGCTACTACATCGTCTTCCGGTGGGACGATTATGGTTTCAATGGCGTAGGTCTGTTTGAGAAACTTGCCTGTGGTGTTGTTATCGGCGATGCCCAGCAGTGCACCTTGTTCCCCTTCATCTTCCGGATGCACTACCAGGTTGGAGAGCACAGGTGGCCGTTCGCGCTGTTGCTCCAGATAGATCACATTGATATCAAGTGCATCTGCATGCAGATTCGCGCTTGCTGTCATCGCGCAAATGGCGGCAGTGAGTATCGGGATATATCGCATGGTTACCAGTTACCCTGTCAAACTATTCGATGGTAATTTCGAGGGTTTGCGATTCCCGTCCGGGTACACCGAAGCGATAAGTGCCGGGTTTAATTGCAAGGAAACTAATTTCTACTGTCCCTGCCTCATCAAATTCAAGGCTGTCTACACCAAGCGGTCTGATTTCTATGCCTTCAATAACAATTTCGTCTATCCAGATGGCGCGCAGAAAACCTGCACCTGCCAGTGCGAGTTCCTGGCTGCCGTCAGAAGTAATTTCCCACTCGTAGTAGGTGCCGGACTTAAGGGTTAGTTTCGGGTCAGGAAGCAGAGGCTCACCGGACGACAGCGTTGCCTCTGGTAGATCCTCGGAGTTTTTGTTGGACAGTACACCGGCCGCACCGAAGCCTTTATTATCGTCATCATCTGCGTGTGCGCTGAATACAATGGTTGCCACCATTAGAAAAGCAAGGTGTATTTTCATGAGTATTTTCTCCGTTGTTCGTTAGATCTATCGTCTTTTCCAATCTACCTGCCAGGCACCTGGTTGTCATTGTACTTTGGATCAATGTTCGCACAGATTAAACAGCTGTGCTGTCTGGTTGAATGTATTTCTTAAGAACACCTATCATAATTCTGCAAGCACTTTCTGTGGACCGGGTTGCATCCCGGAGCTGTCTTGTCTACTTTTAACTTCAATTGATCTGATCATGTCCATCAAGCGAGGTGTCTTTGTGTGCGCCGGTGTTTTTGAATAGAGTCGGGATGCCAGTGTGGTGACTAATTCCGACTCCGCA
The DNA here is from genome assembly GCA_964388065.1 of uncultured Granulosicoccaceae bacterium. Lineage (GTDB taxonomy): Bacteria > Pseudomonadota > Gammaproteobacteria > Granulosicoccales > Granulosicoccaceae. The sequence goes on from CAYLZS010000057.1 coordinate 2,153, forward strand.
CCGCCTAGTATTTTCTTTGATTCGGATCGTTGTAGTAGCCGGTAAACTTCTTCTTCGTCGCCAACCCTGGCAGCTGTTTTTAGCTCAGCGATACAGTTATTAAAACGCTTGCGTTTTCGATGGCGCACTCGTAGCGCAGGTGCCAGATTCCACAAGAAAAACAGCACGGCCAATGAGGTAAGACAATACAAGCCTGTGCGCAACCAGTCAGTTGCCTGCAGCCAGTGTTTAACTCGATTCACACCGGTTTCCTGCAGTGCCGCCTTGCTTAACAGATCTGCACGATCCGGCAA
>CAYLZS010000058.1:0-15329 GCA_964388065.1 uncultured Granulosicoccaceae bacterium
ATACCAGGCCACTATATTCTTACCTATGCTGCTCAATACTGTTTACAGCCAGCCTCTTTCTTTGTAGTACTTCATTGCACCGTCGTGCAATGGTGCCGAGAGTGAATCAGTAATCATTTCTGCTTCACTGAGGTTGGCAAATGCCGGATGTAGTTTTTTGAATGAATCAAAGTTTTCAAAAACAGCTTTAACAACAAAATAAACAACTTCTTCAGGTACATCGGCGCTTGAGACAAAAGTTGCACCGCCGCCAAATGTTTCAATTTCTACGTCGTAGTTGTACATTCCTGCGGAAATGTTAGCGTACAGATAGTACGGATTGTCATCTACCAGTTTGGCAATCTCTGGTCCGGTCGCATTAACCAGCTTTGCATCACAAGTAGCAAGTGACTCCTGAGTCAGTGCGGACGGATGACCAACAAGCCAGAAGTATGCGTCGATCTTGCCGTCGCAAAGTGCCTGACCGGTTTCTGCTGACTTCATTTCTGAAGCAAGCTTAAGGTCTTTTCTTTCCCAGCCCATGGCTTCTTCAATGACTTCCCATGTTCCGCGGGTACCTGAGCCCGGGTTGCCAATGTTCAGTCGCTTGCCTTTGATATCACTGATGTTATCTATGCCGGCGTCACCGCGAGCGAGAATAGTGACCGGCTCAGGGTGCACGGAGAACACTGCACGGAGGTTGTCGAATTTGCCTTGTTCCTCAAACTTGGAGGTGCCGTTGTAGGCGTGGAACTGCCAGTCAGACTGGGCAACACCAAATTCCAGTTCACCACCGCGAATGGTGTTGATGTTGTAGATTGAGCCACCAGTTGATTCTGCAGAGCAACGGATGCCGTGCTCTTTTCGATCCTTGTTTACCAGACGGCAGATAGCGCCACCCGTCGGGTAGTAGACCCCGGTGACGCCACCAGTGCCAATGGAGATAAATCGCTGCTGTGCTTGCGCAATGCCAACACTTAAAGTGCCAGCCAGGGCGGTCGCGAGATACAGTGCGGTTTTTTTCATCCGAATAATCCTCTTGATGCGTAGGCGGTAAATTGTCAGCTGATGCCGCGTGTGCAGCCGGAACAAGGTTGAGGTTGTTGCCAGCTGGCCGGTCATCGACACTTGTAACCCTAACAGAACCTTCGCCGAGAGTCTTGTGACCCTCATAGAAATGATGTTACGCATATGCGACGTATGGCAGTAATCGCTGATAGGCCCGGGCTGATAGGCTCGGGTAACCAAAGACCGGGTCGCTGATCAACTGATAGTTAGAGGTTACATAAAGCGCAGTTGATCGAGGTATCCGAGCGGCTACCGATAAAAATGAATTCTGCGTGGCTGGAGTATAAAGTCAAACGTTTTCTGCGATCACCACAGCAGCGCGCTTCAAAGCATGGGAGGATGTAACAGTTAAAGTATCATTACCACGCAATTGTGCTCGAATAGTAAGTTTGTGTGAAGCTCACTCAACCTATGTTAGCCAGTTCAGCACAAGAACCATAAATACAGTTAGATAAATACAGTTAGTTAGTAGCGCTGCATAAGATGACGGTGTAACTGCCGGGCTGACTAAAACGGAGGATAGTGTTGAGTTCTAATTTCATTAATATTTTGCTGTTGGCCGGCGTGACGTTTCTGTATGCCGGATATAATTTGTTTGTCAAAATGTCAGGCAGTCATGTTCCTGAAACTGCAACGACAACAGTGCTTGCTACTATCTGTCTGCAAGTTGCTGCACTGCTTGTGTCGCTGGTATTTTTGATCTGCCTTGTAGTTAAAGGTGGTCAGAGTTTTCAGCTCAGTACCAGTGCATATCAATGGGCGATTGTCGCGGGTGTTTGTATTGGAATGGCCGAAGTCGGTTACTTTTATTTGTTTGCCGATCTGCAGAGTTCAAAGCCCATGGCGGCTAATGTTGCAATTCCGGTTATTGTCAGCGGAACAATAGCGATCACAATGGTATTTTCCTTTTTTGTTTTGAAAGAGCAGGCAGGTATAAAACAGCTGGCCGGTTGTTTTTTGATTGTCTGTGGTATTGTTTTGTTTTTTATAGATACGGGTCCGGTCGGCGGCAGTTAGTCTGGCTGCCATCTGAATTTCGAACCTTAAGTATCAGGATTTTTCTGTATGACCATTAAAACCTATGGCCAGTCTTTTATGTCCCGATGGCAATCTGCAATGCATACTGTGTTACAGGGGGAGGGAGAAGGTTGTACAGACACTTTGTCGTCCGTGCATCCTGCTATGAAAGCCTGTTGTGAAGCCTGTGGTTCACTAGAAGCTGCCATGGAGGAAGGGAAAGACGGCGTTGATCTGGCGGAGGTGATCAGCAAAGGATCACTGGTATCCAAGTGTGCACACTTATACGTTGGTTTGGCGGCGGCAAAGTTCTCGGGCAATCGTGATAAAGCGGCGGAAATTGAATCAGAGCTCAGGTACTCGGTGTGTGATCCGCTGTGGGCTAAAACACTACTTGAGTTTGATAATAACCATCAGCCGATTCCATACCGACACTATGATTCAATGGATGACTTTGTGCAGCTATTGGGAGATGGCAAAGTAAAGGTGGCATTCGTTTCAGACTGGGGCACCGGTACACCACTTGCCAAAAATGTTATGCGCTGTATAGCGGATCAAAATCCGGATATTGTTATTCATCTGGGTGATGTGTATTACTCCGGCACTAAAAAGGAAATGAACGATCACTTCCTTACTATTGTGCGTGAGTACCTGTCACCGGATACCCGTGTGTACAATCTAGCCGGCAATCACGATTTATATGCCGGAGGGGCCGGCTACTACTGGTTGCTTGATGAGCTCGGCCAGCCGGCCAGTTACTTTTGCCTGCGCAATGAACACTGGCAGATTCTTGCAGTTGGCGCACCTCCCGAGCCTGGTAAAGTGGTTGATGCATTGTCTGCAATACCTGCGGTTGAAAGCAAAGAAGTGGACTGGCACAGACATAAGCTGGATACCGCGGCGGGCCGTAAGTCAGTTATGTTGTCACACTATCAGCTCTTTACCGCTTCCGGCAATATCGGTAGAACGGAAGATAATCGCCCGCTTGCACTGAATCCGGTTTTATACGATGCATTCTCTGATTATCTTTCAGAGATAGATCTCTGGCTCTGGGGGCATGAGCACAACATGATTGCTTTTGAGCCTTATCTGGGTTTGCAGCGCGGCCGGTGTATCGGCTCAGGTGCCATTCCAGTTGCCTTGTTATGGCAGCCCTATAAGCAACTGCCGAATCTGGCACTGTCAGAGCATGCAGACACCGCTCCGAGGATAAACACTGACTGCCAGCTGGGGCATGATGGTGATCACTATCATCACGCTTTTGCAGTTTTGTCTGTTGACGGACCCGATGGGGTGATGGACTACTTCCAGGTGCCGGGTGTCGCAGGTGACGCCGAAATTATATTCACGGAATCCCTTAATGATACATACGTATGACATCGTAATTATTGGTGCCGGCGGCGGTGGTATTTCCGCAGCATTTGAGGCACAGAGGCGCGGTGCAAAAGTAGCATTGCTGGAAAAACATAAAATTGGTGGTGAGTGCACGCACTCAGGTTGTGTGCCGTCCAAGGCCTTGATTGATGTCGCTAAAAACTATCACGCCGTACAGTCTTTAACCTCACATGGATTACATGCTCTTGATGTTGAAGCCGGGTTTGATTTTTCACGTGCAATGGAACATGTAAAAAGTATTATCGACGGTGTTTATGCTCACGAGCAGCCGAAGCGTTTTAACGATCTTGGGATAGACACCTACATTAATGAAAGTGGTGCAAAATTTATTGATGATCACACCGTTGAGATCGGTGGAGAAAAAGTATCCGGTAAAAAACTAATTATCGCCACCGGTTCCGGTCCGAGGTTGCTGCCTACAGACCCCGATAATCCGGTGCAGATGCTGAACAACGAAAATTTCTGGACGCTTCGCACACAGCCTAAGAGTATTGCGTTTCTGGGTGGCGGGGTAATATCTGCAGAACTTGGTCAGTGTCTTGCGCGCTTTGGCAGCAAAGTGACCATTATTGATCGCAACACACGTATACTGGGCGCGGTGGATCATGAAGTTGGTGACTACATTATTAATACATTCGCTGACATGGGTATTGAAATGATTACCGGTGCCAATGCTACCGTATGCTCGAAGGATAGCAGTGGCAGGATTTGTATCAACATAGAGCAAATCGGTGATTCAGATAAAGTACAAAGCACGCTCTCAGTTGATCAGTTGTTTGTTGCCATCGGCCGGGTACCGAATTTAGGAGGTTTGCAACTCGAAGCCGCCGGCATTGAATACACACGGCACGGTGTGACAGTGGATGATGCAATGCAAACCAGTGTTCCACATATCTATGCAGTAGGTGATGTTGCATCGCGTGCGAAGTTCAGCCACGTTGCAAACTACCAGGCGGTACTGGTTGTGCAAAATATGCTGAACGGAGAGGACCGCCGCACCGATCTGACAGCACTGCCATGGGCAATTTTTACCGACCCTGAAGTGGGTCATGTAGGTATGACAGAAAAAGAGGCGCGCGAGGCTTTTGATGGTGTACAGGTTTTTAAAGTCGATGCGGCAACAGACCGGTTTATCACAGACAGTAAAACAGGTGGCTTCTTAAAAATAGTAATGGATGCTGAAAACCGGATTCTCGGGGCAACAGGTGTTGGTGCACATGCCGGGGAATGGGTACAGTGCCTGACACTTGCTATCAAACACAAAATGAAGGCCGAAGACATCGCCGATACTATTTTTGCCTATCCGACTTATGCAGAGATTGTGAAGAAATCCTGTTCGCGTTTTTTGCGTACACTGGCATAGATCGTTTATGTCTACTGAGTCCGGAGTTTCTGTCAACTTATCGGGAAAGCGTATTCTTATTACCCATGCGGACCGCTTCATGGGCCCGGTACTTTGCGAAACTATTAAAGGATCAGGTGCAGAAGTTATCGCGAGTAATGATGATCTGACTAGTTCCAGTGAGGTAGTACAGGTTGTTGAAAGTGCGGGGCAGATAGACTGTTTAATTGCCAACCTTGCTATGCCGGCACCACAGACACTGGCAACTGACGTATCTGATGAGGAGTGGTCTGGTGTTTTTCGCACCATGGTAGATCCGTTGCACTGGTTAACCCGTGCTGTGCTGCCGCAAATGATTGAGCGCAGGCAAGGCAAAATTCTGGTTATGGGCAGCGCCTCGGCATTGCGTGGCATCAACAGAACATCCTCTTATTGTGCAGCCCGGGGTGCCCAGGTCTCGTATGTGCAATCAGTTGGTGTTGAAGCGGCGCGCCACAATGTTCAGGTTAACGTGATAGCGCAGAATTTTGTCGATAACGAAACCTACTTCCCGAAAGAAGTTCAGGATAACCCGGCGTTTCAAAAACGTCTTAAAAGCGAAGTGCCATTGGGTCGGCTGGTGAGCAAACAGGAAGACGCAAGCTTTGCAGCTTATATGTGCAGTGATGCTGCAAATTGCTTTGTCGGACAGGTTCTCCCTCTGTGTGGCGGATGGGTGGCGCGGTAACGTAAAAATGTCCCCTTTTAAAGTCGGGTTGCTCAGTGCAATCACAGCCCAGGTACTGTGGGGCTTGTTTCCGATTTACTGGAAGTGGCTCGAACACGTTTCACCGCTGGAGGTGCTGTCTCACCGAAACCTGTGGTGTGCGTTGTTTCTTCTTGTGGTTGTTCTCCTTTCATCAGAGCGGCGAAAAACAGTAGCTGGTGTGCTGACCAACCGATGTGAGGTTTGCATGCACTTGCTGGCAGCGTGCCTGATAGCGTCTAACTGGCTGGTGTATATATGGGCAGTGGTAAACGATCATATCGTGGAAGCAAGTCTCGGCTATTTTCTATCACCACTGGTAAGTGTCGCCCTTGGTTATCTGGTTTTCTCTGAACGATTGGATTTCAGACAATGGTGCGCAATTGCATTGGCAATTACAGGGGTGTTGGTAATGGTGGTTGCCAATGGTGAAGTTCCATGGATTGGTTTGTCGCTGGGTGCTACTTTTGGTTTGTATGGCATGATCCGCAAGAAAGCATCCACCGGTCCTATAAACGGATTATCCATAGAGACCTTGTTACTCGTACCGGCAACCCTGGTAGCTTTCCTGTGGATTGCGCACTCAGGGAATCTTTATTATCGCAATCCGCTTGGTGGTTCAGAGCTATTGTTAATGCTGGGTGGGCTGGTAACAGCAATACCATTAATATTGTATGCACAAGGTGCTCGTGCAATGCCGTTGAGTCTGAGTGGGCTGCTGGTCTACCTGACGCCGAGTATCCAGTTTTTGATTGGTTGGTTGTATTATCGCGAACCCATAGCATTGGCATCGTGGGTTGGTTTTATTTGCATCTGGATTGCGTTGTTTGTTTATAGTTTGAGTATTCGAAATCAAAAAAACATATAGTTCGAATGTCGTAGAGCGTATTGCGCTGAAACGATGATTCCGGGGAGCGAATAGCATTGTTAAGTGATACAGATAGAAAGTTCCTTCGACAGGCTTATGATGAAGCGAAGGCGGGCTTTGATGAGGGTGGTTGCCCGATAGGTTCGGTGCTTGCACGTGGTGAGGAGCTTTTATCTTCCGGTCGCAATCAGCGTGTACAAAAAGGCGACCCGATCGCCCATGGCGAGATGGATGCACTGCGAAAAGCCGGCCGTCAAAAAACTTATCGCGATACCACAATCTACACCAGCTTAAGCCCCTGCATGATGTGCGCGGGCACCATTGTGCAATTCGGAATTCCTCGAGTTGTTATTGGTGAGAACAAAACTTTCGGTGGCAATGAAGAATTTTTGCAGCAACGTGGAGTGGAAGTTGTTATCGCAGATGATGCAGACTGTGAGGCACTGATGCGAAAGTTCATTGAGGAAAAACCACAGTTGTGGGCCGAGGATATTGCTGAAGACTGACTGCCTCACGGAGAGCCGTGAGTTCAACCAATCGATATATTTGCCTTTATTACGCCAGCTACTCCGTGAAAATAATTTCTTCAACATCGAATTTGGTGATCAGGCAACAGGCAGTAATCGCGGCGGCAACTTTCCCTTTGAAAAAGCTCATACAATCGGGCCAGACGAAGTGCACTGTTATTACCTAATTGTTGTTAAGTCCCAGAACTGAGTCAGAAACAAACGCGTTATTTTTTCTTTCAGTTAAAAAAGTTGAAGCGGGACCATGGCCTGGAATAAAACCGATGTCTTTGCCTTCTTTTTGTTGTAGTGGCCAAAGTTTTTTAGTGATGGAATCTATCAGGTCCTGATGATTACTTCGGGGCAGGTCCGTACGACCGATAGATCCGTTAAACAATACATCTCCCATGATGGCGAATGAAATATCCGGCTGGTGCATGACGACCGACCCGGGTGTATGACCCGGGCAGTGCAGAATGTTGAACTTTAACCCTTAAAGTTCAAGTGTATCTCCTTCACTCAGATAGCGATCTGGTGTGAAGCTTTCTGCCTCTTCAATGCCGTACATACCGGACTTAAGTTCATCAAGGAGAAACTGATCGTCCTTGTGCGGGCCAATAATTTCACAGTTGAGTCTTCTTTTTGATTCTGCGGCACCGCCTGTGTGATCCATGTGGCCGTGGGTCAGCCAGATGGCGGTAATATTCACGCCCAGTTTCTCCACGGCTTCCATTAGACGGTCTACCTCACCACCTGGGTCAATCAGTACCCCATTCATTGATTTGGTTGACCAGAAGATCATTGCGTTTTGCTGGAAGTCTGTAACCGGGATGATTTGCAGGCTGAAGCCGAGCTCTTCGAATGGGTTGCTTGCCATAGGGATTGCTGCTTTGAGTATAGTGTGACAGCCATCTTACCTTTGACGTTGGACTTTGCAAAACCTACTTGTGTTTTATGGTTTCGGGTGTAACGCTTGGCGGGAAATTTTGCTTTGAAATTGGACGGCTTATGACAGACCAACAAGTGATATTGCTAGATGGTGGCATGGGGCAGGAGCTGGTAAAGCGAGGGGCAGCTGAAGACAGCCCGATATGGGGTGCTCAGGTACTGATTGATTCTCCGGACCTGGTCCGAGAACTTCATGTGGAATACATCAAAGCTGGTGCAAAAGTGATTACCCTGAACTCTTATAGTTTGACACCGGAGCGACTTGTCCGTGCAAATGCTGTCGATAAATTATCGGAGCTTCAGAACAGAGCTTTTGAGCTTGCAGCCCTTGCTCGGGACGAAGCGGGTGTTGCCGATGTAAAAATTGCTGCAAGTCTGCCGCCGCTGGTTGGTAGCTATCACCCTGAATCAACACCGGAAATTGAAGATGCACTCAAAAGCTACCGGATGATTGTCGACTCACAGGCGGAGAATGTTGATCTGTTCATTTGTGAAACGATGTGCTGTATCAAAGAGGCTAAAGCTGCTGGACTGGCAGCATCTGAAAGCGATAAGCCTTACTGGATGGCATTTAGTGTAAGTGATGAGTGTACGGGTGCTTTGCGCAGTGAAGAGAGTATTGTCGACGCCTATAACGCCATCGCAAATACGTCGCCGCAATCGGTGTTATTGAATTGCAGCCTTCCGGAGGCGATTGATGCTGCCTGGGCACATGTGAAAAAACTGGATTTACCGGTAGGTGCTTATGCGAATGGATTTACTTCAATTTCTGCCATGCCAATTGGTGGCGGAGTAGAAATGCTTAAAGCCAGAACGGATCTCGGGCCGGAGCAATACGCTGCGGCGGCAATGCAGTGGGTGAATAGGGGTGCTGCTGTGATCGGTGGCTGCTGTGAAATATCACCGGCACACATTAACAGGCTGGCATCTGTGTTAAGCGAGAGCGGGATAGGTATTGTCAGCGAATTATGACTCTGTGCCAAAAGGCACAGAGTCATATTGCAGTGTTACTTCAGGACAAACTCAACACGTCTGTTACGTTCGCGTCCAAAGGCTGTGCCGTTGTCTGCCAGTGGCTCTGTAGCTCCAAGACCATAAGCTTCGAGCCTGTCATTGTTGATGCCAAGTGATGCGATGAAGGTGGCACAGGAACGAGCGCGCTGCAGGGATAGCCGTATGTTAGCGTCCGGGTTGCCGGATGAATCAGTGTGTCCTCTTATTTCGAGCTTGGTATCCGGGTAGGTTTGCATAAGCTCGGCAACTGTTCTTAAGACCTGTCTTGATCTTGCTGTCAGAACAGAGCTGCTTGAATTAAACTTGACACCACTGATTGCCGCATCAAGTACACGTTTGACCTCTGCCTGATCCGGTGCCACAGATGCGGGGCAACCCAGTGATGATGCGACGCCCGGTACGGCCGGGCATCTGTCGTCTGAATCGGCAATGCCATCGCCGTCAGTATCGTTCGGACAACCGAAGTTCGATGCAACACCTTCGATAGTCGGGCAGTTGTCTTCAGTGTTCGGAATACCGTCACCGTCAGTATCTGCTTCTGTATTAGTTACTGCAGTCTCTGGTGCTGGTGCTTCTGCTTCTGCTACCGCAGGGCAACCGTTTGTTTCAGTACTGCCCGCTTGCTCCGGACATTGATCGTCGTCATCGGCGATGCCGTCATTGTCAGTGTCGGCCGGGCAGCCCTGGTTGCTGCCGATACCAGGTACCTGTGGACATCTGTCGTCGGCATCCAGTATCCCGTCAAGATCTGTGTCAGCCGGGCAGCCGTTATTAGATGCCACACCTGGATCTGCGGGACAACGGTCGACGTCGTCTGTTACACCATCTGCATCGGTGTCAGCCGGGCAACCGTTTTTATCATCGTTGCTGACAGGGCCTGCGGCAGTCGGGCAATTGTCTTCAAGATCGTTGATGCCATCGTTGTCAGTATCAGCCGGGCAGCCGTTGGTAGCTGCTGTTCCAATTTCAGCGGGACATTCGTCGATGTTGTCGAGCACGCCATCGTTATCACTGTCTTGTGGACAACCGTTTGCATCGGCTGGTCCGGGTTGATCGATGCAGCTGTCTTCACTATCTATGACACCGTCTGAGTCTGTGTCTGTCGGGCAGTCACTGCCGTTTTCACCTGCCTGATCGGGACAGCTATCCGCGTCGTCTGCAAAGCCATCGTTATCGCGGTCTGCTGGTGCGACTGGTTTTGCCAGACCTGTCTCGGCTACTTTTGCGACGGCTGCACAACCGTTGTTGTCTGCCACACCTTTGGTTTCAGGGCAGCTGTCTATTCCGTTTCTGATACCGTCTGCATCATTGTCTTTTTCAGCCCATGGAGTTTTTGCCGGGCAACCATAGTTGGCAATGGTGCCGCTTAAGTTTATGCATTGATCATTGCTGTCACTGACACCGTCACCGTCGCTATCTACAGCGATTGCTGCAACCGTTTGCGTTTGTACTACAGGGGTTTCGCCTTGCATTAGCCAATAACCAAGCAATGCAAATAGTGCGATCACCGGTATTGCGACCAGGAACATTTCGCGTTCTTCGTCGTCTCTGAAATTAAACAGACTGTTATTCATGTGATGAAACCCCGGTGACTTGTATGCCGGTAAGGCGGCTTATTATTATTTTTGCTTCAGGCAGCGACAGATCGAATTGATCTGTCGCCAAAGGAATTGCCTAGCTGATTTTGTTGGCTATGTTGTCTGCAATTTTCTTTGCAGCGTCGCGGCCACCAAAGCCGAACGCAAGTGCTGCGGCTACAGCAACAGCGCCGAGTGTGAAGCCAAACGCCATGTTGACGATATTATCTGCAAGGCCCATTGCCTTGAGGCCCATCGCCAACACAAGACCAAGGATTGCGAAACGCGCTATATCTGCAAGACCAGGGCTCGACTTTGCTATGGCGTTGTGCGCCAGTGTGCTGAGGAAGTTACCGATCACCAATATCACGCCACCCACCAGGATGCCACCACCAAACTCCAGTACTCGCGCCATGATGTCTGAAATAATGCTGATGTTAAGTTTATCGACTGCTGCAGTTAAGCCGGTCAGCATGGCAAAAAACATGATCGCACTGCCAATCAGTTTTGTCGGTGTGAAAGTTGGAGTAAACAAACCTGCAATACCGAGCTTGTGTGGCATTGCATCGATGTTCATTCCGTCGAGAATACCCGATAGTATCTGCACTACAAATTTTGCCACGAAGTAAGTAACCGCGAGAATAATGCCTGCGGCGATAATATTTGGAATTGCTGCCATTAGTTTTTGAATCATGGCGGTCGCCGGACCACTAATCGCTTCAATATCGAGTATTCCGAGGGCTGCAACGATAATCGGTAGCAGAATGGCGGCGAACACAAATGACTTACCTATCCCCGATACCTGAATGTCACTGTTTCCCGTGCGCAATGCCAGTTGTTCGTCCGCTTTGCCGAGGCCCATGCCGACGAAGTCAGAAATTATTTTTGCCAGTATGTAGCCAACATATCCAACGATACCTGCACCAATAATATTGGGGATGTATCCCATGAACTGGTTGGCCATTGCCTTGAGCGGATCAAGCACATCAGTCAATCCCATTTTCGCCAGCACGGTAATTAAAACGAAAAGGACGATCATGTAGTAGATCAGCATTGAGATCGGGGTGGCGAGGTCCGTCACCGAGCCATCGGGATTTACCCGGTTGAGTGCGTCCACCCGACCGAGTGATTTTTGTACCAGTCCGCGAATAAATTTGGCGATTAGCAGCCCGACAATAAGAATCACAATTGCGATCAGAATCGGGGTAAGTTTGGCAACGATTGGTGAACTGAGAAGACCGCTGGAGGCGTCGTTCATGGGTGATAACTCCGGTTTGTTATTTTTATGGTGTAAACACGGAGAAGATTATTCAGGTGAAAGCGTACAGGTACTGTAACAGGATGTTAATTAAGTGAACTTCTTAAGGGTTTGTAATTAGAGAGGGTCTGAATTTGGTTATTTCCAGCGTTCGTAGGAGATTAACTTCAGATATCGCCGGCTTCGGCCTGGATTATTCGAATAATTTGCTATAAAAGTTGACCCGAAACTTGCAGAAATGTACATATAAAGATATCTTTATATGTAATTCAGACACTCGGATAAATTGTGGACCAATTACTCAGCGGATTACGAGCAGTGGGCGAGCCAACCCGTCTGCGACTTGTCGCCCTGTGCGCGCATGGGGAATTGAGTGTCAGCGAACTAACACAGATATTAGGTCAAAGTCAGCCACGAGTCTCTCGGCACCTTAAGTTACTGGTGGAAGCCGGCTTACTTGAGAGATTCCGCGAGGGAGCAGCCGTCTACTATCGTCTGGCCGATCGAACGGATCAGGCATATCTTGCCCGGACTGTAGTCGACTTGCTGCCGGATGATGATTCCGAACTAAACCGGGATTTGCAGAGACTCGATCAGGTAAAGCAAAAGCGCGCTGATCTGGCACGCGCCTACTTCAGTGAAAATGCTGCCCGCTGGAGCGAGATCAGAGCACTGCATGTACCCGAGGTGCAGCTTGAAAAGGAATTCGTGAAAATCGTGGGTAACCAGCCAGTTGCCGATTTTCTTGATATCGGCACCGGTACCGGAAGAATTCTGGAACTCCTTGCAGCCAGAGTGGATCGCGGTATGGGTATTGATGTGTCCGCTGAAATGCTGACGGTTGCAAGAACAAATCTCGAATCAGCCAACCTGCGTAACGTTCATGTCAGACAAGGAGACATGTACAACATGCCGGTCGATGATCAGTCAGTCGATCTTGCAACTCTGCACCTGGTGCTTCACTACAGCGATGATCCATTGCAGGTGATCGAAGAAGCGGCGAGGGTGCTGCGGCCAAATGGTCGGTTAGTGATTGTAGATTTTTTAACCCACAACGAAGAACAATTAAGAATTGAGCACAGACATCATCGACTTGGTTTTGATGACGACGAAATAACTGATTGGTTAACGCAGAGCGGCCTGCAGGCAGATACCCCGGTAGGACTACAGGGTGATCCGCTGACTGTAAAAATCTGGCCTGCGGTTCGGCAGCTAACCCATTGATAACCGATAATATCCAGGAAGCAACATGAGTAACCCCGTTTTCTCCTATGAATTTTTTCCTCCACGTACACAGCTTGGTGAGAGAAGATTCTGGCGCACATTAGGCAGGCTTGAAGCACAGGAAGCTGCTTTTTTTTCTATAACTTATGGTGCGCTCGGTAGCGGACAATCTCAGAGCCTTGAGACAGTCGAGTATGCGTCAAAGGAGTGCGATACTCCAATTGCTGCACACCTGACGTTCGAAGGATCTACCGTGGAAGAAATCAATGCAGTAGCCAGGCGTTATCGTGATGCAGGTGTTGATCGCATTGTAGCGCTCAGAGGTGACGCAAGGGCAGAGTCAGAAGCGGCATCAAAGCGCGGTGAGGGCTATAAAGACGTACCGGATTTTATTAATGGTTTACTTGAGATTCATCCGTTTGATATTAGCGTTGCCTGCTATCCTGATGTGCATCCCAAAGCAAAAAATCTGCAGAGCGATTTGCAGGCATTAAAAGAAAAGCTCGATGCTGGTGCGAACAGAGCGATCAGCCAGTTCTTTTTTGATCCAGATGACTACGAGCGATTTAGAGACCAGGCGGCAGCTCAAGGTATCAATGCACCAGTGGTAGCCGGTGTTCTGCCGATAAGAGATTTTAAGAGTGTCGTATCTTTTGCTGAAAAATGTGGTACTCGAGTGCCGCAGAGCCTGATCGAAATGTTTGCGCCGATTGCTGATGATGTTGACGCTATGGCGAGAATGTCACAGCATCAAATGGATACCTTTATCGATCGATTGATTGAAAAAGACTGCCATCACTTCCACATCTACACCCTGAATCAGATGGTTAATGTCAAGCGTTGCAGTCAGCGTTTGATGGCTAATACGGTTATGCCACTTGGATTGTCTGCGTAGCACCTCCTGAACCAACACCTTAAGCCCGGGTGTCTCAAAGTAAAATCGATGCATGGCTCAGGCGTTTTCGGGAGAGAGTCCGTAGCTACCGTACGACAAAGTTAGTGTGTACGCGCTATGCTCTGAATCTCTTAAACCAGTGCGGAAATTGGCCAGGCTGGCATCCGAGCTGTGCGGTTTGAGCGCTGTTGAATTACTCGCGTGACGTAATCTACGTGACACAAAAGCTCCGGGCTCAGATGCGGCATCGGAGCGACTGTTTGCTGTTGATACGAAAATCGCAGGACCAGTGCCGGATGTGACGTTATTGGCAGTTCAGCAGCAACGAAAATTGATATTCTTGCCAGCGATAATAAGTTTGCTAAACTCGGGAACGGCACGGTTTTTTGCTGCCAACCGCTTACTCTAATAGAAATTAAGATGCATCGAACAATCCCCAGTTGCTTGTTGTTAGTTGCTTTGGTCTCATTGATATCGGGGTGTTCTTCACCCGCGACAATCGAGCTTCCGGTCACCACACCGGGTACGGTTTGCAACCATAATTTCAGTACTTCACAGATTGCTCTAAAACCGCTTTTCACAGAGGTAGAAACTAATTCTATAGTCAGTGGTAGTTCAGTCAGTGAGCTGATGGCATCGCTATCGCGAACTGTTCCCAACAGCGGCACCGGAAATACACGGTGGAATATCAATTGGGTTTTTGATACTCAACGTGGCCTCAGAGGCTGTGGTCTGAAAAATGTGGAAACTAATGTTCAGATAGACTATCAGTTGCCGTTGTGGCCCGGGCGGCTAACAGCTACTAACAGAACACTTATTGATCAGTGGAACAATTACAGTGACTCGTTGCGAGCCCACCATTGCGAACATGGTAAAACAGGAATAGATGCCGCGCTTGAAGTAAAGGCGACTTTGCAGCAGCTTCCAATGCAGAGAAGTTGTTCTGGGCTGCAAGTCGAAGCAGATGCTCTTGCCAGATCAATCATTGGTAAATACAAAAATATTGAAGCAGGCTTTACTCCACCGAAGGTGACGGACTTTTTACAGCGCCAGATTGATTCTGCAACACAATAGCTTGTAGATGTAATCATTCATTCCCGGGAACTCCATAGCTTGGTGCTTTTGTCGGATCCAGGGCCCTTTGTATGTAGTCTGCAAGTTGTGGTTTATAAATTGCCCAGGCATCTGCAACGTTTTTAATCGGGCATTCATTGGGAGCCCAGTCACATCGTAGTTCTGCAACCGGCCAGCTGACGTTATCTACCAGAAGCAACCCTGCGGAGTGTACCGGACCAGCTTCACCTCCAGCCGCCAGAGCCGCTTGCAGTGCGTGGATCATGCGATCACCCAGGTGGCCGGATGCGGTCTGGAACGCACTGACCATCGCTTCTGGTATTTCTTTGTTGGCCAGTAAGTTCCCTGCAGATGCTGCGTGGTCAGCGGCGAGCTCCGCGACCGTGCCAAGTGCTTTAGAGCCTGAATGAATACTGGTG
>CAYLZS010000059.1:0-5535 GCA_964388065.1 uncultured Granulosicoccaceae bacterium
TTATGTGTAAAGATGATACCTCTGTGGTCGAGCGGGTAACTCGTCTGACACCAATCAGAAATTACTGGTACGCCTATCGTGCAGCAAGGAAATTCGATAAGTTCGGCTGAGGCCTTGTATTTTTCACTAAGGGTTTCAGCCCCGTGCCGCTTTAACTTTGTAGCTAGTGCCGCCATGGCTGCGTGGCCATATTGTTTAAGACAGGGCTCGACGTATGACCCCATCGTAGATAGAAAGATGGGCCTGCGTTTTTCCGCCTTGCCCTGACGACTCTGGCTGTGAAAAGTTTGTTACCGAACTTTCCGCACGCCCCACTAATCCGGCTTAAGGACACCGTAGAGTACAATACTGTGGTCCTGCAACTCATAACCGAGCTCACTGGCTATCTCACGCAACCGCTCTTCCAGTTTCTCATCTTTAAACTCCGCCACCTGACCGCTTTTAACACAAACAATGTGATCGTGGCTGTCACCGGTATCGAGTTCAAACAACGCCTGACCACTATCAAAACGGTGCCGGGTAACCAGGCCCGCAGACTCAAACTGGGTAAGCACACGATAAACCGTCGCCAGACCGATTTCTGTATCCTCAGCCAGCAATGCCTTGTATACATCTTCAGCACTCATGTGGTGCTCAACCGTATTCTCGAGAATTTCAAGAATCTTCAGCCGGGGCAAAGTAACTTTGAGTCCGGCACGCTTCAGATCAGCCGTCGGGCTCAGTGGGGATCTGTCGAGTAACTTGCTCAAAGCGTATTCCGCATCTGGTTTAGAGACACCAAGTATACACCAGAGAATTGATTTGCTGCACCCACGACTACTGACCGATAACTCACTGTAAATACAATAAAAACGCCTTTAAAAACCGACTATTTTAGTCACCTATTCAATGCGTATTTGAAACGAGACATCACCCTCGGCACCAGCTGAGAGGGGTCCAATAAAACGCCACTGAACTGGGCCATGGTAGCCTGCGCCATTGCGCGCGGGTGCAGGCATCGCCACTTCACAATTGACGATACCGTCCGGCAA
The DNA here is from genome assembly GCA_964388065.1 of uncultured Granulosicoccaceae bacterium. Taxonomy (GTDB): domain Bacteria; phylum Pseudomonadota; class Gammaproteobacteria; order Granulosicoccales; family Granulosicoccaceae. The sequence continues at coordinate 1,032 of CAYLZS010000059.1, forward strand.
AATCATCGGGCATTGCACTGGTTGTTCAAGCACTGAAAACGCCGGTGTACTGTCTGCAATCAACACTTCGGTGACAGGCCCTGTGCCACTGTTGCGAAAATCAATCTGGTAGCGCAGCACATCGTTGGGAGCCGCAGTGTTGCGCGTGGTAGCGGCTCCGGAATCGGTCAGGTTCTGCACGGTTTTATCGAGTACCAATACACCTTCCCCGCTGGCGATTGCCCGTGTCAAATCTGTTACCTCCAGTGAGCTGATCAATCCGTGGCCAGTACCTGCCTGATCAGAGTAGGCTAACGTCGCGATTATCGTTGTTGAAAACGTATCATCGTTTGCGACGTTGCCAGGTATGTACACCTTGTTGATTACACAAACTTCCGAAGAAGCATCGACCGATAATGACTGAGGTATGACAGACTCGCCGTCATCGAGAACTCCGTTACAGTTGTTATCCTGATATAAAACAAAACTGAACCCGGGGTTATCAGGCTGACTTAGCATGTTGGCGTAACTGAACGCAAGATTTCCACTGGAGTGAGATCTATATCGATGCGCATGCCACACAACCGTGTCGGGGTTGTTCTCTACAATGCTATCGCTGAGCCACTGCGGCGTTCTTACCTGACCAAAATCAATGACGGTAGTAGTGGTATTCAGATCGGCAACAAAAGTCACTTCACCGTCGCTCTTATTCGCTGCACCATTTAATACAAACGCCTCTGATACAGAATGGAAGTTCTGAAGCGGCACAGCAATAAGCTGCAACGATTCACCCGCCAGCGCTTGTGGAATTGATAGTGAATAGCTGCCATCTGTGTTTGAAGTTACCGAGTCAATCAGACTGCTGGCAGAATTTCGCAACTCCACCACGACACCAGACAAAGGCACCTCGCCACCACCCGCCAATCCATCATGGGCAATCGCTGCAACACCATTGTCTTCAAAGACTTTACCACTGACAGTCAGCGCACCAGCCAGATTAACAATGGTTGGAGACTGTTCATCCGGTGTGCCATTGCCATCGGGGTCAACACGGTCACCGTCGACAGAAATATCTGAAACAACAGCGCCGCCAGGCGAATTGGCATCAACCTTTACCTGATTTGAATACACTGCAAACCCGGACCCCATATCAATCAGGTTGGTTACTTCAACCGTTAAGCGAACCACTACCCGATCACCCTGGCGCAGATTACTACCGCTGGCAGCATCAATAATTGCGGTACCAGCACCTGTTCCGGTAAACGTATTCGTCAATACCACTCCACCCGGATCAGCGACCAATGCCGGTGGCACTGTCACCCGGTAATTGCCGACACCAAAAACAGTATCGAGATCATCAGCAAGTGACAGGTTCTGTAAATCACCAGCACCGGTGTTTTCGATGGTGAACCAATAAGACACTTCGTTGGCAGAAACTACAGCACGCTTGCTGACGCCAATGCCGGAGCCCGCTTCCACTGTAACCGGAGTCGCGTCACCGATCTCTGGTGTAGCGGGATTATCAGACTGAATCTGCAGACCGTTGTAACGCACAAGCGCCTGGTTATTACTCACACCCGCTGTAAAACCTGCGGGGTAAAGTACATCAAATTGCAGCGTCTCCGTACTGCCAGATGCGATGCTCGCGCCACTAATGACTAGCTGACTCGTGCCTGCATAGTTATTGACCGAACCTCCCAGTGGATTACTCAAAGTACCTGCAACAAAGGTTCTGGCATCGAGCAGATCATCGGTTATATCGATGGTTGTTGAGCTGGTGGCGGCATTAACCAAAGACAGTGTGTAGGTAACCGTTTCACCTGCCTCGACTTCAGCCACAGAGACTGATTTTCTTACACTGACGCCATAGGCACACGATGCACCGTCTGTTGAAGGACCACCAGCTAACGGACTCGCTAATGTCCCGTCACCGGTAGCTGCATCAATTGCCAATAACTCACCGGTAGATTCTGTGTGTCCATAGAGCTGTCCCCAGTTATCCGCCATCAGGCTACTAAGACGAGTACTGACATTGCCTCCTACAGAGCTGACAACACCTGTCAGGGGATCAATTGTGATCAAACCTTCCGCAACGGTATGGCTGTAAAAACTGCCATCCGGGTGCGCAACAATATCGCCTGCATCACGACCGTGCACACGGTTATACACCACTTGTGGCGGGTTAACGCTTACATCAATTTCAAGTATTAATCCACGTTCGCCTATTGGGATATTCTCGCCAGTATAAGAGGTGGAACTGTTATCCGTCACAACCACATAGTTCCCGTCGGCGCTAAACGTACCGCCCGAAAAACGGTCAGAAACAACCGGCATGGCCAAACTGTTAGGGCCCGGCTGCGGCACTCCGAGGTTAACCACCTTACCGTCGCTGTCGATGCGTACAACTGAACCGCTCGCGGGAACACCCAAACCATTATTCGATTCAGTCACAATGCCATACAGATAATTATCTCGCGGATGATACGCAAGCCCGGTGAAGCTGTAGTCAGGTGACGGAGAATAAGAAATACCGTTAAACTCATTTCGCGAATACGGTAGTGTTCCGGTTGCCACCTCAAATAACCGGGTCACACCACCGAGTGTTTCTGATTCATACAAGTTAGCATCGCAGGCGAAAGCCGGTCCTGATATCGCAGGCTCAACAATAAGTGACGCGTTATTACTGCCAACACCAAACGGTAGCTCATTACTTGTAACAGCAGATGTTGCATTAACCAGATTACCCGGCAGTACAGCGCTTACATCAGCTGCCACTACACAGGTACTGCCACCGGCTATGGTACCGTCGATGATATTAAGTTGATCGCCACCTGCAACCGTAGTGTCACTAAAGGCAAAATTACTACAACCGGCACCAGTTACGGTTATCGCTGTCGGATCAGTCAACAGCGTCATCCCGAATGGCATTGAATCACTGACGTTGATGCCCGTCATTGTTGTTGTGCCGTTGTTTGTTATCTCGAACAGCATTCTGCTGATACCACCCAGTTGAATCGTACTCGGTGAAAAACTCTTCACAAGAGTCGTCAGCGGTCGGTCATCGGGTACCACAGAAACCGGTGTCGGGTTAGGAGTAACACTGATGCCGTAGGTATAGGTATCGATCAGGGCGACGTTACCCACACCACCGGAATTAAAGGCACCCCAGTTATGATCACCGTCAAAGATGCCGATTTGATTAAACGCATCAGCCGCCGGGCTGTTTAGCACGGTATGGTCGTCCCAGAACAAGGTCGTGGGAATATCGACGCCATCCCTGCTGGCTCTGAACATCTTTAAACCCCGGCTACCGGGACCACCGGACGTTTCAACATCATCAGCGGTAAAGTGGAATTCACCAGTGCGCACACTCACCCTGGCGCTGTAGGCACCCAACGGGACATTCACACCATTATTGTCTTTGCCATTCCATGGAACGATATTGTCACCGGGCATCGCAGTACCACGCAGAAAGACATCGCCCTGACCGTACACTCCATCCGGTGCGCCACCAGCCGGATTACTGGTATCAATGATTATTTCGTACACCGCAGTAGAGTCGTAGTCAGTAGTAAAGTGAAACTCCCCTGTGCCGCCTGAAGAAATCGCACTGTCACCGTCATCGTCATCGAGAAATAACAACGGTGAAACGCTGAAGCTCTGCGTCGGTGCCGGGTAGTCACGCGCCGGATAACTCAGGTAAATCGGGTACTGTTCATTAATTGCATTACCCGAACTGGGTACACTTAAACCCGCTACTATATCGCCTGCCGCATTGGGACTGACAACACCCAGACTATTGGCTTTCAACCCGTAGCCGAATCCGGCAAAATTGTGCAGATCGAGTTTCCAGACAAAGTAAGTACCGGTAAAACCCCCATCGGCCACTACATACAGGTCGGCATCTGTGGATGCTGATTCTGCAAAAGATCCTGCCCAAAAATACCAGTAGTCAGACCAGAGCCTGCCGCCATTTTCCTGTGGATCAATAATATCATTGACACTGTCAGTTACCGTGACATCAAAGCGATTTAAAAACGTACCGTTAAAATTGACAAGCTGTATTTCATAAACACCAGTTGTATTCGTCACATACTGGTGTGCATTAACCGATGCCGGATCAAACGTCGACGTGAAATCATCGTTACAGTCTACATTCGCAGTACGCTGTGAATTATAAACAAGCGCTCCGGCGGGATTGAACATACGCACCCGAACCGTGCTGGAGTTATTGGTGCCACAGGCAAGTACATTAATTACCTCACCCGGATTGAGTATGTCTACCCGCAATACACTTCTATTCGCATTGGTATTAGTTTCCAACAGCGGTTGTCGGAAAGATAATCCTTCGAACAAACCCATCTGCCACGATCCCTCAGCTCGGGCATCATTCAATGGCAAAAGCGCTAAAACAACCAGGCCAATGAGTTGAGTCAGTAACGCGAACTGCAAATAGGATCGTCTGCAAGGCATCTCAATCAACCTTTACCATGAATTCAACGACTACTCTGTCGCCTGCCAGCAA
>CAYLZS010000060.1:0-8117 GCA_964388065.1 uncultured Granulosicoccaceae bacterium
TTTGTGTCTCCCCAAGCATCAATAACAAACTGCCATCGTTCAGCATGACAGTGTGTTTGTTATTCTTGTCTTTTTTTTCGCGTAGCGAAAACTTTCTGCATTCTCCAAGGCTCACTGATGCTATCTGAGGGCTTTTCCCCAGGCTTGCCTCATTGTCGCTGTGCCAGCCCATACTGTCCTGACCATCCCGGTACCAGTTGATCAGTACGCTGTTAAATTCAAGCCCGCTGTAGTCTTCAACTTTTTGCCTGACCCGCGAGAGCTCCGGCGTCCACGGTCTTGCTTCAAAACGGGTACCCGAATAGGCATAGTCACGGTCGCCATACCAGGTATTCAGCCGAGGAATAGGAACTTTGCGTCCAAAGAGCGTTATTTCCGATCGGACCCAGTCGAGTTCGGCAGTCCACTTTGCAACGAGTGCCTGAGACTCTTCTGTGCTGATGAAATCTGGCACATAGTGCAGTGAGGCGGTTGGTCCAAGTGCAATGCGTTGCTGTTTTTCTGGCAGCAGCATCACAGCAGCAACTGCACCAGTTGTCTCAGTACATCTGCACAGTCGCCATTGAGCTTGACTGAAGCCAGATCATCAGCGCGGGTAACTCCGTTGTTTATGATGACAACGGGAGTACCAGCTTCATGAGCCGCCTTGCAGAATCTATAGCCGGAATACACCATCAATGAAGTGCCGATGCACACAAGCAATCGGCTTTCCTGTACCTGCTGCATACAGTACTGCACACGTAGTTTTGGCACATTGTCACCATAGAAAACCACATAGGGTTGCAGAACCCCGCCACAGGAAATGCATGCGGCGATATCGAATTTATTGATATGGGTGTCGTCGACAATAGCATCGCCGTCTGGTGCAACCGCAAATTCGATTTTCAAAAACTCTGGATTATTGTTTTGTAGTCTTTGTTGTAAATCGGTCCGTTGGGTTATGTCACCACAGTTAAGGCAAATCACCTCAGACAGATTGCCGTGTAGTGCTACTGTGTTTTCACTGCCGGCACGCTGATGCAGACCATCAACATTTTGAGTGATCACCGTTTTGATGAGATTATTTATTTCAAGAATTGCAAGGTCTTTGTGGGCGTCATTTGGTGCGGCAGATGAAAAAGACTGCCAGCCAAAGTAGCTCCGACACCAATAGCGCTGTCGGGCTTTTTCACTGGCTCTGAAATGGGGTCCCTGGATTGGTTCACTGTGAATCCAGTTGCCGTTGGCGTCGCGGTAGACCGGCAGTCCGGATGATGCGCTTATACCGGCACCGGTGAGTACGGTTACCGGTTGTCGGTCTTGTATCAGTTGCGCCAGCGCCTCTATCTGATCAGTGGCGATTGGGGTGACAGTGGTGTCAATCATCTAAATCTTGTTATACCGTCTTTACACTCCGCTAAAGTATGGTTTGCCTGGCTTTTGAAAAAACTCACGGTGTTGTTCCTCGTGCATTCACTCTGAAACCAAACTGAGTGACCCATGCCCGGGAGAATCATGATTTTTTTGTTAGAGAAATTGTCTGCGGTGTTTTTAATGTCTTCTCTGCTGATCACCGGATCGAGATCTCCTCCGATGATTAACGTTTTTGTTGTAAATGGCTTGTCAGGGGTTGCGATATTGCTGGCAGGCAAATTCCATTCATTGCAAATTATACTTTCCTGCTCAATGGCTATTTTCGACTTGTTCGAGTAGCTGTCGGACTCCTGAGGATTCAGACGCAGGTATGCTGCTTCCAGTGGTTGTCTCTCTTTGCAATGTATTGCCCAGCTGAGCGCGGTGCCGAAACTGGGGTCACTATTATAGTGCCAGTAGTCGGTAGCTATTAGCTGCAACTTGTGAGGTTTGTTTTTGTAGAGCTCATCGATAGCCCAGGGGATTTCTATCAGAGTGTAGTTGCTGTAGGCAGATTGCATTAGCATGTCCAGCAGTGTTATGTCATCGATGTGCAGCTCGGCATTTTGTGCTTCTGAACCAGTTTTGGAGTGTTCTATTGATACGGAGTACGGGTTCTGCCTGGCGCGCTCCAGTACCTGCTGGAATTTGCTTTTAATGTCGCTGTGTCTTCTGGTGCAGCGACTGGTAATCTCACAAAGAGATAAAACCCGTTCAACCGCATCTTCTGTCAGTTCAAAAGTAAAAGGCTGCTGGAAGTCAATCGAAACTGGTGAATCCAGAACTATGCGATCAAACACCTGCGGTTTTGCAATCTCCATTACCTGAGCGATGACCGTTGCGTAGGAAGTTGCCAGCGTTCCCCACCAGTTGTAGGGCAGATGCTGAATAACAGCCAGAAAATCCTGTGCAGATTGCCAGGTGTCAAAGTCCTCCAGCGGGATCTGTCTGTTGATCAGCCTTTCTCGACACGTACTTAATGACTCGTGGTAGAGGTTCAGCGCATCTTTGAACGACAGGTTTGAGTCAACTGCTTCTATAAAGGCGGTTGATGTTTCGGCGCAGCGCAAGGCGGGTTTTGCGAAGCCGGCACCACGCTGATCAAGAATCACGATATCGAAGCCGGCGGCTCGCAAGCTGTTGTAATAGCCCAGATATTCACCCTCGAGATAGGGTTCCCCGAAACCGATGGACGCACCCGGACCGCCGCCGCCCGGTATCAGAATCGCTTTATCGGAAGCTTTATCCGAGAGTGATTGCGTTTGTCTGGCGATCAAAACAGGGAGCGTCACAGTACCCTTGTCGGGCTCATCGTGATTGACCGGCAGGTCGATAAAACCGCATCGGACCCGAGCCGGTTTTTGGTTGATAAAGTCAATACAGTCGGCGTCTGTAATTGACAGTGGCCGGGCACCCGCTTTGGGCTGACTGTTGGTTGCTGTATGGGCCGATGTTTGGGTGGCTGAATCTGCAAAGGCGTTGTGCGAAGTCAGCCAGATGACAACCATAAAGGCGCAAGTCACAAGGCGACAGACCGGTGACGCAATAACTTGAGGTGAGAAAACGAACTGTCTTGCAATAATCAAAAAAAACCTCAATGAGAACGGCTCAGTATAATGTGTTCCGTAGCCGGGTAGTGATACCGGCAAGGTTTTAAACATAGCTGAGTCCGGGACGCTAAGTCTATAGTAAAGCCTGAGTTGCGATTCGGTTCTCACCGACGTTGCACTGTCGACCGTCACCCGGCCACACACCCCCACGTAATGAGACACTTCGTTGGCAGTAATTCCACAGTTTGAAGTATCAGCAGGATCCCACCATGCGCTCGGTGCTAACTGGGATGGTGCCGGAGTCAACTTCGCGTTGTTTTCGGCCCATGCTGAACGGGTGGAGTTGTGTCTCTATGATACCTCTGGCAAGCGCGAGCGCGAGCGAATCACACTGCCTGAGTGCACCGATCAGGTCTGGCATGGATATGTTGCAGGTGTGTTGCCTGGGGACTGCTATGCCTATCGTGTTCACGGACCTTATGATCCTGCCAATGGTCATCGCTTTAATCCGAATAAATTGCTTGTCGATCCCTATGCCAGGCAGTTAAAAGGCAAACTCAAATGGTCTGATGCTCATCTGGCTTATCGCAGTAACAGCCCGCGTGACGATCTCTCATTTGACCGACGCGACAACGCCAGGTCGATGCCCAAATCGGTAGTGGTTGATCCGGCTTACACCTGGGGGGATGACTGTTCCCCGGTAATTCACTCGTCTGACAGTGTTATCTACGAGGCGCATGTTCGTGGCATGACTATACAGCACGATGCGATTGACCCGTCGGTCCGGGGAAGTTTTGCAGCGTTGGGTGATGCAGCTATTGTCGGTCATCTGAAAGCGCTGGGGGTTACCACTATTGAGCTGCTGCCGGTGCATCACTTTGTTGATGACAGATTTCTGGTAGACAAGAACCTTAAAAACTACTGGGGTTACAGTACGCTCAATTTTTTCGCACCGGAACAGAGATATATCTCCAATCAGTCCGGTGGCGGTCTTGCTGAAGTTAAACAAATGGTTCGCAAGTTTCACGATGCCGGTATTGAGGTGATTCTTGATGTTGTCTACAACCACACTTGTGAGGGTGATCACCGCGGGCCAACATTATCATTTAAAGGCATAGATAATAGTTCCTACTACCGTTTGCTGTCGGATGATCAGCGCTACTACATAAACGATACCGGTTGCGGCAATACACTGAATCTCAATCATCCGCGAGTACTGCAGATGGTAATGGACAGTTTGCGTTATTGGGTGACTGAAATGCATGTCGACGGATTTCGTTTTGATCTGGCGTCATCTCTGGCGCGTGATCCGGAGGGTTTTAACAGTCGCTCGGCCTTTCTGGGATCGGTCAGGCAAGATCCTGTGTTAAGTCGTGTGAAGCTAATAGCCGAGCCATGGGATATTGGCCCGGGTGGTTATCAACTGGGGGGATTTCCCACCGGCTGGTCAGAGTGGAACGATAAATACCGCGATACCGTAAGACGTTACTGGCGTGGTGATGAATCTATGTTGCCTGAGTTTGCCGGCAGGGTGTTCGGCTCCAGTGATCATTTTAATCACAGCGGGCGTGGTGCCTGGTCGAGTATTAATTTCATCACGACCCATGATGGCTATACATTGATGGATACCGTCTCTTATAAGGAGCGGCACAATGAGGCGAATGGCGAGGAAAATCGCGATGGCCATGATGCCAACTACAGCGATAACTACGGCGTTGAAGGACCAACAGATAAAGAAGAGGTTAACGACTACCGTGATCTGCAGCGACGCAATATGATGGCAACGGTGCTGCTGTCACAGGGTGTGCCGATGATTCTGGCGGGTGATGAGTTCGGTCGCACCCAACAGGGCAATAACAATGCGTATTGCCAGGACAATGAAATTAACTGGGTTGACTGGTCGCTGTGTGAGTCAGATGCGGATTTTCTTGAGTTCGTAAAGTCGGTAGTCGCGCTGCGTCAATCTGAGCCGCTATTCAGGTTACGCAAATTTATTGAAGGTGAAAGCGGATCAGTGACGGCTGCCTGGAGTGATCCGGACGGCAAGCCGATGCAGGACCATCAATGGCAGGAATCATACGCCAGATGTGTCTCTCTTTTGCTCACAGATACTGCGGCTGCGGAACCAGACAGTCAAATGTCCGGTCATATATTAGTAGTGTTTAATGCCAGTAAAGAGGCAATGGAGGTTCGGTTTCCGGAACTGGCAGGTGACAGATCATGGCAATGTCGTCTCAATACTTCACAAACCAATCCTATAAACGCAGAGAAGGTTGCCGACAAGTTCTTAATGGCGGCAAGTTCTTTGTGTGTTTACTCTTCGCAGACTTGACCGTTTGCTCAAACCTTCCGTTAAGTGTGAAGTGTTGCACGCCTTAAATGGCAAGAAAAAAATTTTCAGGATATTTCTAAATGAAAAAAGTGCAGGCATTGCCCCCGTTAGGGCTGGACGACGCATCGATTGACCACGACTTCAGGCGCCACCTGGGTCACACTTTAGGTAGTGTTGAGTCAGAGACATTGCCGCGGGAGCTCTACGAAGCACTCGCGCTCTCTGTGCGAGATCGATTGATGGAACGCTGGAAGGCAACTCGAGTAGAGCAGGAAACCAGTGGCAACAAGCGCGCGTATTATCTGTCACTGGAGTTTCTCATGGGCAGAGCCCTCGGCAACGCGATGCTGAACCTGGATATTGAAAAGTCCGTCAAGTCTGCACTGTATGAATACGGCATGTCGATAGAGGACATTGCAGAGGAAGAAGCAGATGCTGGTCTCGGCAATGGAGGCCTCGGCCGGCTTGCAGCGTGTTTTCTCGATAGCTGCGCTACACTGAACCTGCCAGTTGTCGGATACGGCATCCGTTATGAGTACGGCATGTTCCGTCAGGAAATTCAGGACGGTGCGCAGTTGGAAGAGCCTGATCACTGGCTGCGTGATGGATACGTGTGGGAAGTGAAACGACCACAGGATACCCGCTATGTAAAGTTTGGCGGTCGAAGTGAATTTTACGTTGATGCCAGGGGGGCATCACGAGTGCGCTGGGTAGATACAGAAACTGTTCTTGCCGTACCTCACGATACTCCGGTTCCGGGGTTTGACAACAACACGGTAAATACGCTGCGCCTGTGGAAAGCGGCAGCGTCAGACGCATTTGAGCTGGGTGAGTTTAACGCCGGGCGTTATCCCGAATCAGTTGCCAGTAAGAATGAAGCCGAGCATATCTCAATGGTGCTCTACCCGAATGACAGCAGTGAAAACGGTAAAGAGCTTCGTCTGCGACAGCAGTACTTCCTGGCTTCTGCAAGCCTGCAGGATGTACTGGCGCAGTGGGTAAAAACTAACGGTACCAACTTTGATCAGTTTGCAGAGAAAAACTGCTTTCAGCTTAACGATACACATCCAAGTGTTTCAGTTGCCGAGCTGATGCGAATTCTAATGGACGATTACGAGCTGAGCTGGGATCGTGCGTGGGATGTAACGTCCAGCACGATGGCCTACGCCAACCATACCTTGTTGCCTGAAGCGCTTGAACGCTGGTCGGTTAGTCTGTTCAGAAAATTGTTGCCGCGGGTTGTGGATATTATCTTTGAAATCAATGCAAGATTTCTACAACAGGTATCAAACCGCTGGCCCGGCGATACAGAAGTACAGCGTCGCATGTCCATCATTGAAGAGGGGCAGGATCCACAAGTGCGCATGGCCTATCTGGCAATCGCCGGCAGTTTTTCAGTGAATGGTGTTGCTGCACTACACACGGATCTTCTAAAAGAAGGACTGTTTCGTGATTTTTGCGAGCTATGGCCTGAGAAGTTCAATAACAAAACCAATGGTGTTACACCGCGTCGCTGGCTGGCGTCGTGCAACCCTGAGTTGCGTGAGCTGCTGGATTCTACCATCGGTAATAAGTGGATCACGAATCTCGATGAGCTTGGCAGGCTTGGCGATCATGTCAACGATGATAAACTCAGATCTGAATGGCGGCAGGTGAAGTTCAGCAACAAGCGCAAGCTTGCCGAAATAGTTAAGCAGGATTGCGGTGTCGAGTTCGATATTGAAAGCATGTTTGATGTGCAGGTCAAACGCATACACGAGTACAAGCGTCAGTTGCTTAACCTGTTGCACGTGGTACATCTGTACAACCGTATCAAGAAAGGACAAACAGAGAACTGGACACCCAGAAGTGTATTGCTCGGTGGTAAGGCAGCGCCCGGCTACTTTATGGCCAAGCAAATAATAAAACTGACTAACAACATTGCCAGAGTTATCAATGCCGACCCGGAAGTGGGTAACAAGCTGCGTTTGGCGTTTTTGCCAAACTATCGGGTATCTGCGATGGAAGTGATTTGTGCCGGTACTGATTTGTCCGAGCAGGTGTCTACCGCAGGAAAGGAGGCTTCCGGAACAGGCAATATGAAGTTTATGATGAACGGTGCGGTCACTATTGGAACTCTTGACGGTGCGAACATAGAAATTCGTGAAGAAGTCGGCGACGAAAACCTCTTTCTGTTTGGTCTGACAGCAGCGGAAGTAGAAGCGATGCGACCAGAATATGATCCGCAGTCAATCATTGACGGTGATGAAGGCCTGACTGAAGTGATGGCGTTGCTTGACAGCGGACACTTCAATCAGTTTGAGCCGGGAATCTTTGATGCTGTAATCAGTAGCATTCGCAACCCGCAGGATCCGTGGATGACTGCTGCAGACTTCAGAACTTATGTTGATGCACAGGAGCAGGCTGCCATTGCCTATCAGGATATTGAACGCTGGACAACAATGAGCATATTGAATACAGCTAAAAGTGGAAAGTTCTCCTCTGATCGTACTATTGCTGAGTACAATAACGACATCTGGCGTCTTAACGGTTCGTAAGAGGCATTTTCGTTTCCGGGCAATAAGCTTAAACGGTAACTACAATAAATGACGGGCAGTAGTGATACTGACCGTCATTTTTCGTTTTAAGAATTCGAATCGGTGTAGTCATCGGAGTAAGCATGAGCGATCTTACCAACTCGACTGAGTGGCAGGCACTGCAGTCACACCACGACAGTATCAGTGAAATTCACATGCGAGATCTTTTTGCCGAAGATCCCGATCGCTTCAGTGCGTTTTCTGTGAATGCCTGTGGTGTATTGCTCGATTACTCCAAGAACCGGATTAACAGTGAGACGATGGATC
>CAYLZS010000061.1:0-5983 GCA_964388065.1 uncultured Granulosicoccaceae bacterium
ACCTGGGCTGTGCATGGCAGTACTGAATACTTCACGCTTGAGAATGGCGGCAACATTGTCAACGTCGCGTTTATTGAGGTGCCTGATGGTGTTGTTGTCATCGACACCGGGCCATCTAAGCGCTATGGCGAGGCATTGTTATCTTTAATTGAAAAGACACTTCCGGGTAAAAAGATTTTACGTGTTTACAACACTCATCATCACCCCGATCATTTTCTTGGTAATCAGGTTTTTGATAACTCCCTTATCGCAGCGCCTCAACAGGTTATCGACAACATTATTGAGGAAGGTGGTGGCTTTGCAGACAACATGTATCGTCTGGTTGGTGACTGGATGCGTGGCACCGCCGCTGTTGCACCGGGTATGGCCGTAGATACAGAGTTTGAAGAAATAGGCGGTCGACGATTCTCACTTTACTATTTGAGCGGTCACACCAACTCTGATCTCGTTATTCGGGACGATGAGACTGGTGTGTTGTTCAGCGGCGATCTGGCGTTCTATAACCGGGCACCGACCACACCTCACGCTGATATCGACGTCTGGCAGGAGTCTCTAGCAACGCTCGCCAGCATTGACAGAGAGTTGATTCTGCCGGGGCACGGCTTACAGGATTCAGCGGGTGACTCGCTGGAGCAGACCGGCGACTATCTCGACTGGTTGCAACACAGCCTGAAAGACTCTGCCTCACTGGGGCTGACAATGAACGAGGCCATGGCACAGCCCATTCCTAAGCGCTTCAGATCTATTGACGTCGTCCAGACGGAATACGAGCGCTCGGTGGTGCACCTTTATCTCGGACTCGAAGACGAGCTGATGCCTTTGATAGAGTTAAAATAACTTACAACAAACCAATATCGTCGTGCTCGCAAAACCGCATCCGCGCACGAAAGCTTTGTACCTTTGGTCAATACGCGTAAGTATTTGGTTTCAGTTAGACTCTTAATATGTTCAGATAAATGTGGATTGCGTATTTGAGGCAGTATTGGCACTAAATTGCGCCATTAAATGCCCGCCCACGATCTGCGACAAAATCCGGTATAAACCAAGAGAGGAAAACAAGTTGAAAACCAGAAAAACTCTGCTGGCACTAGCCAGCACACTGACGGTTGCTCTGACGGCTATCGCGCCGCAAGCGAATGCTGATAATGTCAATATCGGCGATATCGTAGGTGATCAGGCAACCACTGGCGACATCGTGTCTTACGGACTTGGACCACGCGCTCAGAGATACAGTCCACTGGGTACAATCAACAAAGACAACATTAAAAATCTCTTTCCTGTCTGGTCTTTTTCTTTTGGCGGCGAAAAACAACGCGGCCAGGAATCACAGCCGCTGATCAAAGATGGCGTTATGTACGTCACTGGTTCCTACAGCAGAATGTGGGCAATTGATATTGCAACAGGTGAAGAGCTCTGGCAATACGATGCGCGATTGCCGGAAGGTATTCTGCCTTGTTGTGACGTGGTTAATCGTGGTGCTGCGATCCTTGGAGACAAAGTGTTCTTCGGCACGCTGGATGCAAAAATTGTAGCGCTTGATGCAAAGACCGGTAAGGTCGTCTGGCGCAAGACAATCGCCGATTTTGAAGCAGGTTATTCGTACACAGCAGCACCGCTGATTGTTCCAACCGAAGCGCACGGGCCGCTGTTACTGACAGGCAACTCCGGTGGTGAATTCGGTATTGTCGGTGAAGTACAGGCACGAAACCCTGAGACCGGAGATCTGGTCTGGACTCGTCCGGTCATCGAAGGTCACATGGGTACCATGAATGGTGAAGAAACCACCATGACCGGAACTGCCAACGATACATGGGCAGGTGACTTGTGGAAAAACGGCGGTGGTGCACCGTGGCTGGGTGGCACCTATGACCCGGATACCAAACTTGCCTTCTTCGGTACAGGTAACCCGGCACCATGGAACTCTTATCTGCGCCCGGGAGACAACAAGTGGACTTCATCCCGTGTTGCGATTAACCCTGAAAACGGCGAGATAGAGTGGGGCTTTCAAACTACTCCTCATGATGGATGGGATTACGACGGTGTAAACGAGTTTGTCGCCTTTGATATGGAAAAGGACGGCGAAACTATTAAGGCCGGTGCTACTGCTGATCGTAACGGATTTTTCTATATTCTTGATCGTACCAATGGTGACTTCGTGTCTGCCACGCCGTTCGTAAAGAACATCACCTGGGCAAAAGGCATTGATGAAAATGGTCGACCAATCTGGGATCCTGAAAATCGTCCGGGTGATCCGGCAGAATCCGCTGATGGCAAGAAAGGCAAATCTATCTTTGCGGTACCTAGTTTTCTCGGTGGCAAAAACTGGATGCCGATGGCGTATTCACAGGATACCAGCATGTTCTATGTACCTTCCAATGAGTGGGGCATGGATATCTGGAATGAGCCTGTAACTTACAAGAAAGGCGCTGCGTACCTGGGTGCGGGTTTCACCATCAAGCCTATCTTTGATGATTACATCGGTTCACTGAAAGCTATTGATCCGACCACTGGTGATATTAAGTGGGAATACAAAAACAAAGCACCGTTATGGGGTGGCGTTTTGACTACTGCCGGTGGTCTTGTGTTTACCGGAACTCCTGAAGGTTTTCTAAAAGCATTTGATGATGAGACCGGTGAAGAGCTTTGGAAATTCCAGACAGGCACCGGCATTGTGTCTTCTCCTATCACCTGGGAGCAGGACGGTGAGCAATACATCACTATCGTCACAGGCTGGGGCGGTGCTGTACCTCTGTGGGGTGGTGAAGTAGCGAAAGTTGTCAGCTACCTGAATCAGGGTGGATCAGTCTGGACATTCAAGATTCCAGAGCAGCTCGCTTCAAAATAAGTAACACCCGGTTCTGCGCCTTCGCAGGCGCAGAACCAGCGTTGTTATATTCACACCGACTGTTATCGACGTTGCCAATTGCCTGATTGCAATCGCATACTCGTCATTGACGATCATCCGATGTTTCGTGATGCGTTGCGTGTAGCTGTTGGCAAAGCCTTTCCAGACGCACAGTTTGAAGAGGGACGCAATATCGATGAAGCGCTCGTGGCACTTGAGCAACACAGTACTTTCGACCTTGCACTACTGGATTTAAAAATACCCGGGGTACAGGGTTTTGATGGTCTGTTGCGTCTGCGCAAGCTTTATCCGCGACTACCAGTGCTTGTTATCTCCGGTCTTGAAGACAACAGCGTAATAAGCAAGGTACTCAGTTTTGGTGCTGCGGGATTCGTTCCCAAATCTGTTGGACGTGAGTCACTCGAAGCTGCAATTAAAACTGTGCTGGATGGCTCTGTGTATATCCCTGACAGCTACACACCGGCATCTCCGGATGAAGCTCACGACATTGACAATGAGCTCATCAAAAAGATCTCGAGCCTGACACCTCAGCAATTCAGAGTGCTGCAAATGCTGCGCAAAGGTCTTCTGAACAAGCAGATAGCTGAAGAGATGAATGTTGGCGCTCGCACAATTAAAGCCCACGTTTCAGAGATCTTACGCAAGCTTGATGTCCACAGTCGTACGCAAGCGGTCATAGAGGCGTCGAAAGTTGACGATAATCGCTTTACTAAAGAAGAAACAATTTAGAGACCACTTAGCAAATTGCGAACAAACTAATATTGCTAGGATGAAACATGAGCGAGTAGTGCACGAAGCTGTGCCGGCTTGACCGGCTTGTACATCAGTTCAATATCGTGATCTTTTGTGTACGTCTCTAATTCATCAGAGGGATCTGCGGTAATAATTATTGCTGGTACCGGTTGATTTATTGTTTTACGCGCCATGGCTATCGTGTCAGAACCTAGATCACCATGATCCAGATGCTGGTCTGCAACAATCACGTCCGGAGTCCAGTCTGATGCCTTTAGCTGGCTGGCAGCTTCGTTCAGGTTTTTGGCCACCCGGGTGTCACAGTGCCAGCGTTTAAGTAAATCGCACATTGCATTTAGAACTGATTCATCATTTTCTATTAATAGTATTCGAGTACCCAGTACACCCTGCAACCGCGAAACATCAGCACTTTTGTTTTCTGCCAGAGGTATTGGTACAGGGTTACTCGCAGCAGGCACTGAAACCTGAAACCAGGTACCCCTGGCGGGTACTGATCTAAATGTCATGGGGTGATCAAGTGTTTGAAGCATGCGTGAGACAATAGCCAGCCCCAGACCCAGTCCGCCGGACAAGGCGTCATGATGGTGTTGCGGCGGAATGCCGCGGTGAAACTCTTCAAAAATTTCATTGAACTGGTTCTTCTGTATGCCGATTCCGGTATCGACAATATCAAGCCGGACTGACTTGCCACGCTTTCTGGCACCAATTAAAACTCCGCCTTCATTGGTATAGCTGATACCGTTTGAAATAAAGTTTTGCAACACACGTCTGAGCATGGTTCGGTCTGACAACACATAAATATTGGTGGTGCGAAAGCGTAGTTGGAGTTTGCGTTGATCTGCTATCGGTTTAAAGTCTGATTCAAGTGATTCGAACAGTTCTGCAAGACTGATATCTTCAAGCTGCGGCTTAAAAACCCCTGCATCAAGTCTGGAAATATCCAGCAGTGAACGAAGCAGTTCGTCAATTGTTTCAAGGGAACGTCCAATCTGACTGGCAAGAGCAACTGCTTCATCACCTGTTTGTAAATCACTAAGTGACGACATTAACAGGTGAGCAGCATTGAGCGGCTGGAGCAGGTCGTGACTTGCGGCTGCCAGAAAACGGGTCTTGGACAGATTGGCATTCTCAGCAATTTCTTTAGCACGGTTTAAGGCAAGATTGGATTGCTCCAGCGATTGCAGAGTTGTTGTTAACTCCTCCGTCCGTCGTTTTACCTGGCCCTCCAGGTTGATTGCAGTTTGAAAAAGCGAATAGGCGTTGCCCTGCTGATCTGTTGATCGCTCAACGTAGTCCATTAGTGCGGCGTTAATTTTTCTGAGTCGCTTTACTTCATTTTGCAGGTCATCGGCAGGGTCACTAGTTTTGCCACCAGCTACATCTTCGCTGTACATCATCAGTCAGGTTTTGGTCCAAATGCGATACCAGTGAAAGTTTGATTAATGTGCATCGACTCAAACTGTTCTCCGTAAGTGCCAAAACCTATGACGTTAGCGTCTGAATAAACACGGGAGATGTTATCCAGCGTGCCGCGATTGGTGGCGTCAAGGCGGCGCAAAATACAATCAAAACCAAGAATCATATTTATACTGCCAAGCTCAGAGGTAAGTGATGAGAGAATTTTTTCTGTTGATTTCACCATGCCGGTCGGCTTTGCAATAGTGAGGACAATGCCGTTGTCTATCGCGCAGAAAAAAGTCAGTGAATGATCATCTTCACTTTTTTGAATGGAACGACAGTAGTATTCTCCACCGACCTTCACTACTACCGGGTGACTGGCAAAACTCTCAGGTGTTAAAGACTCAGGATCAAGGCCTATCGCACGTGCATAAACAATTGCTGCAGGCTCACCGTTGAACTCCTGCACGTTACGATGATCCGGGTCAGAGGCTGTAACCACCAGTTTAAAATCAGTTGGTACAAAATTGTTATTGGTGAATACCTTAAAAGGAATGCTCGATCGGATCAGTGTAAGTACTGCGCTGTTCGAGTAGATTTTTCCATTGTGGATTTGGCTGGTAGCTTGAAACTGAAGATTGTCTCCTGCGGAGCCCCCGATTAAAGGTACGTCTGTCCATACTCTGTTATGTGCTGCTTTCGTCGCTTCTTCGGCTTAACTTAATCCATCGATCAAACTGATTGCAAATACCTGACTGAAATCTTCTTCGCCTGTTTCGCCAGATAATGCAAGCTTTAGATTCTGTACGCTTTCGGCCACCTGATCCATCCCAAGATCACTGACGTTTTCCAGAACTACTGATGCAACAGTGAATGACTCGCGGGGCAGTAAAATGGCAACGATGCCACCGTCGCTCAAACCGTCAGGCGTGACTTCACCGGATGATGAACACCCGGAGACAGCAA
>CAYLZS010000062.1:0-4846 GCA_964388065.1 uncultured Granulosicoccaceae bacterium
AGTTTGTATAGATTCGTGGCTCATAGTCCAATCCTTTAAGGCTCACTGTGTAGTCGTAACAGCTTACAACAACCTATAGAATGGATGATCCGGTCCAATCAGGTGCAGTGGACGACTCCAAAAAGCTCACCGATAAAGACAGACAAAAGATACTGGTGCTGGGGAAATACTTCAATGACACCTGGTATCACCCCGATTGCCCAATGCGACTAAAAAAGCAAATTGTACGATGTGTGATTAAGGAAGTTGTAGTTGATTTAGTTGACGACAACAAGCGCTTGGAATTTATCATCCACTGGCAAGGTGGCAATCATAGCGAGCTGAGTATAGCGCGACCGGTACCTGCTAACATGGGACACAAGACAGCAAAAGGTGACATAGAGATCATCACTAAAATGGCCGTACTGCACAGTGATAGCGAGATCGCAATGGTCTTGGGTAAGCATGGTCGAAAAACAGGTAAAGGAAACCGTTGGACGAGTGCTCGCGTGGGAGTAGCGAGGCGCAAGTACTTCGGAAAAGGGCATCAGAGAAAGAGAAATGAAAACCTACTCACCGTCATACAGGCACAGAGCTATGCCGGCGTCAGTGCATCTACAATCATGCGCCTAATTGATGCAGATCTATTGAAGGCTGAACAAGTTGTGCCTTACGCGCCATACGCAATCGACAAGACAGGCTTTGACTGTGAGCCAGTACAGACAATACTTAAGCACCTCAAAAAAACCGGCCGATTGGTGTAGAACGGTGGTTTACTGCGATAGGTGTCTATGTAAACGGTAAGCGAAAACATTTAGTTAACCACGATTAGCACGCCGATGGCGCTGACGACCTGCAAAAGAACCGTGCCAACTACTGTGATTGTGGCTGCCACTCAGGTCCTATCCCTGCCCTGCGGTCAGTCGCGCATACCTTAGCTAGTAATTTCCGAAATATCGTCTACACCTAATAGGGTGCATTGGATATTTAAGGACAACTCGGAGTGCGCTATTTCGATCTAGGTAACGCCAGTCTTTTACCGAATCTGGAAGTTGCAGAGCAGCACGGCGGATCTATTTTCGATTGGATTCAAACCATTACCGGTCTACATAATTTGGGGCCTGGTCTTCTTTTATATAGTTTCCTATTGGCTCTGGTCATCTATTCTTTATGGCGTCATGGTGGTGATATTCTGGAACATCGAAGGTACCAAAAAAAACTTAGTACTGTATTAAAACGTATGAAACAAGACGGGGCTGACGAACCGTCTCGACCTCTACCTGACCAGGAGGCGCAGCTCTACTACTATATTGTTGAGATTGGTCTGAACAATGAAGAACACAGAAACACACACCTGGATCAAAGCGACTATATAACCAAGCTAACCTCCCTCTACAAGAGTACTATTTGGGCGGATGAACGAAAGGAAAATGCCGAACTGTTTAAAGATATACGGAGGGCTGGCTATCATAAAGCCTTCATGTTTATGCAGGGAATCGGGATTGAGTTCCCAGCAGCCGGCTCTGTGGAAGACCCCGAATACATTTCTTATATGCAACTGCTCACTAATTGGACGCGCGAAGACCAAATACAGCCAAGAACTGATACGCTGTGGGATGAAGAGTTTGATCGTTTTCTGGAAGTGCACCAGTCAGTGGACTGGAACTCCCGGCGCTGGAGCCTGGAGCGTGTAACCGCTTTTCTAAACGATCGGCGTAATAAAATATTTAACCCGCCGAAATTAACTGACCACCTCACCATTGTTAAATAGCCGAACCGAGCGTAAACAATATGCAAGTTTTGAAGTGCCTGTCCCGCAAAGCGGCAATAGGAACGCCCGGAGAACTTGTCCTGCCCACAGAGAAACGCCCGACGAACACATCGACTGACACAGTGGTAGTAGGGGGTAGCTTCAACAGCGATTTGTGATTTACGTGGACGGGGCATGGTAACTTCCTACATCTCAAACTTCGAGATTCATGCTCACGAAAAAGCTCACATTACACCGAGACCATGATTGGCTTTTGCTATCTCAATCAGGCTATCTACATTAGCACTGGCAATCGCCCTGCGCTGGCTGTTACTAAACAGCCGGCAACCTCAATATTGTTTACCAGAATATTGCGCTTGGTGCGTTTGAAATACTCGTAACAGGCACAGGCATCAACTCACCGAGCGTATCGTCCAATGGCCAGTGCAATTATCCTTTCAGCACTGGAACGCGGTACGGGTGAAATTGGTGTCACCATTATCGACGGGGACTACTCGTACCATTTGAAGCGCACTAACTTAAGGTTGCAGGATCCTTATTAGTAAACTGACCCGATGCAGAATCAAAAGAGGTGAGGCTGAATATAAGCTGCAACCTGCAACCTGCAACCTGCAACTGCTATGTGGAAACAAAAGGGAAGAGGTCGCACGCCGTCGCAACTACTGCATAGGCACCCCTGGTAGTAACTAGGCAAAACGCTTGAAACTAATAGGTACTCCAGATCATGGGGGTAATTTTATTTAAAAACAACTACATAGACATCCATGGTAACCCGCGATTTGTTAGGTTGTCGTCGATGTCGTATACGCAAATTAAAGAGCATGAAGGCAGGAGAAGTTAAGTTGTAGAGGTAGGAACGAACTACTCATAATACAGGGGGGCAGATACCGTCTTTCATTGCAACATTATAGGTAGGTTCTAATGAGGCAGTAGCGTGAAACGCAGTGATAAGTGTTCGTGTAATTCATCAATGTTACGGTATACAATAATGCGGCAATCATGGGCTTTTGATGATCAGCGCAACAAGGTCTTTGCGATTTAGAAGGCTTCTAATCTCAGGGTTGATTTCTCGCTTGTTACATCGGACCTAGCGTGGTCAGAGTCACGTGGAGATAATCACAAACAAATTTACGCTGTACGGAGGCGTGTTATGTCAGAAGCAGATGCAGATGTGGAATGGATCAAGGTAGCTCATGTTGATGATCTTCCGGAGGGCCGTGTAAAAACAGTCACGGCGCGGACAACATCTGTTTGTCTGGTTCATCACGAGGGAGAATGGGCGGCGATGGATAACCACTGCCCCCACCAGCGCGGACCGCTGGGTGAAGGCTCGATAGAAAAAGGCGTTGAAGACAAGTGCTGGATTCGCTGCCCATGGCACGGCTGGGATTTTGATCCACTGACAGGCAAGCCACCTGGTGGTGGCGTGAAAGATCACGGACAAAAAATGTTTCCCCTCAATATTCGTGATGGAGAAATTTTTGTAGGGATTGAACCCGAGGCACCCCATGAGCGAGACGTATCAGATGTGATGATCGAGACCATGGTTAACTGGGAAGTGAAGAGCGTATTCGGCATGGTTGGCCATTCGAATCTTGGACTTGCCGATGCCATCCGTCGTTCAGTCGGGCGTGACGAACTCAAATACTATGGTGTTAGACATGAGGGCGCGGCCGCTTTTGCAGCATCGGCATATGGCAAGCTTACAGGCAAGCCTGCAGCCTGCCTTACAATTGCAGGGCCGGGTGCCACTAATCTACTCACAGGGTTATGGGACGCTAAAGTAGATCGTGCGCCAGTTTTGGCGCTGACAGGTCAGGTCCAAACTCAGGTGTTTGGCCCTGGTGCATTTCAGGATATCGATCTCTCGTCAGCGTTTCAGGCTGTGTCAAAGTTTTCTCAAACAGTGCTCCCTACTTCAAAGCATGCCGAGCTCATGACACTGGCGTGTAAAAACGCAATTGTCGAACAAGATGTTGCACATCTTATTTTTCCAGATGACATTCAAACTATTCCGTCGAGTAAAAAAGCCACTGGCCCTGAAGGACGGATTGGCGGACATCGCATCAAGCCAACCGACGAAGATATCGATGCTGCGGTTGAAATGCTCTCTGGTGCCAAACGCCCTGTGATTATTGTGGGCCATGGTGCGCAGGAATCACGCGATGAAATTATAAAACTCGCCGAAACTCTTGGTGCTCCAGTGCTGACTACATTTAAAGCAAAGGGCCTGATACCAGATGACCATCCGAATGCGGGTGGTGTTCTGGGCCGCTCTGGAACGCCCATCGCGAGTTGGTTTATGACTCTTGCAGATGCAATGATTGTCTTTGGTGCCAGTTTCTCGAATCACACGGGTATAACACCAAAGCGTAAAATGATTCAGGTCGATTACGATCGTATGCAACTAGGTAAGTTCGGCAAAGTAGCACTACCTATCTGGTCTGAGATTGGTGAATTCTGTAAAGCTGCCGCACCGCGTATCACACGCAGCAAAGAGGCGGATGACCAGATCACAGAAAACGCCGAGCGCTGGACCGCCTGGCGAGATGAAAAACAACGCCGCCTTGCAGAAGATGTTGGTAAAGGAATTCATTCTTTTGCAGTCTTTGAAGCACTGGGTAGGCTCGCACCTGATGACGCAATCTTTGCCGTTGATGTGGGCAACAATACTTACTCATTTGGTCGTTACCTGGAAACTAAAGGTACACAGAGAGTGTTGATGTCAGGTTACCTTGGCTCAATTGGTTTTGGTTTTCCTGCAGGCATGGGTGCCTGGGCCGCAACGCAAGATATAGAGTCTCTTAAAGGACGCAAAGTTATTTCAATCTCTGGTGATGGCGGCTTTGGTCAATACCCGATGGATTTTACCACCGCAGTCAAATACGGAATGAACATCACTCATATTCTGTTGCACAACAGCGAGCTTGGAAAAATTTCAAAAGAACAGCGCTCCGGTGAATGGCCAGTGTGGGAGACGGATCTTGTTAATCCGTCTTTCTCTACATTTGCCCGTCTGTGTGGTGGCAAAGGAAAAAATGTATCCAAAGCTGCCGACATTGAAGCGGCAATTGAATCTGCATTGAAAGAAACCGG
>CAYLZS010000063.1:0-16605 GCA_964388065.1 uncultured Granulosicoccaceae bacterium
AGAGAACTGATTAGATTACGGGATAAACAAGCGTGGGCGAGTTTTTTTTAGGTTACGGTCTGTTTCTGGCCAAAATACTGACGTTTTTTCTATTGTTGCTGGTGTTGATCGTGGTGGTCTCTACGATCGGTGGCAAGGGCAGGCGTGAGAAAGGCAGTATCACGGTCACCCACATAAACGAACAGCTGGATAACAACAAAGATGCGATGCACGCCGTTGTACTCGATGCCGAGGACTTGAAGAGTACATTTAAGAATAAAAAGAAAACCAAGAAGCTCGAAGACAAAGCCAATAAAAAAGCTGCCAAAATTGCGGCTAAAAGTCGCGGTGATGGTGAAACCATCGTCGATGAAAAAAAACGCAAGCGCATGTTTGTGCTGGACTTCAAAGGAGACATCAGAGCCAGTCAGGTCAGCAGTTTACGTCGCGAAATCACAACCGTACTGTCTGTGGCGGACATCTACGATGAAGTGTTGATCAATGTTGAAAGCGGCGGAGGCACCGTACATGGGTATGGGCTTGCTGCAGCTCAGCTCGAGCGGGTAAGAAACAAGAACATTGCGCTGACTGTTTGCGTCGATAAAGTCGCCGCCAGTGGCGGGTATTTAATGGCATGTGTTGCCAACAAAATTATTGCGGCCCCGTTTGCGATTATCGGCTCGATCGGCGTGATGGCTCAAATACCGAACGTCCACCGATTGCTAAAAAAGTACGATATTGATGTAGAGCTTTTAACAGCCGGTGAATATAAAAGAACGCTGACTGTAATGGGGGAAAACACAGACAAAGGCCGAGAGAAGTTTTTGGCCGAAATTCAGATTATCCATGACCAGTTTAAAAACTTTATCTCCAAATTCCGACCGCAAACCGATATTGCAACGGTCGCCACCGGTGAAACCTGGAGTGGTCAGGCAGCATTGAATATGAATTTAATCGATGAAGTTTTAACCAGTGACGAATACATCGTCACCAGCTGTGAGACTGCCGATGTTTACCGGGTAACCTATGAAAGCAAAAAGTCACTGCCGGAGAAATTCGGCCTTGCAGCAGAAGCAGGGGTGGAGCGAGTTGTAGATAAATGGTTACAGCGAGCTAATAGCGGCCGCTACCTGGATTGAGATATGGCAACCGCTGCCCTCAATTAAGCTAAATAAGTTCTGGACGCGGGTTCGCGTCCGGAGCTTCAGAAAGACCTTTATAGCTACTTGCTGGTGGCAGCTTTGCGGCGACCACTGCCGGCGATGTTTACACCGTACTTTTTCATCAAGCGATACAGAGTGACTCGCGATACACCAAGTTGCCCTGCCGTTTCAGTCACGTTGTTATAGTTGCGTTCCAGCGCTTTTCGAATGAAATCACCTTCCGCCTTTGCTCGAACTTCATCGAGGTTGGTTGGTGCGTCGTTCTCACCGTCATTGCTGCCCAGCGCGCCGAGCCCAAGATCCATGGCTTGAATTAAGCTGCTCTCACACATTACCAGTGACTGACGAACGCGGTTCAACAACTCGCGAACATTGCCAGGCCAGTGATGCTGATGCATGGCAATTTTAGCTTGTTGGGAAAAGCCTTTGATACGCCCCGGCGATGCAGAGGAGAACTTGTTAAAGAAAAATTGTGCGAGACTGTCAACATCGCCTATGCGATCACGCAGTGGTGGAATCTCGATATGCAGTATGTTTAACCGGTAGTACAAGTCTTCACGGAACGTACCGTTTTTGACTGCATCATCAATACTGTTATGGCTTGATGTAATGATGCGAACATCTATGCTGCGTTGTCCGCCCCGATGATCTTCAATTTGGCCAGACTGCATAAATCGTAGCAGCAACATTTGCTGCGTCGGTGGCAGGTCTGTAATTGAGTCGAGGAATAGAGAACCGCCGTTAGCATCTTCAAGCTTTCCTGATTCCGAACCCGTTCCAAACAGAACTTCACTGATTTGGTTGGCCGGAATTGTCGCGCAGCTTACCGTCACAAATGGACCGTCAGCGCGGGGTGATTGGTTGTGAAGCGCGCGGCCTACCAGCTCTTTGCCGGTGCCGGTTTCGCCAGTGATCATTACCGGCGCGTCGACGCGAGCAGACTTTTTAATTGTCGTATAAAGGCTCAGCATCGATTCGCTTTTGCCGACCATTTTCGTGTCTTCGTCGGCCATGATGTCCTGCATGGCAGGTTTTGGTCTCAGCACAGACATGCCATAGGCGTGCCCCAGTGTTGCAACCAGATTATTCTCGTCACAGGGAAGCGTGTGATAGTCATAACAGTGATCAGATATAAGTGCTGCGACCGGTTCTTCCCCGACCAGATCTGCCGCCACAACTGCAACCCAGTGAATATGATGTTTGGTTAGTATTTCGTCGAGTTCCTGCAACTGCTCAGGTGATGTAACCAGCGCCACACCAACGTGATATTCGGAAGAGTAGAGGTGCTTTTCAGCAGCAGCGGTGCTGTTGGCGGTATCGACCCTCCAGCCTGCAGATTCGATCGCAACCGACAGATCGGTGTGATTGCCACTCAAATCGCAAACCAAAACACTACGATTGGCAGACGAGCGTTTGCTCGACACACGACGCGTACTGGCGTGTTTGTTGTCGTTTTTCTGAGTTGTGTTCATGCAGCGATAACTTCCAATTACGTCTCACGCTAACATCCGGGTTAGCGATAGCGACCGATTACCTGTTCAACACTGCCCGCGTGATGGACAGCACAGAAGAGAAGGTTAATCAATTACGCCTGCTTTTTCTTCGCGGGGCGTCATAAAACTGACATTTTGGTATCAGAATGTATCCGTTTAGTCATTCTGATGGCGAAATAGTAACAGTTTTCAGGGGTTATTCAATGAGATTCCTCCTTTGAATTGAACCTTTTCGTGTTTCGATACTCAATGGTGTCGTTTGCTTACTGTTACAGCCTGCCATCGTCGCAATGGTCGGTCGATTGCCTGAATCTGTGCCTGTTTGCGGTGCCGGATGCGGTGAAGGATGCTGTGCTCAAATATCCCGGAAGACTTGCTCTGTCTCAACCGTCCGATAGTTGCTTTCGCAACTTAAATTTCTGAATTTTGCCGGTTGAAGTCTTTGGTAATTCTGTGAACACAACCCGACTCGGACATTTGAAATGAGCCATGTTGTCCCGACACCAATCGATCATGTCTTTTTCGCTTGCCTGTTTGCCCTGTTTCAAACTGACAAAGGCACACGGTGTTTCCCCCCATTTTTCATCCGGCATTGCTACAACTGCCGCCTCCAGAACGTCCGGATGACCATAGAGCGTATTTTCTATTTCAATAGAAGATATATTTTCACCCCCCGAAATGATCACATCTTTTGAGCGGTCAGTGATTCGCAGATATCCGTCTTCATCGATCACGGCCAGATCACCTGAGTGAAACCAGCCACCGGCGAATGAGCGATTGGTCTCTTCCGGGTTTTTGAAGTAGCCCTTCATCACGATGTTACCTCTAAACATGATTTCACCGACGGATTTGCCATCCCGTTTTACCGGTTCCAAAGTTTCGGGGTCGAGTACATCAAGGCTTTCAAGTACCTGGTATCTGACACCCTGACGGGATTTGAGTTGTGCGCGTTGATCAGGCGGTAGTGTGTCCCATTCGCTCTTCCATGCGCACATCACGGCAGGGCCATAGGTCTCAGTTAAGCCGTATACGTGCGTCATATGAAAACCGCGGTCCTCCATTGCCTGTAATATCGGTGCCGGAGGAGGTGCTGCTGCAGTCATCACTTTAACAATGTAGTCGGGTTTAAATTGCTCGGTTTCATTGGTGTTGATAATCAAATTTAGTACAACAGGTGCACCGCACATGTGTGTGACCTGATGATTTTTTATCGCATCATATATTCCGGCACCAGTAACACTTCTGCTGCACACACTGACACCTGCTATTGCAGCCAGAGACCATGGAAAGCACCAGCCGTTGCAGTGAAACATTGGCAGTGTCCAAAGATAGCGAGGGTGATCACCCATCTCCCAACCAGTAATATTGCTTATCGCGTTCATATAAGCGCCGCGATGGTGGTATACAACACCTTTGGGATTTCCGGTTGTGCCTGACGTATAGTTAAGGCTGATTGCATCCCATTCGTCCTGTGGTGTTAACCAGGTAAATTCGGGATCTCCTGTTTGCAGAAACTCTTCGTACTCTATGGTGCCAAGTCGATTGCCATCGGTGACGGATGCATCTTCTATATCAATAATGATTGGCGGGTTGTCGAGCTGTTTGATCGCTTTCGCAACAGTTGTGGAATATTCAGTATCTGCAATTAGTACTTTCGCCTCTGAGTGTTCAAGAATAAACGCCACTGTTGAAGCATCGAGCCGGGTATTAATGGAGTTCAGTACAGCACCACAGAGTGGTACACCAAAGTGCGCCTCATACATTGGGGGGATATTCGGTGCCATGATCGCAACGGTCTGGTTTTTAGTGATACCAATCCTGCTTAGAGCCGCGCCAAGTCGTGTGCACCGTTCTCTGGTTTGCTGCCAGGTGTATTGCGCAGCTCCATAGACAACTGAGGGATAATTTGGGTAGACGTCCGCTGCGCGCTGTAAAAAACTCAATGGTGTTAGTGCGGTGTAGTTAGCAGTGTTTTTGTTCAGATCCAATTCGTATGAATTGTGTGCCATCAACAGGCTCCGCAGATTATAAGCTTGCTGCCAGTGTACTTTACTTAACCTTGTACGCCTATTCGTCGACTGACCTGTGGCTTCGTGTTTAAGCCGGATTTTTTATTTGCAGGGCGAAACGCTCAACATCGCGGCAAGCTGTATAGTTGTATGAAGTTCCGGTACGACGGACTTAATCAGAAAGATGCGGAGAGCCACCTTGCAGAACGATCAACGGCCTTTGGCCGGTATTAAAGTACTTGAGCTGGGCCAGTTGATAGCAGGACCTCAGGCCGGTTGTGTGCTGGCATACTTTGGAGCTGAGGTTATAAAAGTGGAGCCGCCAGGCAGCGGTGATGGTATTCGTAAGTGGCGTAAGCTCGATTCGACAGGCACTTCCTACTGGTGGCAAAGTATCGCGCGTAACAAGAAATCCATAACCGTGAATCTCAGGACTGACAAAGGCCGGTCAGTTGTTAAAAAACTGATGGCCGAGGTTGATGTGGTGCTGGAAAATTTTCGTCCGGGAACCTTAGAGAAGTGGGGTATGGATCCTGATGTCATGAACAAGACTCACCCGCAACTCATTTTTGCCCGTGTTAGTGGTTATGGGCAAACTGGTCCGCGTGCATCACAACCAGGCTATGCATCTGCCTGTGAAGCTTATGGAGGCTTTCGTTACGTTAATGGATTTACAGACCGGCCTCCCGTCAGACCGAACCTGAGCCTGGGTGACACACTTGCCTCCATGCATGCTGTTAT
Source organism: uncultured Granulosicoccaceae bacterium (assembly GCA_964388065.1). GTDB lineage: Bacteria > Pseudomonadota > Gammaproteobacteria > Granulosicoccales > Granulosicoccaceae. Next base: position 5,386 of record CAYLZS010000063.1, read on the forward strand.
CGGCGTGCTGCTGGCGTTGTTTGGTCGTACCAGCTCCGGACGCGGGCAGGTGGTTGATGTTTCTATATTTGAATCCGTCTACAACATGATGGAAGGAGTCGTACCTGAATACTCAGCGGAAAAAGTAATTCGTGAGCCCTCTGGCTCAACGCTAACAGGCATAGTACCTACCAACACTTACCTGTGCAGTGACGATAAGTACGTAGTGATTGGCGGCAATGGGGACTCCATATACAAACGCCTCATGACATGTGCCGGTCGCAGTGACCTTGCCGATGATGAACGAATGGCAGACAACGCAGGCCGTGTTAAACATGAGACGCAAATAGACAAAGCCATTATGGAATGGACCGCAACAATCACTTCTTCAGAAGTACTTAACGCACTCACTGATGCAGCAGTGCCGTGTGGCCCGATATACAGTGTCGAAGATATGTTCAACGATCCGCACTATCGTGCACGCGGTTTGTTTGAGTCGGTTGAATATGCAGGTGGTGAGCTTGACGTTGCTGCCATTCATCCGCGTCTTTCGAAGACTCCGGGCAGAACAGATAGAGGTGGTCCTGACCTTGGTGAGCATACTGCTGAAGTATTGAAATCTTATCTCGGTATGAGCGATGAAGAATTTTCAGAACTTCGTGCGGCAGATGTTATATAGCGCAAGGGTTTGGCAAATAACGAAGTCTGTCCGCTCTGGTAGTTTGTGATCATCGATCTGGCGCAACTGCAGAATTGTGGTCTTGTGGGGTACACAACTATCATTGTCGATTCAACTTAAACACCGTTGGATGCGCTTTTGCGTGGGTGTTTGCCAGAATTTTGAACAGGCGCAGGCTTAATGGCGCGCTATTTGTCTCGTGCTTGGTTACCTCAGTGTTACCAGCCTGGTGTTGCGCCAGATATTGCATCCGGGCATGTTGGAAATTCCGTTTATTTTCGCTTCGTCACGATTCGAATGGAAACTTTGAGCATACACTTTCGTTCTACATTCGATATCCACTGGAAAATTGATCATGAAACCACTTATGGCACACGCAAAAGCAATCCGCAGCACCTGTATCAGGTTGTTTTTGACACTGTCACTGGTTTTATCCAGTGGAATTGCCGGTGCAATGGAGCTTCAGTCTGTTGATTCCGGTGAGGACACCCTGCTCGAAGATCTGACCGGCAAAGGCAAGTGGACGCTGGTTATGCTCTGGGCCACGGATTGCCATGTTTGTCACATCGATAAACCGGAAATCTCTGCATTTCACACCAAGCACAAAGATGATGATGCAGAAGTTATTGGTATTGCACTGGATGGTTTCCAGGGTCTTCCAAAAGTAAAACAGTATATTGCTGATAATAAGCCAAGCTTCCCAAGCTACGTCGGTGATATTGCGATTATTGCATCGCACTATTACGGCATGACAGAAGAGAACTTGCGCGGCACTCCGACCTACTTGTTGTTTAACCCTGAAGGTGAGTTACTTGGTAACAATCCAGGGCGTCTGAGTGTTGAAGCGATTGAGAGTTTTATTGCCCGTAAAAGCTAAGCGGCCAGTTAACGCTGCGTTTGAATTTAAGGGCCCGGTCCTTTAAAAGGGGTTCGGGATTAAACCACAACAGACATTATTTGCCTGGAACTCAGCGCGCAAAGCGAGCGAGTGATGGCAGTAGTCTGCGATTTTCATCTGACTTCGGGCGCCTGCCTGCCAATCGATCCTGAAAGTACTGAAGTTTCCAGCGTGCAGCGCGCGTGTCTTCTGCATCTTCGCCAAAGATACTGCGATAAACGTTTAGTGCCAGACGCTGGTGGGTGATGGCGTCTTCCAGTGCATCTCGTGAGCCTTCAGCAACCCAGGCCAGCGCTTCGAGAGTTTGCGCTGTTTCTGCGTGATATAGACCGATTGATTTTGTTTGAATGCTAAGTGCGCGGTTATATTGTTGTTCTGCGATTTTAGGATCACGTTCCAGTAGCGCTGCCAGAAAATAGGTGCGCGCAAGCCGCGGATCGTCGCCTTTAAACCCTGCCGCCATCTTTCTTGCGGTACGAATCCACGGGGTCGGATCACCGTCGTTAGACATTAAGTAAAACTCGGCGTTTTCCACCGCAATTCGCCACATCTCGTCTTCTTCAGACGCCACAACAAATTGTTCAGGTTTGGTATCGGTTGAAGTCGCAGCACTGTCTGTTGAGCGTCGCAGTTCTGGCAGTGAGTCAGTAATACTCACTGTGTTGGTTGCGGGTGTTATCGCAATAGCGGGTTCTTGTTCTTCCGGTATCGGTAGTTCACGTGGCAGTGCTGATGCAGGTGACTGTGTACTTTGGTTATAGTCCGGGTTTATTGTGGTGTTATCTGATTCATAATTAGCAATGTTATAAACCAGTAGTCCGAAAACCGCGGCACTTGCGGTCAGTGCTGCATTGCGATAGTTCAGACTCGGTTTTATCGCCCTTTTGCGTTTGCCAATCCACTCTTCGATCTTTGGCTTCGGTCGTCTGGCAGACTTTGAAGTAACAGCGGAATAGTAACTGTCAGCGCCAGTATGGGTAAGGCCAACCAGCTGAGTATCTGACTGGCGCAGTACTACGCAATCGAGCAGGAGATCAGTGTACATTCTGTACGCTTCCTGCTCTGCGTTAACCTGCTGGTGCAGATCCAACAGGAGCGCTTTTTCTGTGGGAAATTTAGATGCTATCGTGTGATTGTGTTTCTTCCACTGGGCTGCCAGTGTGCTTGACCCGGTATTCTGAAGTAAAAAGTTAGAGGTGCTGGATTGTTCACGCATTTGCTCCAGGTGCAGCGCACCTGGCTGACACGTGGTGATAACCCTGCGGTACTCGTCGAAGTAGTGGGTAAAGTACACCCAGCTCTTCACGTGATAGAGATCAGTCAGCAGTGCATAGCCGCTCTGATTAGCATTGAGAAAGACCAACATGCGTGCATGCTGATCCAGGGCCTTGCCAATACATTGCTCAATTAATATTTCGTGCGAATAAATGAAGCCCAGATCGATAAGCTGATCTGTGAAGATCTGCATTACGGGCGTCAGATTTTCTGGCCGTGCGGTTTTTTCCAGCAACATGAAATTCGCTGCGGTAAACCGAAGGTCAAGCAGTTGCAGAGCGCTTGGCTGGTCTGTTTGTGGTTCGTTTGTATTCATTTTTATTGTCGAACTCAAAATTTGCAGCAACATTGATCACCTGAGGGGGTACAACAGGTTTATACTGATTGCCGCTGGTGCTTTGTGCCATTTCAAGGCACATCGCTATCCCTGTACTATAGAACATTTTCGCATTACGGGACCCGTCGGAACAGCTTGTGTGCGAAAATTAATTTTGTCCGTCCATGGTCGGCTTCAAGGTCGGTTGTGAACTCTACCATCACCTCGGGCTGGCCTGTGCTGCCGTCGTTTCGTTCAGCCAAACCATCGATATTGCCCTACAGATCCTACGTACAGATATGACTGACGCAAAATTACATCGGTTTCGTCGCCTCGGAATGCTCACCGTTGCAGCGGTCTACTGCCTGATTTTGATAGCGGGCGCTGTTCGGGCGACTGGCTCAGGCATGGGTTGTCCCGACTGGCCAACCTGTTTTGGACAATGGATTCCACCCACTCAGGAAAGTCAGCTGCCGGATAACTACCAGCAAATCTATGCCGAACGCGGTTATGCGAATACCGCTTTTAACGCAAAAAAAACCTGGATTGAATACTCGAACCGTCTGGTCGGTGTGCTGATCGGCATATTGATTTTTTTAACCATGTTGGCCTCTCGTCATTTTCGAACAACTAACAATCTGGTGACCAGACTTTCCGTGGCGGCTTTTTTTGCTGTAGTTTTTCAGGGTTGGCTGGGCTCTCGTGTTGTGGCGAGTAATCTCCATCCGGCAATGGTCACGGTACACATGTTATTGGCTCAGGTAATTGTTGCCATGCTCATATGTGCAGTCATGCGATCACAGAAAGAAGTGATCAGCACTGACGGAATAAAGCAACTACCGGATTCATTTCGAACTGTACTGATGTTTGCCATGGGTATGACACTGTTGCAAATGATCATGGGCACACAGGTCAGGGAAGCTATCGATATCATTGCTCGCAGTGCAGATACAAGAAGTATCTGGATCGAGCAACTACCACTGATATTCAAAGTACACCGGTCTTTTTCGTCATTGATATTATTTACTAACCTTTGGTGTGTTTATCAGGTGTGGAAACACATACCGTCAAGCAATCCGATGCGACGGTTTACGATGGCTCTGGGCGGACTCATTGTATCCACGATCATTATTGGTGTGATTATGGATCGCCTGAGTATTCCGGCGTTTGTTCAACCGCTTCACCTGTGTCTTGCATCATTAATTTTTGGTGTGCAAATCACTGTTTATCTGTTCCTGAGGTATGGCTCGCAACGTCAGCAAGACAGTCTCTCCAGCCAGACCGGAGATTCCGCTGCAGCGCTTGTCAGAGGTGCTTAAGCGTCCCGGCGAAATTTGCCTGTCCTCGTTACTTTGCCGTCACTTTGCAGGTAAATATGTGAAATCCGTTGTCCTATAGCGGGATTTGGCCCGAGGATCAGGCAATTTAAGCGAAACCGGTCAGGCTAAATCACTGCCTGGTCACACCCATAAAAAGCGCTCTCCGGTAAGATGCCGGTCTTATTGATATCGCTGTGCCAGCCACAGATCGGAGCGTATCCGTGTCTTATCTCATCGTACTACCGTGCATTTCCATCATCTATTTGTTGGTTGGCAGACTCGATCTAAACCGATCAGTGTTTGTACTCTTTGCTCTGCTGCTGACTGTTTTGCTGGCTGCATTTCAATGGTTCGCACCTGGTTTTGATGCAGTTATTGCCACGTGTCTGACGATGGCGCTGGCAAACTTTCTTGCATGGTTCATTGATGCTTATGCGACCCCGGACATCGAGCCAGATTCCGGTAGCGAGCCAAAAGAGGTCGGTCCATTCTGTAGTCAGCAGACGCACGACTATGCAGTATCTCCGTGTGATGCGGTATTTGCCATTGATCTTATTAATAACGGCAACTGGCAAGCGCTTGCTGCTTCACTTGAGGCGATGACCAGCGCTGAGCGCCAGGGCTTTTATGCAAATCTGAATTACAGCTCTGTCAATGAATCTGCTGTTCAGCAGGCAATCAACAGCAATTCGCAGGATGTTGATGCACATGTACTTATGGGTCACATGAAACTCTGCCTTGCGAAGCGACTTGGCTTGCAACCGGGTGGTGATCTTGATGAGTTTGTCGCCCTTGCAATCAGTCAGGCATTCACGCACTTTAACCTGGCGCTGAGAATTAAGCCGGATGATTCAGAGGCATTGTGTGGGTTATTGATAGCGAAAGGCTTTACTGGCTTAAGTGCTGAACACATGCTCACAAGTCTGAAGCAATTGTTGCAGCAAGACCCTGAGCATCTGCATGGCGTAATTGCCGCGGCAAAATTTTTGGTGTTGTCGACGTCACAGGCAAACGAGTTTATTTCGGTTGTTGAAAGTGCTGTTGATGGAAGAGCAGAGGCAACTGTTGCTATTGCCAGAATAATTGCCCACGTTGAATGCATGAACCTGGTTGATGCCAACGCTGTGCAACAGTCGGCTGTGACGAATTCACAGGTTATCGCAGACTTGTATCAGCAGCTACGCTGCTATCAGCGAGAAAATGGCACGCTAGGCAGCTGGCAGAAGGGTATATCGGATAATGTTATAGCTTACATGCTGCAATTGATTGGCGACAAAGAAGAGTTAAAAGTCTATCTCGAAAAAATTGACGGCAGCGTCAGCCCGTATCCCTGGCAGAGTAATCAGGCGGCCCACTGACCGATTGTTTGAAAAGTGCATGGTGGTTGTGTTCACTAACCCAGGAATGCGCTCTTAAATACTATTTTGCTGACGTCGTCGAACGTTTCAGCAAAGTGCACCTTGACGCCGCGTCTTACGGATGCAGAAAGCTCACTGTAGTCTCGTTTGTTATCGAATGGCAGAATGACGGTTTTAATACCCAGTCGTTTTGAGGCGATCAATTTTTCCTTGATTCCTCCCACCGGTAATACCTGCCCTGTCAATGTGAGCTCACCGGTCATTGCGATATTTGAATTAATCTGCTTGTTCAATGCGAGAGACAACAGAGCAGTGGCCATAGTAATGCCGGCACTTGGCCCGTCCTTTGGCGTAGCACCCTCTGGCACATGCAAGTGTACAAAAGTGTTTTTACTGAGATCAGTTTTGATTTTGTATCGCTGCATATTTGAAGTGACATAGCTGTATGCAATCGAGGCAGATTCTTTCATCACCGCACCCAGATTTCCGGTGAGTTTAAACCCGCTCTTTGAATCACTGACTACAGTGGCTTCAATAGGCAGTGTTGCACCACCCATTGCAGTCCATGCAAGTCCGGTCACAACGCCAATACCCTTGAGCTGACGTTCTTCTCTGAATATAGGAGGACCCACGTAGTCGCTGAGCGTTTTATTGCTGATACTGACACGACTGCTTCCACCGAGCAGTTTAACGACTGATTTGCGAAGAATTTTTGAAAGTAGCTTTTCGAGGTTTCTAACACCTGCTTCACGTGCGTAACCTTCTATTAAGGCTTTTATGGCACTGTCGGTAAGATTAATCTTTGAAGGTGCGACGTTGTTGCGTTCCAGCAAGCGTGGCCATAAATGCTTAGTCGCTATCTTGAATTTTTCCTCTGGTAAATAACCCGCGAGGCGGATACCGTCCATGCGATCGAGGAGTGGGCGCGGGATGGTATCCAGCTGATTTGCGGTGCAAACAAACAGCACTTTCGAAAGATCTACCCGTAAATCAAGGTAGTGATCGAGGAACTCGCCGTTCTGTTCAGGATCAAGCACTTCCAGCAAAGCGGAGGCGGGATCACCTTGAAACGAAGCACCAATCTTGTCCACTTCATCAAGCATAATTACCGGATTATCGACCTGTACATCTTTAAGTGCCTGCACCAGTTTCCCCGGCATTGCACCGATATAAGTCCGTCTGTGGCCTTTTATTTCGGCTTCATCGCGCATGCCGCCAAGACTGAAACGGTAGAACTTGCGACCAAGTGAATCTGCGATGGAGCGACCGATAGATGTTTTACCTACTCCCGGTGGGCCAACCAGTAAAAGAATCGAACCGGATATTTCACCACGATATGCACCAAGCGCCAGGAATTCCAATATTCGGTCTTTTACATCTGCAAGTCCGGCATGATCGCGATTGAGAATTCTGCGCGCTTTTTTTAGATCGAGCTTGTCTTCTGACTGCACTCCCCACGGCACATTGGTGACCCAGTCCAGGTAGTTGCGAGTAACGCCGTACTCGGGTGAACCAGTCTCAAGCATTGAGAGTTTTTGCAGTTCTTCGTCAAAGCGTTTTTTTACTGATTCTGTCGGGTTGCGATTGTCCATTCTCCGATTGAACTGTTCTATATCGGCAGTGCGATCATCTTTGGCAATACCGAGTTCACGTTGTATGACTTTAAGCTGCTCTTTAAGAAAGAAATCGCGTTGGTTTTTATGGATTTTGTTTTCGACTTCCTGCCTGATCTCTCCTTGCAGGCGTGCCATTTCAATTTCCTTACGCAACAGTAAAAGCACTTTTTCCATGCGTGGCAGTATTGGAATAGTGTCCAGAACATCCTGCAGATCTTCACCTGGCGCTGTAGTAATTGCCGCTGCGAAATCCGCCAGTGGCGACGGTTCATTCAGATTGAAATGGTTGAGAAAGTTTTTAAGCTCTTCGTTATAAAGCGGGTTGAGCGGTACCAGTTCCTTAATTGCCTGAATCAACGCCATGGCGTATGACTTTACGTCATCGCGATTTTCTTCCGGCTCCATCGGGTAGTCTACGGATCCCGCAAACGGTGGTGCTTTGCGAAGCCATTTTTTTATTGTGAATCGTTGCAGTCCCTGCGCTATAAACTGAATACTTGACTCCTGCTCCACAACATTGTGTAGTCTTACAACGCAACCGGTTTTAGAGAATTCTGTCGGATCAGGAATATCCTGAGCATCATCCCTTACATGCACAAGACCGACTACGTGCTGATCATTTTCGTGCAGCTTTTCAAACGTACTGCGCCAGTGGTCGCGATCAACTACCAGCGGTTGAATCTGGGCTGGGAAGAACGGCCGTTCGTAGACCGGCAGAATTAATATTTTTGCCGGCAAAGCCTGGCCCGGTAATATCAGGCTGGTGCTTTTTTTCTTGGGCAGTACTTGTGGGTCGTCTTTACTCATTTAGAAAGTACATTTCCTGTAGAGAACGTGTTCGGTAATTTGGTATGACCAGATAATGACTAAATAGTTTGAGTGGTCCCGAGTCGGGTGGTGTGATCAGTCTGCTGCTGTGAATGGTATGTGCCACTATGGTGTTTTTCAACTATCGACGATTCAGTAATACATGCTACCCCGCAGGCTCTGTACCAGAATGCACTGGCTGGTGCGGTGTAGAGATTACAGTCGCGGGTGTATCGATCTTTTAGGCACGAGGGAAGTGGCATAACGACTATCCGGGCATGCCTGTTGTTATCGCTCTGGTGACACCTCGATTTTAACCGAGTGTGATTGTTACCGCCGCTGCAGAGATAATATCTTCGACGCTCGCACCACGGGACAGATCGCATACCGGCTTGGCAAAGCCTTGCAGAATTGGCCCCGTCGCTTTTGCACCGCCACAGTATTGCACCAGCTTATAGGCGATATTTCCCGCATTAAGGTCGGGGAAAATTAGCACATTGGCACGGCCTGCAACATCTCCTGTGCTGGCAAGCTTGGTATTTGCCACTCTTGCTGAAAGCGCTGTATCTACCTGAACCTCACCTTCAATCTTAATGTGTGGTGCGCGCTGGCGGACAATATCGACTGCCGCTGCCACTTTGCTGACACTCGCATGGCGAGCACTGCCATGCGTTGAAAATGAAAGCATCGCAACTCGCGGTGTGACATTCATTAATTTAGCGGCACTTTCTGCGGAGGTAATGGCGATTTCCGCAAGCTGCTCTTCTGTCGGGTCGATATTTATTGCACAGTCTGCGAATAGCAAGGTGTCAGTTATATCTTCTTCCTGGTTTCCAAGTGCCATGATGAAAAAGCTGGACAGTGTTTCTATATCAGGCTTCGGCCCTACTGCAAATGACGCCTCCAGTACCTTTGCTGTAGGCAGAACTGCCCCTGCAACCATTGCATCTATTTCTCCGCGGTGCAGCATCGCGATTGAACGATAGATTGGGAGTTGCATAAACTCACCGACATTATCTGTGGTGATTTTTCTTCTCTTTCCGACTAAATACTGGTTCAGTTCTTCTGATGACGGATCTTTGGTGTCTATTATATCGATGCCGGAGAGATCATTGCTTTGCGCTCGTGCAACAGATGCGATTGTCGAACTGTCACCAAATAAAACGGGTGACGCTATATTGAGCTCTTTTATTTGCACTGCGGCAGCTTGTATGCGGGGATCTTCTCCCTCGGGCAATGCTAATCGGCTGTTTTTTGATTTGCACTGCAGGATACAGTTGTTAATAACATCATTCATCGGATCGGCAATGCCTGCAATGACGGGTGGTAGTGCGAACAGTTTAATAGTGCCGGATTAACAATGGTATCCCCGAGTATCAGTGGGCCGAGTATCAGTGGGGATGTCCGGAGGGTGCCAGTGATCGAATACCCGGCTAAGCGGCTCGATTTATCGATTGCTGTTGTGGGTTGTAGAATTGTCGGGCGAGGGGGTTGTTGGTGTGTCGAGAACGTTCTGCATTTGTTCGCGCAGCTGGTCCTGTCTTTCGACAAATTTGTTCACACTGTTTTCGAGGTGCTCACCCATGACGCCCTGCAGGCTGTCGCCGTAAAATCGAATCAGATTGGCGAGAAGCTCGTTGCTGAGCATCGATGTGCCGGCCCGGGTTTCGCGCTCGCCGATTATTTGCAGCAGCACATGGTGAGTCACATCGGAAGCGTTCTTTGCATCGATAACGGCGAACTCCTCACCATCGGTGACCATCTGCCGTATTTTCTCGAGTGTCACATAGCTGCTCTGCTGCGTGTCGTAGAGCCGTCTGTTTTGATATTTTTTGATGGTTCGCAAGCACGTGTCCCTTAATTTTCTGGATCAGATGGTAACTGAAACAGGGCGAACGCAGTCAGAAAAATTATGCGCGCAGAGCTGTCTTAAGAATCCGGGAATGCTGAATATGGCGTTACCTGATGCGCCTTGCACAGTGCTTGCACTCACATTATCTGAAGTGACTCACAATGTAATGTTTGTGCTTTTTGCGATCAGATGTGACATTAGTTTGTCGCTTTTGTGTGTTTTCCGCATATTTAAGGTCAGAGTTTGCAATTTAAATCAGCCAGTCGCACCCGCTATGTGCTCAATACGATCGTTTGTCTGATCGTGCTGTCTGTGGCCGTGCTGTTTTGCTTCGGCCTGGTGCTGGTTGAATTTAAAACTTCTCCCGTTTCATTTTCGATTAGCGGTGGTTCAGCTGAGTCGTTAGCCGGCAGTGGTCTGCGTGGCAAAACATCCCTGGTAACCGCGTTTGTAGTTGCACTTATTGCCGCATTGCTCCCGTTGTTTGTGGCAATTCCGGTATTTCTAACTGCGGTATTTATTGTTGCTGTAGTTTTTTATTCCGTTGCGGGAAATGCTTTTGATCCGTCGTTTGTTTCCGTGCTCGCAACTCTGCTGGCTTTATTCTGCGCCTATCTGGCCGGAGAGTACTGGAGCCGTGCATTGCATCAGCGCAAAATCAGCCAGTTCTTTCGCCGCTATGTACCATCTAACCTGGCTGACTACTACACAACTAATCCATCCGATATGAATGCGGTTAGTGATTCGCGTGAACTGACAATTTTGTTTTGCGATATTAAATGCTTCACCAGCATTGCTGAAACGCTGGATCCTGATCGACTGCGTGACTGGCTGAATGCATATTTTGGTGTGGTCAGCTCCGTTATCCACCAGCATGGTGGTACGGTTGATAAGTATATGGGTGATAGTGTGATGGCATTCTGGGGTGCACCCGAATCGAGCACTACTCATGCAGCAGATTCACTCTACGCATCACGCAGGATTCAGGAAGAGGTTGCGGTATTGTCGCAACAAATGCAAAGCCTCGGGCTGCCACCCATCACTATTGGCATTGGTATAGCGACAGGGTTTGCCAATGTCGGTCATATGGGGTCGCGCTATCACATGACCTACACTGCAGT
>CAYLZS010000064.1:0-13853 GCA_964388065.1 uncultured Granulosicoccaceae bacterium
CAAGTCCGTGTTCGACTCAGTCATTCCAATCACCACACCTTAAGTTGTTATAAATAACGGGTATGAACATAGAGGATCTCAACCGCGCCCTCAATTGAACGACTCAGAAGATGGCGTAACCTACAAATCGTTGACATACCACCCTCGAGTAACTATTCAATATTAAGTAGCACAGGGTTTGCCAAAACCAAACAGACCAGAAGCGCACTATACTCCCACATAGAAACGACAAACCAACACCATCGAAGTTGGTATACATGAAAACAACTCTGTGACTGACACAACAGACAATCGCGCCATGAGGCGCAGCGTAACACTGCTGATAATTGCCGAAATTGCAGCAATGAGCCTGTGGTTTGTATCAGCTGCGATTCTACCGGACATGTCGCGTGAGACCACTTTGTCGGATGGTGTGAAAGCTGCCATGTCTGCTGCAGTTCAGGGTGGATTTGTTATCGGTGCATTGGTGTCAGCAGTGCTGGGGCTCGCCGACCGCTTCGACCCGCGCCACGTTCTCGCTCTGTTTGCAGTGCTTGCCGCAGTTGCCAACGCCCTGTTGCTGGTTGCAACACCGGGCATCGAATATATTGTGCTGCGCGGTCTGACCGGCGCTTTTCTGGCGGGCGTCTACCCGGTAGGGATGAAAATCGCCGTCGGATGGAGTCAGCGCAGCCGGGGCCTGCTGGTGGGATTACTGGTTGGCGGTTTGACGCTCGGTTCAGCGGCACCCCATCTGCTTTCTTTTCTGGGTGGTACTGACTGGCGGGTAACAGTTGCTATCGCGTCCGTGCTGTCTGTTATTGGAGCGCTGCTGGTATTAAAAACAGAGAACGGCCCGTTCCACAGCTCACAATCAAAGTTCGATGCAAAGGTACTGACAGAAGCCTGGACCAATGTCTCGATACGAAGAGCCTACGGCGGCTACCTCGGACATATGTGGGAGCTGTATGCCATGTGGGCATGGATCAGTGTTGCGCTGACGGTAAGCTTTGCGACTCAGTTACCGCAAACTCAGGCTGAAGATCTGGCAAAGATAACAACCTTCGCAGTCATTGGGCTGGGTGCGATCAGTTGCCCGCTGGCAGGTCTGGTCGCAGACCGAATTGGTAAAGCGGAGTTAACCATCATTGCCATGGCCATCAGTGGTGTCAGCGCCATACTGTTCGCGTTGACCTTCGGTGGTGCTATATGGCTGACAATAGCAATCGCTATTCTGTGGGGAATATTTATTATTCCAGACTCTGCTCAGTTCTCAGCGCTTGTTGCTGATCATGCGTCGGCAGACAAAGCCGGTTCACTAATGACTTTTCAAACAGCACTCGGCTTTACCTTAACTACCATTACGGTACAGCTCACACCACTGATCGTTGCAAAAACCGGATGGCCGTTGCTGATGGCATCGCTTGCGCTGGGACCTGCGTTCGGCATTTACTCGATGTGGAAGTTAAGAAGAAACTACCAGTCATAACTACAGTATTTAAAACCCGGACAACTCCCACCATGGTTTAGTAACGTCATTGCTGCCAGCTTCTATGACTGAAAAAACCTGCCCGACCACCGGGGTATACATAGTGACACCGAGCTTCTTTGCTGCAACTGTTGCACGCTCTATTGGTTCATCCCACCGATGTACCGCTAAATCAAACTTGCCCCAGTGAATAGGGAAAAACACCTTTGCCTGTACATCGATGCTGGCTTGTACCGATTGCTCCGGCATCATGTGAATTTGAGCCCAGCCCGGGTTATAGGCACCATTTTCTATAAAGGCAATATCGAACGGACCGTAGTTCTCACCAATCTTTTTAAATTCTGAAAAATAGCCACCGTCGCCACTAAACCAGACGTTTAGTTCAGCTGACTTTACTGCCCACGAACCCCATAGCGTTAACTTGTTATCGCTAATACCGCGGCCACTGTAGTGGCGTGATGGTGTCAGCGTATAGGCAATTCCTTCTATAGTTTCGGTTTCATACCAGTCTAGTTCAATTATTTTTTCCACAGGTACACCCCAATGCTGCAAGTGTGAACCTATGCCCAGCGGCACTAAAAACTGCCCGGTCATTGAGTTCAGTTTAGCTATAGCGAGGTGATCCAGATGATCGTAGTGATCATGCGAGATCAGTACCACATCAATCGATGGTAAGTCAGTTATGGCAGGTGTCTTTGTCATCTCAAACGGTTCACCAAAAACCGGAAATGGCGAGACCCTGTGATATACCGGATCAATAAGGACCGTCCTTTCGGATGTTTTGAATAACACAGTAGAGTGACCCAGCCACACAAACTTACCGTTCTCAAGCAACATACGATCAAATTTTTTAGAAGGCAGCGGATGTTGCGGGTTTTTATCCGATGGTGGCGAGATAAAATCCCCAAAGATGCGAAATACATCGCCAGGTTCACGGGTGTTTCGCACAGTAGTCACAAGATTCTTAAAATGCCGCCCGTTGAAATTGGAGGAGGCCTGAAATCGCACTAACGAATCACCAGAGGGCGCTGCACCAAAGGCAGGTGAGAAATAGAAATAAGCACAGATAGTTACCAACAGAATCAATAACACGGCAAAAAGAAGCTCAAAAAACAAACCGATCACGCGCATGCTATTCTCTACAATCAGAGTGTGGAATTAACAGCGACAAACGGACTCGACAACTTGCTCTCATTATTCAACCCTTTTTTTGAAGGGCGTATTAGAACAGGATACAGACAACAATGACAAACCCTAAGATACTTGTTTTTGCCGGTAGTGCGAGAAGTGGTTCTTTTAGTAAAAATCTCGCAATTGCCGCAGCCTCAATTGCTAAAAATACCGACGCAGAAGTAACGTTTGTGGATCTTGCAGACTACCCTGCACCGGTCTTCAGCGAAGATGAAGAAACAGCAAACGGCCTGCCACAAACAATGCGTGATTTTAAAAAGCTAATGCTGCAGCACGACGGTATTTTAGTCGCCACTCCAGAGTACAATGGACATGTGCCGCCACTGTTAACCAATACATTCTGCTGGATTTCACGACCAGAGGGTGACGAAAAGGATATGGCTGCATTCACAAGTAAAAAAGCCGCAATCATGGCTTCCTCACCCGGACAACGAGGTGGCATCAGAGTGATTCCGCGCCTGCGCGATACACTGGCGGAGCTCGGCGTAGTTGTAGTGCCAGGCTTCATCACACTGCCTGCCGCTGCGTCCGCATTTGACGAGAACGGGAACCTGACCAGTGAATCACTGACTAATAAAATTAAGAAACATGTTGAGAAACTGAACGCAGCCTGCAGCTAATCAATCACCTATACTGCCTGATAATAAGCAAAAGGATAAAACCATGACAGAAAGAGCCGTACTCGCCGGAGGGTGCTTCTGGGGAATGCAGGATTTAATTCGCAAAATACCGGGCATCAGCAAAACTGTTGTCGGGTATACCGGTGGTGATGTAGCAAATGCCACCTATAGAAATCACGGCACACATGCCGAGGGCATCGAAATAGAGTTCGACCCGAATGTTATTAGCTACAGACGGTTACTGGAGTTCTTTTTTCAAATACATGACCCGACTACCCCTAACCGACAAGGTAACGACCGGGGTATGGCGTATCGATCGGCTATTTACTACTGTAGCGATGAACAGAAAGCCATTGCACAGCAGACTATTGCCGACGTCAATGCATCTGGTCTCTGGCCTGGCACTGTCGTGACAGAGCTTGAGCCAGTTAGTGATTTTTGGGTGGCGGAACCTGAGCATCAGGATTATCTTGAGCGGATACCTCACGGGTATACCTGTCATTTCATCCGGCCCGAGTGGGTTCTGGATAAGACTGCGACTGAGGCTTAAGTTGTCTGGCTCCGGTAAAGACTAACCCCGGGCTAAAAGACCAACCCCGAGTTAAAAGACCAACCCCTGGTTAAAAAACCAACCAAAGCGAAATAGCCGGAAACGCAATGAGTATTGCCACGCGTATCAAATCACTGAGCAGAAAAGGCAGTACACCCTGATAGGTCCTTTGAATAGGAATATCTTTGGCCATTGATTGAATAATAAATAAATTCATTCCAACTGGCGGTGTGATTAACCCTACTTCCACAACAATCAAGGCAAGGATGCCAAACCAGATCGCCGTCATTTCCTGCGTCATACCGAAGTCCAGTGATTCAATGATCGGAAAGAAGATCGGTATGGTCAGCAGTATCATTGACAAACTGTCCATGACGCACCCGAGTATCAGATAAAAAATCAGAATCAATGCGAGCACCAGCATGGGGCTGTAACCCTGCCCGTTAACCCAGTCAGCAATAAGTTGCGGAGTTTGTGTAAACGCAAGAAAAGTATTAAACAGTTGCGCACCCAGAAGGATGAAAAATATCATTGCTGACGCACTGGCCGTGTTCAAAACACAGTCTACAAACGTATGACGGTTAAGACCTCGCGTCCATAAACCATACAAGCCTGTTGCAACTGCGCCTACAGCGGCGCCCTCTGTCGGGCTGAACAACGCTTGAACGCCGGGCTTTACCCAGTTCCAGTCCGCAGCGATACCACCAATCACCAAACCAAAGATAAGAATGACGGGCCACACTTTTAAAAATGATTTCAATCGTTCTTTATAAGGCTTGCGCTCTGCCACGGTAGCACTGTCCGGTCGTACCCGAACATAGATCATCACAACCAGCATGTAGCCAATGGCGGCCATTATCCCGGGTATGATTGCGGCGAGAAACATTTTTACAATATTCTGTTCAGTCATGATGGCGTAGATAACCAATATGACTGACGGCGGTATAAGAATGCCCAGCGTACCACCGGCAGACAACACACCGGTTGCCAATGCATCTGAGTAGCCACGCCGGCGCATTTCCGGTAGCGCCAGTTGCCCCATGGTGCTCGCCGTCGCAAGCGATGAGCCACACACTGCACCAAAACCTGCACAGGCACCGACAGTCGCCATCGCAACTCCGCCCTTCTTGTGACCAAGCCAGTCACTTGCTGCGTTGAATAATGTTGCCGACATTCCGGATTTAGTAGCAAACTGACCCATCAGTAAAAATAACGGCACAATGGTTAGTGAGTAACTTGAGAAGGTATCGTAGGTAAGTGACTTCAACTGATTAAGCACGGCATTGGGGTTACCCAATACCACCCAGGTGCCTGCAAAGCCCGTGATTGCCATTGCCGCTGCAATCGGCATGCGCAGGAATATCGCCAGTAGCAGTAACGCAAATGCAATTAAGGACAGTTCCAGTCCGGACAATGAACTAAGCATTGTTAAGAGCTCGCAACCCGGTTCCGTGAATGAGCTCATTCGCTGAGCGCCATACTGTATAAAGCGACACCACGGTAAATAAGGCGCAACCAACAACCCCTATCGCATAGCCATACCAGGTTGGCCAGCCAAGAATAAAAGTACTTTCAATCGAAAACGGTTTGAAACCGAAGCCCAATGTGTCACGCACTTCCTGACTAAACCAGGTTACGCGCTCACCCATTCCCTTCCATATACGCCAGGTGATCACAATGGCAATTAGCGTGATTGCTATATCACCCAGCAACTCCAGCAAAGCGTCCAGTCTGCGCGGCAATACACGGGAGATAAGGTCTACACGAACGTGTCCGCGGTTTAACTGGCACCAGGGCAAAAAACTGAATACAGCAACCGCGGAGCCGATTTCTACCAACTCAAAATCACCGCGTATCGGTGCAAGACCAAACCCTGTAAGCGCACGCCCGATGATGGATATCACGGTAAGCAAGCCAATCACTACCAGTATGATGCCGCCAAAACATGCGAGCCAGCGCACCGGTCGTTCCAGCCAGTTACCAACACGTTGTTCTAAAGAATCTGCCATAGATCTAATGCTCTAAAAACAGTAAAGCCCCGGAAAAACCGGGGCTTTACACATTTATTCCAGTATTTGGAATACCGGCTTACTTCGTCTCGTCAGAAATCAATTGCGTTGCATCATCGAACATAGCCTGTCCATCAAGACCCAGACCATCCATTTCTTTAACCCACTCTTCCGCCAGGCTGGCACTAAGCGCTTTAATCTCTTCAGTAGTTTCTTCACTGATTTGATGAATCACGTTATCAGTGCCTTCTGTGACTTTGAGTGATCTTACATCTCCTTCATCCATCGCGCGACCAGCCCACCCGGAGGCGTCTACCCCGGAGTTGGCGTCAATGATTGCTTTGAGATCATCCGGCAGCTTGTCGTAGCTGTTCTTATTCATTGCCCAGATAAAAAAGGTGTTGTACAACGAGCGATCACCGGTCGGGACACTGTGGCTGTCAGCCAGCTCGTGAACCTTTAACGGAACTACAATCTCCCATGGAATCACACCACCGTCGACCACACCTTTGGATAAATTCTCAGGGAAAGCCGGTACCGGCATACCTACCGCAGTAGCGCCCATGGTTTCAAGCAGCTTGTTAGCCTGACGCGAAGGGCCGCGCAATTTCAGGCCTTTGAAGTCATCGACTGACTCAATGGGCGCGCCTTTCTTGTGAACGATACCGGGACCGTGCACATGCGTTGCTATCAGATGCACATCACCCATTCGCTCTGCCAGGTGTTTCTGAGTGTAAAGCCATGCAGCACGTGAAGACTGCTCTGCACTGGTGTTGGTCATGAACGGCAGTTCAAAGGCTTCTGCTTCGGGAAACCGGCCAGGTGTGTAGGCTGGCAGGGCCCAGCCGCCATCGATGACGCCATCGCGAATCTGGTCATACAGTGCAGGTGGCTTGCCACCAAGCTGCATACCGGGGAAGATCTCTATTTTTATACGGCCATCGCTTTCAGCCATAATTTTCTCTGCCCACGGTGTCATGAAGCCAGCCGGTACAGCGCTCTTGGGTGATACGAAGTGCTGGAAACGCAGCGTGACTTCCTGGGCCGCAACCTGGGTGCTGAACATCAGAGCCACAGCACTTGCTGTTATAAGCTGCTTAATAGCGGATAGTTTTTTCATTGATGGTTCTCCTCATTGTTTCATTAAAATCGAGTCCTGCGTAATTCCCGGCAATAGTAGTTTTTGCCGTCGTGAGGATACGATGTATTTGAACTCAGCCCGTTGCATTTTTTTTGCAAACGATCTGTGATCTGTAATTTCAGTTTGACCCTGGACACTTTAGCATTTGTTCTTCGTCAACAGCAATTAACACGGGGGCACGTTGCGTAAACGATTCGTTAATAGCGTCACAGAGCTGCTGTTCATTATCTGCCCGCAAGGCGTCAATGCCGTAGGCTTTGGCAACTGCTACAAAGTCCGGTACTGAAAACTCAACACCAACTGAAGTTACCTTTGCCCGCTCCATGCTGCTCTTTATTTCCCGGTAACCGCCGTTGCACCAGACCACTACGGCTACCGGTACCCCTGCGTCTTTGCATGCACCCAGTTCACCGAGCACAAACTGAATGCCGCCGTCACCAATCAGGCAGACTACCGGTTGGCCACTACGGTTTTTTCGATGCACCGCCAGTGCGGCACCGGTTGCAGCAGGCAACGCGTAACCTAACGTGCCAAAACCGACGGATGAGTTGAACCACTGGCGCGGATTTGTTGTATTAAAAATCATATTGCCGCTGTATATCAGCTGGGTTGAATCGCCTGCAAAAATACACTCCGATACACCGTCTCGAATTGCTTCCAGAATTTGCAGATGACGTTTTTCATTATCACTGAGTGCAGCTGTCGCCAGTCGCATCGCTCGCGCTGCACGCTCTGCCCCGTCGCCATTATTATCAACTACCTGTTCCAGTAACAGACCAGTAGTTCGAGCTACATCTCCAACCAAAGCTATATCAGATACAAAGTTATTGTTTACCTGTTGTGGATCTATATCACACCGGATCAATTTGCCTTTTATCTTAAACTCATCGTCTTTGTATTGATCGTAGTCGGTCTGCGCCAGCTCTGTGCCTAAAGCAATTACAACATCAGCTTCATTTAAGACATCGCGTACCGGATGCAAAGTGCAACTCGCAGGCACGGCTAGTTCGTCTGTGTACGGCAGCAATCCCCGGGAGTTGATCGTCATATGTACGGGTGCGTTAATCTTGCGCGCCAGCAACCGTACCTCTTCAGCTGCATCGGTGGCACCACCACCAGCGAGTATCACAGGCTTTTTCGCACTGTTAATGAGATCGGCTGCCGCTTTGATATCAGTTGCAGATGCTGTGGGTGGCTGCGGTAAGCGCGGCATGATATCGATCAGGCTTTGATCGGCAGGACTGCCAAGTAACTGCACCGGCAGTTGTAAATGCACGGGTCCGGGCCTTGCACTGCTAAACACAGTAAAAGCCCTGGCAAGTGCTTCATATAATTCAACAGCTGAGTTTATTGTTTGACTAAACCTTGATACCTGCGAGCTCAATGCAAGCTGATCAGGCATTTCGTGTAACCTGCCCTGCGCCTGTGGGGTCGCAATTGAGTCATTAACACTTGAGATCACTAACATCGGAATTGAATCAGCCAGTGCCTGCGCCATAGGTGTTGCGATGTTGGTAAGACCCGGACCTGTAATTACAAAACATACGCCCGGCTTGCGGCTGATGCGTGCATAGCCGTCAGCCATAAAGCCTGCACCCTGTTCATGTCTTGGGGTGTGGTGTCGGATGCTGCTGTCAGCAAGGCCGCGATATAGCTCTATAGTGTGAACACCGGGGATGCCGAAAACGTCTTCAACATCATACTGCTCAAGCAGCTTTATAAGTAATACACCGACAGTATGCACAGAGTATCCACAGAGCGCGGTTAGCGACTCACTAGCGAAGGTCTGAGGCAGGTTATTTCAGCAGGCTGATGTTATCAAGTGTCGAATACATAAAACGACGCAGTGAAACGTATCAATGAAGGCTTTGAATACAGCAACGACATATCCCCTCGACAGGATTTACCGTGACACTGTTTACGAAGATTCGGATTCACAAAAAAGCCGCCCCGGTTACCCGGCGCGGCTTTTTGATTTACGACTCGCGGCCTGACCGGCCGCGATCAAATAAAAGCTACTTGGCGTGCTCTTGCTCGCTCAGCTCATTGATCACATCAATCACACGCTGATTGCTGCCAGCTATGCGACCAGTGGTCTTGTATTTGCCGTTGATGACCACACTCGGCACACTGTTGATACCGGCATTGCGCGCCAGATCCATTGCACGGCGAATCTTTGCATCGACTGCAAATGAAGTCATTGTCTTGAGGAATTTATCTTCATCAATGCCAAGGCTTCCGGCAAATTTAGCAATTGCCTTGGGACTGTTGAGCCTTTTTTTGTCCTTATGAATTGCATTGAAAAACGGTTCGAAAAATTCTTCCTGCTTACCGAGCACCTGTGATGCGTAGAAGGCTTGAGAATGTGGAGTCCAGCTCGGGTTCAGAGGCGGTGCTTCACGAACAAAATCGACAAAGTCGGGCTTGCTTGCAGCCCACTCGTTAATCGTTGGTTCAAAAGCGAAGCAGTGAGGGCAACCAAACCAGAAATACTCCAGTACTTCTACTCGGTCTGATTCAGCCCGCTTTTGTGGGTTAGGTACTTCTTCATAGCCTGACTGCGCCATGGCGAATGAAGAGAGACTAAAAAAAACCAATACTGCGCGAAACAGATTTTTCATCATGGGTTAAGATTTCCTTGTGGTGGATCTTGTTGTGGAAGTTAGTAAGAGCGATTAACCTGCGTTAACGGTACTTTGAAGCTCAGAGTTTCAGGTGCCAGACAAATCTCATCACTGCACGCCTGTAACTGTAACTCAATATTAGCTGAAACTGCGTCGGAGTCTACTTCAGGCAGCCTTCCTGTTAGCTGAACACTGTCTTCAAAAAGACTGAGCTCTGATCGCTGAAAACCAAGCGTGCGTGTGACAGGCGTCGGGTATTTCACGTCCTGCAATGGCGAACTATTAGATTGACTCAGCAAAGTCGGAATCAGGTAATCCTGCAACGGCTTATCTGAGTTGATATGCCAACCAGGTGCAACATCGATATCCACTGTCACCGTCTTACCATCAACTGAGGCAACAGAAGCTTTCACCCGTCCTTTCGCACCATACCTGTGTGAACCAATTTCACCATTCAGCAAGTCATTCGTGCCGGTTAAAAAGTAACCAAACCCGCTGCCATCCCGCGACAACAGTGAAGAGAATGCCGCGACCAGTTCTTCAGCGCGCTGACGGTACTTATCTTCTCCGGTCCGGTTCCAAAGCTGTACCAGCACTTTAAGCGCTAACGCGTTGCCGGTGGGTGCTGCGTTGTCAAAAATAGCTTTGGGTCTGGACGGCAGCGCTGCACCCGACGCTGCAACTTCACCAATAAAATAACCGCTGTTTTTAACGTCCCAGAAATCATTGTCCATTCTGTCAACCAGATCGATTGCGATATCCAGCCATTTAGAATCACCGGTGTCATCGAACAGGGTTACCAGGGAGTGGGCAAGGTAGGCGTAATCAGATTGAGAGGCTGGTGTCGTTGATCTGCCTTCAAAATGAGCGCGCCACAATGATCCATCCTGCTTGCGGTTATTCTCAAGTAAAAAGTTAACTGCTTTTATGCCGGCCTCGCGGTAGCGAGGTTCACGCAAAGTCTGCCCTGCCTTTATCAATGCCGTGCTCATCATTGCATTCCATTCTGTGATGATTTTGCGATCAGTCAGAGGGGGTATGCGTTCGTCGCGACGCGCAAGCAAGGCTTCAGAAAATTGATTCAGCTTGGAGGCAAGCTCCTGCTCTTCGAAATCGTATATGTCTGCAACATGCTTAAGGGAATCCTCAAGGCGCAGAATATTGCGTTCTTCAAAGTTGCCGTACTCAGTAACACCCCAGAGCTCCAGTGCAAGCTCTGCATCTTTGGCGCTGCCAGCTTCTGTCAGAATCTCGGTGATCTCCTCCGGAGTCCAGATAAAGTAGGTTCCTTCATGACCCTCCGAGTCCGCGTCTGTGGCTGAGTAGAAGCCACCTTCTTCGGTAGTCATGTCACGCAACACATAGTCTGCAATGCGACGCGCAGTCCGTGCGTGTTCCTGGTTGCCGGTCAGTTCAAATGTCTGCAGATAAATTTGCAACAGACTGGCCTGCGTATAAAGCATTTTCTCAAAGTGCGGAATCAGCCAGTCATCATCAACAGTGTAGCGATGGAAGCCACCTCCGATCTGATCGTGAATTCCACCGGAACTCATTCTGATAAGCGAAAAATCGACCGCCTCGAGTGCTTCCGCGTCTCCGGTACGTTGCGCGACGTCCAGCAGGAAAAACAACGTCGACTCACGTGGGAATTTGGGTGCTGGTCCAAAGCCTCCCTGATAACTGTCAAAGCCCAACAACAGATTTTCGCGCGCCAGCGCAATTTCTGCTTCACCGACTTTCTTTGCTTCACCGGTCAGGTCGCTGTTTTCAGCAATGGCTGTCGCCAGGCTTTCTGCATAATCAGTGAGCTGGCTTCGGTCATTTTTCCAAAGGTCATCAACCTGATTCATAACACGACTAAACCCGTCCGGCGGCATATAAGTCGCACCGTGGAAAAGCTTGCCATCCGCCTGCAGAAATGCAGACAACGGCCATCCGCCACCCCCGGTAGTTACTTGCAGACCAAGCATGTACATCGCATCGACATCAGGCAACTGCTCGCGATCGACCTTAATGGCAATGAACTGTTCATTCATCTGCTCCGCGATTTCTTCATTTTCGAAGCTCTCGCGTTCCATCACATGACACCAGTGACAAGTCGCATAGCCTATTGATAAAAATATTGGCTTGTCCTGTTGCACTGCTTTATCAAAAGCTTCCTTCCCCCACGCATGCCAGTTGACCGGATTGTGAGCGTGTTGCAAAAGGTAGGGCGAGTCTTCCTTAATTAATCGGTTGATATACAGTGGAGTGCCATCTTCCTTAAAGTGTTCAGTTCTGGGTTTGTAGTTGCCGCCTCTGTCTTTGTAAGACTCAAATAACGCGGCCTGCAACTCTTCATCGATATCGAGAGTTAATGCCGAAGTTACCTGGCTAAACAATATCGCTGTAAAAGCCATGCCAGTACAGAAAATCCTGACAAGGGCCCGATTCGACCCGCACAAAAACTTACTCATATAGACTCACCAGCAGCTGCTGCAAAAGCGAAAACCACATCATTCTCCTGCCAAAGTTTGACATCGACGCCGAATACCTCGACTTCAGGGCTCTGAAGTGTTTTGAGATTTTCAGCCGCAGGAGTTAGAAATAAACTGTATTGCTCTGACGTTTCAGGATTAGACAACTTAATATGTGCTGCAAGGTTGCCACTGATAGTGCAATACCGACCACCTACCAATGCAAGCTGCTCAAACCACTCAGACTCAGGCAGCCTTATATCAAAAGGTAGTTCCTGCAACTTATTTTGCAACTCGGTCATAGACTGACCTTCGGCATCCATTTGTAATTTACTGGAGTGATTTAAAGCAGCCTCACGCAACACCACATCGGTACGTTGAGTGGTCAGGATATTCTTGTGCACCAGAGCTACCACGGACATCAGCAAAACAGATGCTGCAAGCGCTAAACCGACTACGCGCTTACGACGCATAGACTGCGTGTCATCGAGAATTGCATGCAACCTGTCGTTACTTAACTGCTGTGACTGATAGTAGTCAATCAACTGTTCTTCCGGAGTGCTTCCGGATTCATCAGGATATCGGCTCATTTTGATTTACCTCTTGTGGCCAGTTCAATCACTTCCGCCCTGGTGTCAACATCACCGAAATTGACGCTGTGAATATTTTCTCCCGCCATCCAGGTGCGCAGTTTTATCTTGGCGCGATGAATCATACTGAGCACTGTACCTCTGGCGGTTGATGTCATTGTCGAGATTTCATCCGCGGTATAGCCCTCCACCACCGATAAATAAAGCGTCTCTCGTTCTACATCTCGCAGTTGTCTTAAAAATCGATCCAGTTCATCTGATGTAATCCCATCAAAGGCATTGGTGTCCGGCACATAGCTGTGCTCTTCGAACTCACTGAACCGAATCTTCATCGCTCGCCGGTAGCGGTCGATGTAGAGGTTCCGGATTGTGGTGTAGAGCAGTGATTTCTCGGGTGGTTTTTTGTAGCGATTGTCCAGTCTGACCCAGGCATCGTGAACAATATCTTCTGCGTCCTGACGGTTGGAACACAGTGACAAGGCATAGCGATATCCGGAGTTCAGAATATCGATATCAATGGGTTTGGATCTACGCATGGAGCGCCCTTGGAAAAAATGATTTCAATGGCGGAAATCTTTTTGAAGTCCTGATCGCGAAAAGGTTCAGACGATGAACCCCAATAACGAACCTGTGCTGATTTTGATTGCACACTAAAGAATAGCAGTAACAATCAATTTTTTTGCGTCAAATGGCCGTCATTTCCACGGGCTTTTCCTCCCGGGTCGTACATTTTGCAGCACAAGTAGTTCTAATTCGAATCAAACGCCGCCGACATCAATTCCCGGGTATAAGGCTCTGCCGGTGCAGTCACAATCTGCTCTGCATCGCCATGCTCCACCACTTTGCCCTGTCGCATTACCAGGATCTCGTCACTCAGCGCACGCACAACTTTCAAGTCATGACTGATAAAAATATAGGCAAGCTGATAGTGCGATTGCAAATCTCGCAGAAGATCAACAATCTGTGCCTGCACAGACATATCCAGCGCGGACGTCGGCTCGTCAAGAACCACAAGCTCAGGCTTCAAAACCATGGCCCGCGCTATCGAAATGCGCTGTCTCTGACCACCGGAAAATTCATGCGGGAAGCGCTGCAGGCTTGACTGATCCAAACCGACTTCATCAATCACTCTGGCAACCTCATTAATTCGTTCGTTGTCAGTGAGATTGGGCATATGAACTTTTAGCCCCTCTTCGACTATCTG
>CAYLZS010000065.1:0-9514 GCA_964388065.1 uncultured Granulosicoccaceae bacterium
TTGTCCACTTTCGTTCAATTATCGGCGAAGGGCGTCGGACTCTGGTAGAAGGCCAGTCCGTTTCTTTTGTTGAAACCGAAGGCCAGAAAGGTCCGCAGGCTGAAGAAGTAACGCCTGAGTAGAGTTACCTGAGTAACTACCAGAGTAACACTATGAAAACGGCCGGCATTTTGCCGGCCGTTTTTCATTGTTGGTGTCTAATTTATTGGCTACCAGCAAGCGGCGGGTAGTAAATTTCTGCTTTCGTCGATTGTCATTGCGTTGCATTCGGTATCGTTGGCTTGCGACCCGCCAGCTACCGGTGTAGCGGTTAGCTCGAAAGTCGTGGCATCGGGAGTGGTTCCGGCAGTGATCGCGATATTGTAGTAACCGGCGTCAGATGGAGTAGTACTAGTCGCGGCTGAGCATCCGTCGTACCTAAAATTCTGTGTGCGGCAGCGTTCCATCTGTTGTGCTACTGCCTGCAGTGTTACCTGACCGTCTACACGACGAGATTCTGTCACGTATTTGCTATATGCCGGAACCGCGACCGCGGCAAGAATACCGATGATCGCAATCACGATCATTAGCTCTATAAGTGTGAAGCCGTTTTGTCGATTCTGCACTGCTGCTCTCCATTAACGAGTTATTTACCTGGCTACGGAAATGATCGGCTGAATTAGACAATTGTTTAGGTATTGCCGGATTTGATTCGTGCGCAGGAAAGCCAATCGCTTCACAAATCCTTGGCCTGACAATTGCGGCACATTGCCTTTGCACCTACGTGAGAAGCACTCTCGCTGACCATGAATTTTCCTGCACGGAACAAACACTCCGGTGTCACCTTTGTAGAGCTGCTTGTCGTGATTGTGATCATTGGCATATTGGCAGGCTTTGCAGTGCCACAATTTGGTGGCCTGATTCAAAAGCAATCGCTACTGTCGGAATCCCGTCGGATTACGTCGCTGCTCAAGCTCGCACGCAGTGAAGCCCGCGCTCGCGCGAGCTATGTGACCATTAGCCGTGACGACCCCGGTGACTGGAGTGACAAGATTACTGTTTATGAAAACGCCAGCTTTTTAGATGGTGAGGCTTTTACAGGCGATGCCGACGAGACAATAAAAATTTCGGAAAGTGGTCGCACCCTGGTGGCCGATGCGAGCTTCGACACACAGTACATAACTTTTAATCCGCGTGGTTGGGTAGTTGACGACGCGTTCACTGTTGCCTTGTGCTCTAGTGCCACTAACAAGCAATCCGGCCGACTGATTACGGTTAACCGTGTTGGGAAAATCACGGAGGGTCCTATCGATGCTACTGACAGCTGCACGCAATAAGCAGACTCCACTGTTCACAGTTCAACATCGCGTTGAGGCTCAGCGTGGAGTGGGGCTTATTGAAGTGCTGATCGCATTGGTTATTTTTGCACTTGGTGTGGTTGGGATGGCTGGTCTGCAGTTGGGTACCATCAGTGTGACGATGGATACGACACAACGCAGTTTTGTGGTTGCCAAGTCGCAGGATATTGCAGACCGGATTAGAAGCAACGGCATTGAACCGTCGAAGTACCTGGGCACCTACAACGCACCCGGTACAAACTATTGCGATACCGCGGCGGCTGTAACCTCATGTGCAGATAGCGCAGGTAATGATGCAGATGCATGTACACCTGATCAATTGCAGGCCTTTGATCTTTTTGATGCATTTTGTGTTGGTGATGGTGGTTTTGAAAATCAGGCCGAAGATCGAGAGCAGGTAACAGGCTGGCAAACGACTATAAGTTGCGAATATCCGGTTGCAGGCGTGATGACGAATACCACTGCATGTAATGAGCTGGGAGCCACCGTCGTCGTTGAAACCAGTTGGTTCGGGAGGTCACTGTCTAACGATGTTGATTCAGCGGATCAGCAGAGAGAATCAATGACGCTGAGGTTCGTGCCATGAAGCAAAACCTGTTATCACGGCAAGCCGGTCTTAACTTAATTGAATTGATGATAGCCATTGTTATTGGGCTATTTATAAGTTTGATGGTTGTGCAGTATCTGTCAACCTCCTCCAGGTTGTTTAAACAGCAGGGTGCTGATACCAATCTCGATGCGAATGGTACGTTTGCCATTTCTTACATGACGCAGTTTATTCGCCAGGCTGGCAGCAATGATCCGATGGGTACGGACGTGCCGTTTTATACCGGAGATTGTATTAGTGCGAACCCCTGTACTTTTAACGAAGACAATCCGGGTGAGTCAGACCAGATTGCAATACACATGGTGCCACAGAACGGTCAGGATTGTGTTGGCAATGATGTAACACCGGGTGATCGAATTGCAAATGTCTTCAGTGTTAAAAATTCTTCTCTGTTCTGTCGAGGTTTCAACGTTGATACGCGGGATTGGCTTGGCGACGCGGAGGTATCACTCATTGACGGCATTGAACAGCTCCAGGTGCTATATGGAGTTAGCAATGCAGATGGTGTGGTTGAGAGATACGTAGACGCATCACGAGTTGCTGCCAGCGCGGTTACTGATTTTGACCGTATTGCTGCGTGGGACAGTGTTCGTTCGACCAAGATTGCTGTGCTGGTGTCAGATGTGACTACTGCTGGTACTGAAATAAAAAAAGCTCGTGATTATCAGTTACTCGATTCACCTGAAATTACTATAGATGACAGGATATCACGCAAGGTTTACTCAACCACAGTCAATATAAACAATAAGTTGCCCTAGGTATGGAACGCAAGCATTCGATTCAGCATTCTAGTCAACAGGGTGCAGCGCTTATCGTAGCGTTGGTAGCGCTCCTGATACTGACGATATTGGGGGTGACGACTATGACTGACGTCCTGAGCCAATCGTCTGTGGTTAGAAACGAACAGTTCAGGCAGCAGGTGTTCTACGCTGCATCCAGTGAGTTGAACGTACAGATAGAGTCTGTAAATGACAACCCGCAGAACGACGATGACCAAATCATATTGGACTTGATAGACGAAGGTGTTTTCGGTGGTCAGATGGAGCTCGAGATAAACGACGATGCAGCTGACAATAATCCGAAATTTCTGACTAATCCTGCTGGCGTTACTCTGAGTGATGCAGAGATCAATGGAGTCCGCGCTGACCTGCGAGGTTGTCCCGGTGAAAGTATTGGAAAAGTAAAAGTTATTGCGGGCAACATAAACACTACTGCAAGGCTCGACGATGGTCGTGGAAGTATCAAATCTGCTCAAACTCAACGATACGTGTATTGCTGGCCTTAGGGGAAATAGTGAATAAATTTCTGACAAATGTATTTAGCTATCGCAGTCAAGACACCGTCATAACTTCGCGACTGTCGAGTTTTTGCCTTGCGTTGTTCCTGACCTATGCTACTGCTGCCAGTGCGGACGATACCGAGATATATTTTACCGGTCTTGCAGAGGAAAATCCGAACGTGCTGTTTGTTCTGGACAGGTCCGGTTCGATGGGTAATTCAAGAGAAGGCAGCGATCTTACAAAGTTGCAGGAACTACAAGCTTCATTGATTGGGTTTATCAACGAGGCGGCTGAGGCGGCGAATTTGAATATCGGAATAATGACCTATTCAGTAGACGTTTTGCTCGACCAGCAGGTGGTGGAGCTTGACGCCAACAATTCCGGTACGGTTAACGAAGTAGTGGATGGCATAATTGCGAAAGGCAGAACATCAACACTAATGGCTCTGGAGGCAGCTCGCAAATACTATAGCGGTGAACTTACTGTCAATGTCGACACTGGTGAGATACCTGATGCACTTGACGCCGGTATTGATCCCGCTTCCATAGTGGATACTACGACGCTGGAGTCTCCTATTATGGACGAGTGCCAGGCGAATCATATTGTGTTGATCACGGATGGCAGTCCGAGCCCGAGTCTTGATTTGGTAGACGAATTAGAACAGGGCGTGCTAAGGGAGACGTTGGAGCAACGTGCAGTTCTCCCTCCGGATACAGAAGAAGGTGCATGCCTGCAGCAGAATGTTGCAGGACAGTCTCCAGCAAATAGCGTGAGTAATGGTAACTGCGGTGCTGAGTTAGCTCGCTATATGTACCAGAATGATCTCCTCCCGGGTAGTATCGCAGGCGATAACGTTGTAAGAACACACACAATCGGATTCAACTTTCAAGATCCCTGGCTGGCGACACTATCGGATGAAACGACCGGCGGTGGAGGAACACACCACGAAGTTGATTCCATTGATCAGTTACAGGAAGCGCTGGCTAATGTATTCAACTCAGTGAGCTCTGCGTCTTTTGCAGCCCCGACGGTATCTAATGACTCGTTTAATCAAAGTCGCCATAGGGACGAACTGTACTTTGCACCGTTCAAACCGTCTAACAGGACGCGCTGGACTGGTAATTTTAAAAAGTACCGTCTGGCTGTTGATGTGAGGGTAGACGCTAATGGTAATGCGATTCTGGATGCTGATGGCAACGAACAATTTGAGCCACAGGTTGTGGATATTAACGACAACCCTATCGTAGACGAACTGGGTAACACAATAGCTACTTCACAAAGCTTCTGGTCTGATGCACCTGATGGTGGTGCTGTGGCTGATGGTGGATTCGCAGGTAACCTGACTCCGTATGAGAATCGCTTCTGGTATACGGATTTCGATTCCAATGTTAATGCAAACGGAAGTTTAGAGCCCGTTCGAATCACCGAAGCTAACAGAGACGATATTTCACCAGCCGCTCTGGGAGCTGGCTCTAACGTGGAGCGCGATAACCTGATGTCATGGGCACTCGCGCCGGATGTGCCGTTCGATAACAATACTACTCGAAGTTATGTAGCTGATTCGCTGCACGGTTCCCCTCAACTGCTGACCTATAACTCGTCAACTTCGATTGACCCCAATGTACGTACAGAGGTGCTCTACGCTGCGACCAACCAGGGTGTGCTGCATGCAATAGATCCGCTTTCAGGCGAAGAGCTCTGGTCTTATTCACCAGAAGAGCATTTGCCGAACATAAGGCAATATTTCAGAAACAGGCGCACCAGAGGTGAACGCACCTATGGTCTGGATGGCGAAATTCTGCTCCATAGTACTCGCACTGAATCGATAGCCTACGACTTTGAAGTCGATCAAGCGCGCTTGTTCATGACTGAGCGACGTGGTGGGAACCGGGTTTATGCACTTGATATTATTAACGGACATCAATCGGAAACACTAGATGGATCTGCACCTTTTGATGTGATGTGGAAGATAACTGGTGGTGCTGGCGGCACTGACGAGTTTGAAGATCTGGCACAAACGTGGTCGAAGCCGGTGATGATTAATGTGCGTTTCGGTTGTCCTGAAAATTGTAAAGAAGATGAACTGTTGTTGTTCGGCGGTGGTTATAACGATGCTCTCTACGATGACGTCAACCTCGACTTTGCAACGCTTGAGGGTAACGCACCGCAAAGTGGCCACGGTAATGCCGTTTATCTGGTAGATCCCGATACTG
Organism: uncultured Granulosicoccaceae bacterium; assembly: GCA_964388065.1. GTDB lineage: Bacteria > Pseudomonadota > Gammaproteobacteria > Granulosicoccales > Granulosicoccaceae. The sequence goes on from CAYLZS010000065.1 coordinate 5,438, forward strand.
GAGAGCGCGTCTGGTCGGCTGGTAACGGGTCAGCGGGCGACAATACTGATCATGATCTTAATCTGCCTATGGAGCACAGCATACCGTCAACACCGGTACCTGTTGACACCAATCTGGACGGTTTTGTTGATCTTCTGTTCTTTGTCGATTTAAGCGGTGATGTATGGCGCGTCGATCTGAGTAAAGGCGATTCTGATCCGGGTGCAATACATGTGGGAGGCGGGCAGATTGCTGCACTTTCTCCTGAAGGGCAGTCGCTGCGGTTCTTTAATCCGCTTGACGTTTCTCTCAGTGGTTTTAATTTTTCAACATCCAGCTTTTTTCTGGTTACAGGTAGCGGGATGCGTAACAGTCCGTTGTTTCCAGAACCAGACAATAACCGCTTGTATGCGATTGCTGATCGAAATATTTTGCGAGCCCCCACCGACTATAGATATGTTGTGGGTGAGAATGGAAACGAAAACTCTATAATCACTGCAGACGACGATATTATTCGTAATGTCGACGATCCGACCTCTACTACCAGTGGTTTCCATGGATTTTATCGATCATTTCCACTAGGTGAAAAAGTATTGGTGCCAACTGAAACCAGTAGTTTTCGTGTTCGTGCGTCAACCTATGTGCCACCTACCCTTGCAACCGAGGGGTGTGCAGGGCCAATTGGCAATTCGCGTTTGTACCTTGTGGCGTTGCCGAACGGCGAAAATGCTGTTCCGGACGAAATAACTGAGGGTTACTTCGCAGGTGGTGCAGGAATACAGGGTCCCGGTGTACAAATTAATACGGGTGCAGGTGATTCAACCTATCTTTTGTTTGATAAAGAAGTCAGAGCCACTAAAGATGTAATTGTTGGCGCTCCTGAAGTATATCGAAGATTTCAACGCACAGGCTGGGTAGAGCAGGATGGTTACTAAAAGTATGAAAAACAACAAAGGTTTTACGTTGATCGAAGTAATGATCGTTGTCGCTATTATTGGCATTATCGCCGCGATAGGGTACCCAAGCTATACCAAGTATTTACACAAGGCGGGGCGTGCGGAAGGTTCAGCGTTGTTATTGGAAGTGATGGAAAAGCAAGAGCAGCATTATCGACGGGAAAGGACTTATGCTACGGCATTGTCTGCGCTCGGTTATGCAGGTGATGCTGAAACCGAGAGATATAAAATAGTTGAGCCAATGGAGGCTTGTGACACGGACATTCGTCGTTGTGTTGTTGTGACTGCAAACCCGCAGGGCAAGCAACCTGCCGATCAGAACCTGACACTCAGTAGCAGAGGTGAAAAGAACGCTAACTGGGATTAACTGTCTGCTGTATGGCCCGCGCTTGTGGCCATACAGATATTATATATTATTTGAAAGCTAACCTTGCGAAGTTCATTAAGGGAAGCCATCCTGGCAGTGTCGATTAGCCTCCCGCACCACCCGGAATAAGTCTTACTACGCCATGCACTGTACTGCTTTGCGTGTTTGTATTAGTCAATCGGCCAGTTGATGTCACCATCAATCGTTGAGCGGAGAAACCCTGATCACCTAACGAAGACCCAAACGTATCACCGGTACCGGCTGCCGTGTAGGTTACTGTTGACTGTATACCTGGAAGGTTAGTGGTTACATTATTATCTACAGCTGTCCCGTTGACTATCGCCTCACTGATTCTCGCTGTGTTTAACAGGGCTACTTCTGCAGCACTCTCTGAAGCCTGAAAGGTCAGGTTTTTTTGGTAGTCGTTTGAGGACATTCTCTCCACGACTGACGCACTTCTCAAACTGCTGACACCAATTAACGAGATGAGTACCAGAATAATCAGTGCGACCACAAGAGTTGCGCCATTTTCATTGCTGGGCAATGTTGTGCCTGGAAACTTTTGCATAGTGTTCATTCCTATAGGGCTCTGTTTCGAAGCTGGATGGTGGTGTTAAAAGCCGCTCTCATCCGTCGATCAGCTGTATGTTGATCGTCTGTGGCTGAGCCCGGTACTCCTATCGTTGTTCCAGCGATATTGTAAGTGCGGTTGTCATTATCCGACGCGGCATAGTCGGCTGTGGCAATCAGCAGTCCCAGTTGAACGCTGAGAACATTGGCATAGTTTGTCACAGCGTTTGCAGTTACATATCGAATGAGAGGTTCGCCGTTCGGATCTGACTGTATATTTTCACCATATAGAACCTGAAGGTTTTCGACTCCCTCAACCAATTCAGTCCGTGTGCCGGTTGTGGTGTCGAGTACAAACAATGAAAAAATCGGTTGATTTTGCGGAGTTGTGCGACCACTGGCACCGACGTAATAGGCGTTTGCTTCAAATCGCATTACCCTGACTGGTACAGATTCCTGAGCTCCGGTTCCTGTATAAGCTGTATTGAAATTGCCTTGTGTGTTTGCACTGGTTCCGTGTGCGACTGTGGTTTGCCCGGTAGTGGGATCAACAGTTATGCCTGTTGCACGAAATATTTCGGCGGTATCACAGTTGGAGATCATTATCATATCGTTGACGCCAAACTGGTCCGGATTGTCGGGCAAGACGACAGGTGCACCAGGGGTGGCCATATCAACTGCAAGGGTAGAAGTTCTGCCGCTGCCGTGTTGAATGTAGAAGACATCGGTATTATCTTTAACGCGCCCGGCTACAGTTAGACTTGTAAGGTCTGCAGGTGCAGCGGGAGTCCAGCTACCACCATTTACCTCAGCACCCCAGATAGCATTATCTCTCAAGTCAAGCGAGGCGGGTGGGTTTTGGGCCAGAACAATAGGAGGGTCTTTAACTTCATCGCGACAACCTTCGTAGCCTGTCATTCTTAAAGAGTAGGATATGATATCAAGTGCTACACGGCCGTTGTCTTGAACTCGCGCCATACCTGTCGACAGTTTCGAAGATGCGCTGTTGCTTGAAAATATCGTTACTGCACCACCGAGAATGACCAGCCCGATAACGGACGCGATCATTAGTTCGATCAGTGAGAGACCAGTCTGATTACCGGGTGTGCTGCGCATTGTGCGTATCTTTGTTTGTTTCATGTTTTTCATAGCACCGCACCCAGAGATACTGACTGCGATTCTGTTTCTTCGGCACCGTTGATAAAGTCATTCCAGGTAATGGTTACGTTCATCACTCCGTTGCCCCCGTCTGTGATTGTGCCGCGTGCGTTGGGAGGCAACAGTGTAGTGGAGTTGGTCGCGTCTCCAGCCCTGAAGTATCTTGCCCATATCCGAAGATCCTGATCTGCCAGTTGTGTGGCATTGCAGCCGTTATTGGCACAGTTTTGATCAGCTGGTATGGTGCCGCCTGAGTTGAAACCGTCGTAGGTGGCGCGGGCTTCAGGGTTGAGTCGCATGCGATCAAGAATGTCATTGGCTGCCATCGTAGCGTAAGTACGAGTCGTCGCAGCCTGGGTATAGTTTAATCCGAGTATTTGCATGCGCGAGCCTGCCAGCAAGCCGATAGCAAGGATTACTACGGCGAGTAGTACCTCTATCATTGCAAAGCCTTCAACTTGTCTGTTTGTTTTCATAATTTAGTATCCGGATATTGGCCGTTAGCTGAAACCTGGTTAAGAGCAGGTAACAGGGTCTCCGTTAATGTCTTCAACGATGGAATCGTTATCCTGGTCGTCTGTAGCTAATCTGCCCAACCCGGTTACCCACAGGTTCAGTGCTCTGGCTGACTCTTGGTGATCGCCTTTGCAGAAAACGAAAGTTCCCTGACCCACTCTGCCGCGTGGAGCGATTGTGATTCGACCTGCGTAGGTTGATGTAATTGAGATACCCTGCGGCACCTGCTCGTAATTTAGAACCAATTCGGTGGTGTTCGGATCTGCAGTAGTGTTTACAATTCCGTTGCGGTTCCTGTCCGAGAAGGCTATGTAACCCTGCGACCAGTCAGCGTCTGCACCAGTCAGGCAAGTTGCTCCATCTGAACTTGGGCAAATTGTTATTGGCGTGCGCCTGGTTACTGCTTCTGTTCTGGCCGTAGCCATCACACCTGCAAAAGTGTTGTATGTGCCTTTAAGTTCGCTACTGCGTATTAGTGCACCGAAATTCGGTACAGCAATTGCCGCCAGAATGCCAACGATGGCAATGACG
>CAYLZS010000066.1:0-38256 GCA_964388065.1 uncultured Granulosicoccaceae bacterium
GATAAACTTCTGGAACAAATAGGCTTCTTCATTAGAGCATTTGGCTGAACCAAAACCTGCCACACGCTTACCCGTATCGCTGCGCAAATCAACCAGTCCCTTTGACGCTACCTGCAGTGCCTCTTCCCAGCTTGCTTCGCGGAAGTGAGTTAACGGGTTGGATGGATCAACATTCAGTCCTTTAGCCGGCGCATCATCACGACGTATCAAAGGTTTGGTCAACCTGTGCTCATGGTCAATATAGTCAAAGCCGAACCGGCCTTTAACGCACAAGCGGTTTTGATTGGCAGGACCATCGATACCATCAACCCAGGCAATCTTTTCATCCTTAATTTTGAATGACAGCTGACACCCGACTCCACAGTAGGGACAAACACTTTTCACTTCGCGATCAAATGCCTGACTGTCACCAACACCTTTATCATCCTGCGTTGTAGCAGGCATTAGCGCCCCTGTCGGACAGGCCTGCACACATTCACCACATGCAACACAGGTAGAAGCACCCATCGGGTCATCGAAGTCGAAAGTGATTTTTGCATCGTGACCACGGCCTGACATGCCAATCACATCATTGACCTGCACTTCCCGACACGCTCTGACACAGAGGTTGCAGTGAATACAGGCATCAAGATTGACACTCATGGCAAGATGCGATGCATCGAGCAGTGGAACGCGCTCTATTTCTATAGATGGAAACCGGCTTTCAGATACGTTCTGCATCTCTGCCATCTTCCAGAAGTGGGACGATTTATCGTGAGCGGCTTTTTGCGCAGGCTGATCGGCCAGCAGCATTTCAACGACCACTTTACGTGCGTTTACAGAGCGCTCATTCTGCGAGTTAACCACCATACCTTCTGTGGGTGTTCGAATGCAGGAGGCAGCAAGCACACGCTCACCTTCAATTTCCACCATGCAGGCGCGGCAGTTGCCATCGGAACGATACCCTTCGCTATCTTTGTGGCAAAGATGCGGTATTAATGTGTCCTGTTTTTTGGCGACTTCCCAGATAGATTCACCGGGTTCAGCGGTGACTGATTTGCCGTCAAGGGTAAATTTAATCTTGTCACTCATTGCTTATACCTCTTCCGGAAAGTGTTTCATCGTCAGTAGAATCGGGTTAGGTGCCGCCTGCCCTAAGCCACAAATAGAGGCATCAACCATTACATTGCAAAGATCTTCAAGCAGCGGCTGATCCCATTTATCTTTTTCCATCAGCTTTACCGCCTTCTCACAACCCACCCGGCAGGGCGTACACTGGCCGCAGCTTTCATCTTCAAAAAAGCGCAGCATATTAAGTGCTGCATCTTTAACACTGTCTTTATCTGATAAAACAACAATCGCTGCAGAACCAATGAATGATCCATGAGGTTGCAGCGTGTCAAAGTCCATCGGAATATCGTTCATCGATGCAGGCAATAAACCGGCAGACGGGCCACCCGGTTGGTACGCCTTGAAACTGTGGCCGTCAAGCATGCCGCCGCAGGCTTCAATTAAATCAGTAATGGTCGAACCTGCAGCCAGTAAATGCACACCGGGGTTTTTAACCCTGCCGGAGATAGAAAAAGAGCGCAGCCCGGTACGATCATTCTTTACCGTTGAATTCAGCACTTCAGGTCCTTCCCGACAAACCCTTGTAACCCAGTGCAGTGTTTCAATGTTATGCACCAGAGTGGGCCGATTAAAGATACCTACTTGTGCAACATAGGGTGGCCTGTGTCTTGGTAGTCCGCGCTTGCCTTCAATTGATTCGATCATCGCGCTCTCTTCACCACATATATATGCACCGGCGCCGCGCCTTAGCTCTATATAACCGGATTCCACCAGACCCGCAGATTCTAGCGCTGAAATTTCATCGGCAAGAATTTTCAAAACTGCCGGATACTCATCACGCATATAAATGTAACAGCGACTCGCTTCAACCGCCCATGCCGCGATCAACATGCCTTCCAGAAACAAGTGCGGTGTGCGCTCAAGATAGTAGCGATCCTTAAACGTACCGGGTTCACCTTCATCACCGTTGACGGCCAGGTAACGCGGTCCTTTTTCCGCTCTGACAAAAGACCACTTTTTACCTGAAGGAAAACCCGCCCCGCCAAGACCGCGCAAACCGGATTCATTAATTTTTTCCTGAACTTCATCCGGTGTCTGACTGCCACCGCGCAGTGCCGCAAGTTCTTTATAACCACCGGCTTTCTGATAGGCTGCAAAATTTTCGTAGTCCGGCATGCGTGCATGCGTGTCTTTTTTCGCTATTGCATCATTCACCAGTTCAACCGTTGCGTGGTCGATATGGCGATGTCCGATCTCAAGCGTCGGTGCTGTATCACAACGACCCATGCAGGGTGCACGCAATACCCGAACCTCTGACGGATCCATTCCGTCTTTAAGCGCCTTCAGTAACTGCTGCGCGCCTGCAAGTTCGCAAGCCAGCGAGTCACATACCCTTATTGTTGTAGCCGGTGGTGGCGCTTCATCTTCAGCCACAACATCAAAGTGGGCATAGAATGTTGCCACCTCATGAACCTCGGCCTGAGACAGGCGCATCTCGTGCGCCAGCGCATACAGATGCAAGGATGAAATATGTCCGAATTTGTCCTGAATCAGGTGCAGGTGCTCGATCAGTAAATCTGCACTGCGGGGTTTATCACCCAGCAATCCGCAGACTTCTTTGTGCGCCACATCATCAAGCTGCCTGCCTTTCGGGGTAGTACGGCCCTTGCCGCGACCCGACTTCCAGACACCCGCTTTGAGTTCTGCCACTGCCATTGCACTATCCAGTCATTTATCCGCCTGAGTCTATATGAACTCAGACTGACAATAAATACAAATAGGATTTTGTGATAGTGCGATTCGTTTTGATTATGATGAGATGCCCGATCCGGCAGCCCTATGGCTTTCGCCCATCCTTTGCAGGCAGGCCGGCCCGGGTACCTCGCTAGGAAGACAAACCAATCACTGCACGCATTGCATCAATTGCAGGCAGCGCAGGCTCATGATCAAGCGTTGCCAGCCCAATAATTTTCTCTACCGTCGGAAGCTCGAGCTTGAGACTCACCGAATTCTGATCGAGAAACAAACTGTCGACCAGCTTTTGCGGCGCTATGGTAGCAGCCGAACCGTTGGTCACCTGCACCATGGCAGCAGTAAACGCATTTGTCTCCATGACCGGTTCCGGCACTACACCTGCCTGCTCAAACACCTCATCGACAATCTGCCTGAAGCGCATGTCTTTACTGAGAAGACAAAGAGGCAGCTTTGCAGCTTCCGCCCAACTGGCTTTGCCGGATGTTCTCGGTGCCATATGCAATGGAGTCAGCAGCACATAGTGCTCTTTATAGATGCTGTCAAAACGCAGCGTACTGTTGCTTTTATCATCGCCATAGGTAATACCGGCATCGATAGCAAACTCCTGCAACGCACGAACAATCTGGACGGAACTGAGAGACTGAATCTGAATAGTCAAATGTTCATACCGCGCACGCAATGCAGTAGAGATGGATGCAGCATAGGGCAGTGCCGTCGGCACCACGCCTACAGTGAGTACACCCTGTAAATCATCCCGCGCGTTTTCGATGTCCTGGCGCATGCCTTCAACATCGGTGATTACCTTACGTGCCCACTTTAGTACAAGCTCTCCCTCTTTGGTAAAGCCAAGGAATTTATTGCCACGACGTACAACCGGTACACCGAGCAATTGTTCAAGATGATTGATGCGCGCTGAAAATGCAGGCTGGGAGATACCACAATCTGAAGCTGCACGTGTAAAGTGCTTTCTCTGCGACAGAGCCAGCAGCAGTTGCAAGTCACGAATTTCCGGATACCTGTCCACAGTCAGTTACTTAAGACCGCCAGCGTGGACAAAATCAAACAACATCGAGAACAATTTTGCCGAAGTGACTACCCTGCTCCATTACCCGGTGTGCCTCTGCCGCTTCACTTAACGGGAAGGTATCGGATATCAACGGTGCAATTTTTTTACTGGCAAAAAGTGGCAACACAGTGTTTTCAAAATCGGCAATAATTTGCGTTTTTTCCGGCACCGGCCTTGAACGCAAAACAGAACCTATAATTTTCTGTCGCTTAACCATCATCATGGCGAGATTAATTTCAGACTTAATACCCCCCATTAACCCGATAACAACCAGCCGACCGCCCACCGCCAGACTTTTCATATTGTCTTTAAAGTAGGCACCGCCGATATGATCAAGTATTACGTCGGCCCCGCGACCTTCAGTAATGGCTTTTAACTCATCAGCAAAAGACTGTGTTTTATAGTCAATGACATGATCAACACCCTGTGCTTTGACTCGGTCAACTTTCCCGGTCGATGCAGTAACCACGGTAGTACAACCATTAAAGAGTGCATTACACAATTGAATAGCTGCAGCGTTTACCCCGCCGCCCCCACCGTGTAGCAGGAAAGTATCAGTCGACTTTGCTTCAGCCAGCACAATAGCATTCAGGTAGGCAGTGATATAGGTTTCGCAAATACAAGCCGCCTGACGAAAATCCAATGTATCAGGAACCGGCATGGTATGGCCCTCATAAGCAACTGCGTACTCCGCGTAGCCACCGCCACCAACAAGTGCAAACACCTTATCACCAGCTTTATATCGTGAAACATTCTCACCGACGGATTCAACAACACCTGCAACCTCAAGGCCGAGAATTTCGGAGTCACCTTTGGGTGGCGGGTAGTTTCCCTCACGCTGCACAATATCAGGGCGGTTAACAGAACACGCATGGACTTTAATCAACACCTGTCCGGCATCTGCTACAGGCTGTTCAATTTCATCGAGAAAGAGGTTGTCCGCGGTACCGAACTCTTTCAGGTTGATTGCTTTCATCTACACATACTCTTGAGTCAACATCAAAAAGATATACATACTCATATATTATCATTAATCAATCAGAGCAGCGCGCACACGCGCGCAGATGATAAACTTCGCGGCATCACGCTACTAATGGCTTCTTTGAACGGGTAACTGGAAACAGCAATATGAATGAATTGCAGTTGCGGGAAAGTATTTGCCGCTTTGGCAAATCGCTGTTTGATCGCGGACTCACCTCCGGCAGCACCGGCAATATCAGCGTCAAACACGGCGACGGCTGGATCGTGACACCCACCAATGCATCACTTGGCAATTTGTGTCCCGACACTTTAAGCAAACTTGACAAGCACGGACAATCAGTCAGTGGCGACAAGCCAACCAAAGAAGTACCGTTGCACACGGCCATGTACGAAACTGTTGCTAATTGTGGTGCTGTTGTGCATTTGCACTCAGTTCATTCAGTAGCAGTATCCGTACTGCCTGAAACAGACCCACAAGATGCACTGCCAGCACTCACTGCTTACTACGTTATGAAAGTAGGTAAGACAGCATTAGTGCCTTACCACAAACCCGGTGATCCTCTGATTGGCGATGCCATCAGGGGTCTTGCAGGTAAATACACATCGGTTCTGCTGGCTAATCATGGACCGGTCATGGCTGGCAAAACCCTGGAGGCGGCAGTCTATGCCACCGAGGAACTGGAAGAAACTTCCAGATTACATTTGCTCACCCGCGGTCTAAACCCGAGGCTACTCACAGATGATCAGATCGCAACCCTAAAAAGCTGAGTGATCAGAGCTGAGTATTCATGGCACGCCAATTGAACCATCTGACTTTACTGCAGCCGATACCCGACTATACCGCATGTCTCTAAAACCACTGGCGCTTCGCATCTATAAGACGTTGCCGGTTTATCTTCAACGAAAAATTGTCCGGACTCTGTACCCGGGCTATGTAGTGGCGTCGAAAGTATTTATCACTAACGCAGAGGGAAAGTTTCTGGTAGTCAAAACCACCTATTCGCCAGACTGGGATATCCCCAGCGGACATTGCGATCCGGGTGAAAGCCCTGATCTTGCGGCCAGTCGCGAGCTATGGGAGGAGACAGGACTAAAAGTAGATGGCATGCAGCAATTTGGTGTGATCTTCAATCCAAAACTTAGATCAGTGCAGGTACTGTTCACCCACCAACTAGACACTACACCTGATCTCAAAGGAGACAATGTAGAAATTTCAGACTTAAGATGGGTAGACAAAGATGAAGTAAAGCTTAATCCTTACGCGCAGGAAGCATTCGAAGTCATCGTCGATCATAACGCGCGCTACTGGATATCAACCGTCAATTGACGAGAGTTACGTTTTCCCGGCTTTCTCAAGCAAGGTTTCAAGTCGACCAACAGAAACTTTATCCACAGTACCTAACTCTTGTGCATAAATGGAAACCCGCAGCTCCTCCATTAACCATCTAATAAGCTGCACTCCATCAATTGAACTCATGTCCTTGATTTTTTCCCAGACAGGTAATAGTTCGGCGCGCCGACGACGATCTCTGTCGGGCTCACGATCAAGACTATCCAGACGCTTATCTATCGCTTTAAAATAGATTGCCAAACGCTGCAACCTTTCAGCAGGAGTTTTAACAACAAAACCCGGATATATTAAATGCGATATCTGATCTTTTATATCCGCCATTGGCTCAACCCAACTTAAAGATGCCGAGCCACTCATACGCTTGGCTACCTGCCTGTGTGTCTCTAAAGTTTTTGAAAGTTGCTCACAAATGAAATTGGAGTGTGTCACCAGATCGTTCTTATGCGTATCGAGCACGTGGTTAAAGTCTTCACGAGTGCGCGGATACGGGTGATCGTTAATCAGTGCCATATCGATACTCGCATCGACAATATCCTGCTTTAAAATATCGCTTTTGCCAAAAGCAGCAAAGCGCAGACACAGCACATCAATGCCAGGCAGGTTTCGCAGCAGATATTTAACTTCTTTCAATAATCGCTTTTTGTACAACGCACGTAAGCCTTCGTGCATCGCTCCCATTGCAGCACTCTCTGTTGCAAACAACCGCAAACACACCGATCCATCTTCATCAACAAGGGCCGGATATCCTTTCATTTGCACGCCCTGGGTATTTACCTCCACCCACTCCGGCAGATCACCGAAGTTCCAGTCGCGAAGATCAGTTCTTTCAAAAGCATTGCCCTCAGTAGAGGCGAGATTTTCTTCAATCTGATCAATGTATTTACCTTGCAATTTCTCGATACTACGACCTTCATCTATAGGCTTACCGTCGACATCCAGAATTTCGAAACGCATTCGAAGGTGTGTTGGCAGTTGCTCTTGCTGCCAGTCGGAGTCAGCGACATGTACACCCGTCAATTTCTGCAACGCAGCGGACAACGCATCGGTAAGTGATTTTTCAGAGGTCTGAGCCATTACCGGAATTGATTGCGTTGCATAGTCAGGTGCTGGCACAAAGTTGCGTCGCAGCTGCTTGGGCAATGACTTGATCATTGCGATAACTTTTTCTTCAAGCATACCCGGCACCAGCCATTCACATCGCTTAGCCTCCACACGATTCAATAAACTGGCGGGCACCACCAGGGTCACACCATCATCATCGGCACCTGGTCGGAAGTGATATTTTAGCGGCAGCACCAGTCCTGAGAATTCCATTTGATCCGGAAAATCATTTGGATTAACACCGGGATCATCGTCCTGAAGCAAATAATCTTTGGAAAGATACAAACCACGCGATGCTTCTTTTTCATATTCCACGCGCCACTTTTCAAACTGTGGGCCGGAATACACACCCTCCGGTATAATTTGGTCATAAAACCGATAGAGCTCTTCGGGTTCTATCAGTATATCTTTACGTCGGCTCTTGTCTTCCAGTGTCACTACTTCATCAACCAGTTTGAGGTTGTGCTTATAAAAGGGAGCCTGGGTATTGTAGTTTCCGTCCACCAACGCTTCTCTTATAAAAATCTGACGTGATTCCACAGCGTTAACTGGCCCGTAGTTAACACGTCGTTTCTCTATAACCACCAATCCATATAAAGTTGACTTGCGCAGCGCTCCGACCTGAGCTCTTTTCCTTTGCCAGTTTGCACCGGAGTAACTGTGTTTCAGCAAGCCCTCACCAATTGATTCCACCCAGACAGGATCAATACCCGCATTGCACCGTGCATAAAGCCGGGTTGTTTCACTGACCTCTGCTGCCACAATCCACTTTGGGCCTTTGCCAAAAATTCCGGAACCGGGGAATAACATAACCTTCCGGTTACGGGTACTGTGGTACTCGTTGCGATCTTCTTTAACAGCAATATTACCCAGCAAGCCAGTGAGTAATGATCGATGAACCTGATCATAAGTCGCCTCTGTGGTATTTTCTTCAGCGCTTATTGATTTTAACGTTTGCTGCAATTGCCGCCTGATATCACGCCATTCACGAATACGCATATAAGAAAGAAATCTTTGCTTGCACATCTTACGGAACTGGTTAGACGACAATCGATCCGCCTGTACTTTGCAGAACTCCCACATATTTACAATCGATAAAAAATCAGACTTCTCATGATTAAACTCTGTATGCAGCTCATCTGCAGCCTGTTGCTTATTCATGGGTCGTTCACGCGGATCCTGCACCGACAGCGCACTGACAATAGTCAACACCTCAGACAAACAGCGCTCATCTCTGGCCGCTAAAACCATGCGTGCAAAGCGCGGGTCAATTGGAAAGCGAGCAATCTGTCGACCGGTATTTGTCAGTTTTTTCTTTGTGTCTACCGCACCCAATTCAAGCAGCAGACGATAGCCATCGTTGATCAAGCGTCCGTCCGGTGCCTGCACAAACGGAAAGTCTTCAACCCGACCAAGCTTCGAGACTTCCATTTGAAGAATTACCGATGCAAGGTTGGTTCTGAGAATCTCGGGTTCGGTAAACTCGGGACGCTGATTAAAATCATCTTCAGCATATATCCTGATGCAAACTCCGGGCGCTTCACGACCACAACGTCCTTTGCGCTGATTAGCTGATGCCTGTGAGACTTTTTCTATTGGCAGACGCTGCACCTTGCTGCGTACACTATAGCGAGATATACGCGCAACACCCGTATCAACCACAAAGCGGATCCCCGGAACCGTCAATGAAGTCTCCGCAACATTGGTTGCAAGTACAATGCGTCGGCCACTATGTGATTGAAATATCTTCGCCTGCTCTGCCGCAGATAATCTTGCTAACAGCGGGATGACTTCCACGCCTCTTAACAGACGGCTGCCACTACTCGCTTTACCGATGTAATCTGCAGCCTCACGAATATCTCGTTCACCTGGCAGAAAGACCAATATATCACCCGGCCCGGTTGATGCCAGTTCATCACAGGCATCAAAGATTGCCTGTGGTTGCTCACGTTCGTCTTCTTCGTCTTCACCCCAGGGCCTGTAACGAACCTCAACCGGATAGCTGCGTCCTTCAGCAAGAATTATCGGTGCATCATCAAAGTGCCTTGAAAAAGTATCCGGGTCTATCGTTGCCGAGGTAATAATAAGTTTAAGATCGCGACGCTTTTGCAGCAGACGTTTCAGATAGCCAAGAATAAAGTCGATGTTGAGCGAACGTTCATGCGCCTCATCGATAATGAGAGTGTCGTATTGATTTAACCAGGGGTCAGATTGAATTTCAGCAAGCAGGATCCCGTCCGTCATCAGCTTGATATAGCTCGAAGCTGATACCTGATCACTAAAGCGCACCTTATAGCCGACGGTGCCACCCACTTCGGACTTCAACTCCGATGCAATGCGGGCAGAGACACTGCGCGCCGCCAGCCTGCGCGGTTGAGTGTGACCAATCAGCCCATTGACACCCAGCCCGGCTTCCAGACACATCTTTGGAATCTGTGTGGTTTTACCTGAACCGGTTTCACCGCAGACAATCGTGACCGGGTGATGGCGAATCGATTCAATAATTGCATCGCGATGCTGAACAATTGGCAGATCTTGCGGATATTCAGGCTCTGGCAATCCGGCCAGCCTCGCAGACTTTCTGGCAGCGGACGCTTTTATCTCTTTGGCGATTTTTTCCAGTGCATCAGGTTCTGTGTTTTTACTCTTACCGACCGGCTGTTTCCTGTTGGATGAACGGTCTTTATTAGAATGCTTTGTATCAGCTGCCAGTTTGCTTATACGTTTTAAACGATTGCGCAGACGGTGCTGATCGCATCGCATACAAGAGTCCAATTCACGGTGAAGTGCTCTTGCATCCATTATGGCGAGATGGTTTCAGTAGGGTTCGTTTTTTATAATAACAGCTGTCTGGAAAGATCAGTTGTCAGGAGGCAAATGTCGCGAGAGATGCGACTGGTTGTTACTAGCCTTTTTGTACTTTCACAACCAAATAACTAACACCGCTCCGACCGAGCCGATTTTGAGCCGAGTACAGGCTTTGCGAATCATAAAAGGGTCCCAAACGTACCCGGTGCCACTGCTTGCCCTGAATAGCAATTTTGTTAATGAACGCATCCATACCGGATTGGACAAGCTGTTTTTGCAGGCGATTGGCATCATCTACTTTAGCAAATGCACCTGCCTGCAGGTAATAGAACGTGGATGCCGGGTTAGCAGTTTTCTTTACTACGGTCTGACCGCTACCGTTGTTTTGATTTGCAGCACTCTGTGGCGTATTACCGCCGGCAGCACCACCAACTACTGCTGCACCACCCACTACTCCCGCACCGCCAATAGCAGCAATTTCAACTGGTGCTACATCTGCACCTACTGTCAGCTCATCTGCAATTTTAACTGCGCTGGGACGTTCGTTGACATCAGCGCCAAATTTACCCGCATTGCTACTGCGATTAAACGCCGGCAGATCATTCGCTTCTGCATTCGGTACCAGACTGTCGCTGTCGGAGAGCCGATCATAGAACGCAAACTGGTCGGCTGCAGCACCTTCCACCTGCTCAATGCCTCGCTCGGTTTCCACCAACGTGTAGTTATCATTTGGCAGGCGCGATAAAAACAGGATAAAGCCAAAAACGAAACCGACCATGATTCCGATAGTCAGCACCATCCACCACTGCCCGATCCCACGCTGAGACGAATGGCTTTTGCAGCCATTCATTGTCAGATTCGGCCCGATTACTTTTGGCCTGGTCAAATTCGGTGATAGTTGATAGTTCATTACACCCACTTTACTCAGTTGCTGCAAAACAGCTGATACGGGATTCTGCCGCAGCATCCATACCGATTTTGATTTCGCCACAAAAAATTCATGTGGCTACCATTAAACGCAGATCCACCTGTACTTATAGACTGCAAACCACAAACCCGAAAGTAACGACTTGTATCGGCTTAATTACAACCCGCTCCGCCATACCGAGAGCAATACAATAGCCACTCCCTCCGGTATTTTCAATTATTAGATCAACCGCTTATCTACACTTCCTATTCTAACGCCTGAAGTTGTACAGATAAAGGCACAAACACAAATTAGATAACAACTTCCTTAGAGAAAAATTGAACCACAGTATTGGCAAATCAGATTAACCACTACATGTGGAATAAATCAGATAGGCACTCACAACATGTCGTATGGGTCGATGTCCAGCGACCATTTGATTTTGCGCGAGGATGGATGGACTTCAAGGTTCGGTCGCAGCCAGGCCAACAGTTGATGCAGCGGCTTTCGCTCTTCGGACAGAATTAGCAATTGCGAGCGATATCGGCCTGCCAACCGCTCCATTGGGGCGTGAGCCGGCCCCAAAGCCGTAACATGTGATCTTATCTTCTGGTGTTCAGCAGCGTAGGCGTTGATTAATTTTTTCATTTCGCCAAGGTATTGGCTGGCAGCTGTTTTGGCAGGGGCCTCAGCGCGCAATAAACCAATATGCACATAGGGTGGCCAACTCGCGAGCTCACGCTCCGACAACAGTTTTCTGGCAAACTCGCTGTAACCTTCAGACAACAATAACTGCAGCAACGGATGCTCGGGGTTGCGTGACTGCACCAACACAGTTCCAGGCTTATCCGCGCGACCTGCACGGCCGGCGACCTGCAATATCAGCTGACCCATCTGTTCCACAGAGCGAAAGTCCGCTCCAAATAATCCTCTGTCCGAGTCCAGAATTCCGACCAGTGTAACCAGTGGAAAGTTATGCCCCTTGGCAAGCATCTGGGTGCCAACCAGTATTTGTGCCTCCCCGCTCGCCGCCATAGCCAGATGCTTTTGCAGTTCACCTTTTCGCCTGGTGCTGTCGCGGTCAATCCTGAGGACTGTGCGATCAGGAAACTTGTCACTGAGAAACTCATCAATGCGTTCCGTACCCATACCAACATTGATCAGTGTATTCGCATCACATGACCCACACGCTACAGGTACGGCACGCTCTGCACCACAATGGTGGCAGCGCAACCTGCCGGAGTGCGAGTGAACAGTCATGTGAGCATCACATTGACTACAGTCTTCAATACTTGTACAGGTTTCACACATAAGCACCGGTGCATAGCCCCGGCGGTTTATAAAAACCATCACTTGCTCGCCACGATCAAGCACGTGCTTCATCATTGTTAGCAGTCGATTCGACAAGCCCTTTTCAACTTCCCCGCCGCGGCTGTCAATTAGCATCATCTTAGGCAGCACAGCGCCCGCTGCCCGCGATCGCAGGTACAGCGTTTCATATAAACCAATCGATGCATTATGCAGTGATTCAAGTGACGGGGTTGCCGAGCCCAGCGCTATAGGGATATTCGCTTTCCTCGCACGTACAAGCGCTAAATCCCGCGCCTGATAGCGGAATCCATCTTGTTGCTTTAACGAGCCATCATGTTCTTCATCGACCACCACAAAACCGAGCCTCGGCATTGGTGTAAAAACAGCCGATCGGGTACCAATTAACACATGTGCACTACCGTCTGCTGCAGCGTGCCAGGCAAGCATTCGTTCAGTATCGTTCAAACCTGAATGCAATACCTCTACCTGACAGGCAAGTGCTGTTCTAAAGCGCGCTACGAGTTGTGGTGTTAATCCGATTTCCGGAAGCAACACTAAAACCTGCTTGCCAGACTTTATAACAGTACGTGCCACATCAAGATAAACTTCAGTTTTTCCACTACCCGTAATACCGTCTATCAAGGCACAGTAATAGTTTCCAATATTGGCGTGTATCTTTTTACTGGCAGATTGCTGCTCTTCATTAAGAGTAACCAGAGACGGTGCATTTGCAGGATCATATTCAGCCCATACCTTTTCAACCAGTCCTTTTTTAATAAGCGGTTTTATAGTTGTGGACCAGCGGGTATCAAACAATCTGCATTCGGCAGCACCGGCAGCTCCAACACTTTTTCTTAAGAACTCAAGTAAAGCAGTTTGTGCCGGCGCACGTTTTATTTCAGTTGTCGCTCGGCCTTCTTCAGTCAACGCATAACCACAGGGTCGTACGACCTCAGTTGAAGCGCCTTTACGCAACTGCACAGGTAGCGCAGTGGCAAACGCCTCACCTACCGGATGATGGTAATAAGCCGCCGCCCAGCTAATCAGATCGACAATGTCTGCTGGCAATACCGGTTGCGGATCGAGTAATTCGGTTATTGCTTTTAACTTTGATTTTTCCAGCGTAGTGACGCCGATGCCAAGGACCACACCAACGCGCGTCGATTTACCGAATGGCACCACTACCCTTGAACCAGGCTTATAGCGTTTGAGATCACCATCTGGCAGATAATCGAAGCTTCTCGACAGCGGCACCCCTACTGCGACAGATACTGTCTTTAGTTCGACACTATCGGAACTTTCTGTTGGAAGCATGCCGAAGGTTTCTTGCATTAAGGGGGTAAGCCTGTGGATAACTCTGTGGAGAAGATAAAATCAAGCGCAGTTGAAAAAAACGCCCGGCCATAATACTAGAATTTCCAGCTTTCCCGACGACACAATTAATTGTTTTATTTACAACGACTTATGCAATTCATTGACAAAAACTATTGACTTGAATTTGAAGTTCAGATACCAAATATTCAGCGAATCTGGAATGTGAATAAGTCACTGCCACACAAGCCGTAGTGATTTAATAATGCAACACATCGACGCCGGAAAAGACGGTCTAAAAATACTGTTTTCGGGGCATTTGTTCCCCAACGATCAGATTCATCCATCAACATCTGGCGAATCAGCCAGACCTGTAAGCCAAAGCGGTGTCAATATACCGGCTGAGAACGATTCCACCACCAGCCAGACAACAGAGCTAACGCAGAAAATTCTATTTATCTCAATTTGCTCGTTTCACGTTGCAGTACACTATCGCTCATATTAAAACTCACCAATAAAAGACACATACTCATAACAGGAGCAGGATGAAATATCTTGGCGATCCAGATTATCAACACGGCAGTCCCTCACGACTGGGCGTTCTGATGGTCAACTTAGGCACACCCGATTCAACTGAAGTTAAAGACGTTCGCAGATACCTGAAACAATTTTTAAGTGACCCACGGATTGTAGAAGTACCGAGGGCACTTTGGTGGCTGATCCTGAACGGTGTGATCCTGCGAACCCGCCCGGCAAAAACTGCAGAAGCTTATCAATCTGTCTGGGATGAACAAGAGGGGTCACCGCTATTAAGTATCAGTAAAAAACAATCATCAGCGCTCAACGACAAACTGGCAACCGGCCTGAACGCAAAAGTGGTACTTGCCATGCGCTACGGCAACCCGTCAGTTGCAGATGCGCTTAGTGAGTTACGCCGCGCCAATGTACGAAGGCTTATTGTATTGCCAATGTACCCACAATACTCAGGCTCCACAGTGGCATCAGTATTTGATGAAGTCACAGATCAGCTAAGCAAACTGAGATGGTTGCCAGAGTGCCGTTTCATTAATCAGTTCTTTGACGAACAAAACTATATTGACGCACTGGCAAAAACAGTAGAACAACACTGGCAGCAACATGGCAAACCACAACAACTTATTATGTCCTACCACGGTATACCACAAAGATACCGCACTGCAGGTGATCCCTATTTTTGTCAGTGTCAGGCAACATCAAGACTTCTGGCCGACAGACTACAGCTAACCGAAAATGATTTTCAGGTGGTATTTCAATCACGCTTCGGACGCGAACCCTGGCTACAACCTTATTGCGATGAAACTCTTAAATCACTACCCGCAAAGGGCATTAAGAATATCCAGGTCATGTGCCCCGGCTTCTCAGCAGACTGCCTCGAAACCATTGAAGAAATAGACGAAGAAAACAAAGAGTACTTTATGGAAGCTGGCGGTGAGCACTTTAGCTATATTCCAGCACTTAACGATCAGCCAGCGCACATAGATATGTTGGCTGCACTGGTGGAGCGGCACTGTCAGGGCTGGCCTGAGGCTGAGCAGATTGATATTAATAATGAAGATGCGCTTGCGGCTTCTCGAGCTCGGGCTATGGCTTTGGGGGGTGCTGGTTAGTCTTGTTTTTTTGTTCTGGCTTGTCGTGCTTGCTTGTCGCTCTTACTTGTCGAGTAGACTTGTTATTGATCGTTATGTCTTGCTTTGATCATTATGCCAAGACATAACGATCAACAAAGCCTACTCGTCAACCCAGAGCGACAAGCAAAAACAAAAAAACCTAACCCCGAGCTGCTTTCTTCCACCGAAAGACCCGATAAATAAACATCGGATTACCAACAATATACCGACGCCACAACCGACCAGGTTCAAGGTACAGCCGATAAATCCATTCGATGCCACTCTTGCGCATCCACATCGGGGCGCGTTTTTTATCACCGGAGTAAAAGTCGAACAGGCCACCAACTCCGACAATCAGATTACTGTCGATTTTGTTTTTGTGTTCGTGAATCCACTTTTCCTGCACCGGTGCGCCGAAGGCAACGAGAACAATATTCGCTTCGGTTGCATTGATCTTTTCGATAACAGCATCGGATTCGGTCGCGTGATCAAAATAGCCATGTTGTTCACCTACCACTGCAATGCCCGGGTAGGTCTCCTCAAGCTTTTGCTTCATGCGATCAGTCACACCTGGTGCTGCACCAAGCAAAAAGAATCGGTAGCCCTTTTCAGGGGCGATTTCCCAGAGCTGAGGAATCAGATCGGTGCCGTTTAAATTTGCGACTAACCTTTCACCCACCACACGACAGGCGATATTGATACCGGCACCGTCAGGCAGGACGATCTTTTGTGATTTCAGAATGTTTTTGTACTCAGCGTCTTTGCAACTGATATTCAGACAATCCGCATTGATGAAAGACACACATTCTTTCTCCCCACGGGTAATGACCTGTTGCATCAGCGACAACGCTTCTTCCATAGAAATGCTCAGGAAGTCCACGTCAAGCACATTTAGCTTGTTAGTGGTGTCCATCGCATCCATAGGTATTTTCGCTGAGATTTGCAGATCTGTCTCCATTACCAGTCACAGTCGAGGTGAGCGTACGAGCAGCAACCCCCTGCCCAATTGAGATTGGCCCAATTGAGATTAGCTCAAGTGAGTTTGCATCTACTATCGTATATTTGTTGAGCTTACAACCCATTGCCGTGAATTAGCTTCCGCAGACCGTGGAACTACCACCGTCACCCCCCAAAAATTGTGAGAGGAACCCAGCATAGCAATCCTCCACTCTAAGGTCTGTATCGAATATCTTTTTTGAGTGAAACATTATTAAACTCTATCTTTATCAAAAGGTACCAGAGACAAAGCTATGCGCAGAGAAATACACATCGTGAAATCAACCAGTTGCGCAACTACAAACTTCAACTCACACTCCCGATGCCACACTCCGTGGCATTTTCAGGCCTTGGCATCGTAACCCATTAGCAAAACACCCTCCATTGCAACGAGGACAACCGAGCATGTTTAGCGACTGACATACAAACCAAAATCCAGCGACACAACTCCTGCATCATTCTGACACCACCTTTCCGGCTTGAAAGTGTCTTTTTCGGTTGGCAAATCACAGCGGCAAGCAACAGTCCTGATCTGCTATCGTCCTTCACAAGGCAAATGCACTAACGGTCTGCCAAAGGTCTGGACTGCAAAGCCGAATTTAATTCGTTATTAGCACTGGAATACTCCATTGAGATACTCTGCCAACAGCCTTGAAGCCATGGCAACCACGATTTTAGCTGGTTTCGGATGTAATAAAGAAGAAAGCCGCCTGGTTGCCGAACATCTGATTCTTGCCAACCTGTCCGGCCATGACTCCCACGGCATTGGCATGCTCCCGGTTTATGGCAAACAAGTCGAAGATGGCAATCTGATACCCAACCAAACTCCCGAAGTTATCTCCACAGCGGGTGCTGTTAGCGTGATTGACGCCAAACGGGGCTTCGGACACCGAATGGCGTTACTGGCACTGGATGTCGCTATAAACTCCTGTCGCGAAAACAAAGTAGCAGTACTCGGCCTACGTAACAGCGGCCATGTTTCAAGAACAGGCCACTACTCAGAATACTGTGCAAAACATGGCCTGATATCACTGCACTTTGTCAACGTTTGGGGACATGCTCCACTGGTTGCAGCACACGGCAGCAGCGAACCTTCATTCTCGACAAACCCTATAAGCATAGGGATTCCAGTCAATGGCAATGCCAAACCGATGCTGGATTTAGCCACCAGCACCGTGGCGTTTGGCAAGGTGCGGGTGGCGCACAACAGAGGGCAAAAAATTCCTCTGGGCTGGGTGATTGATGATGCAGGATCGCCAACAGATGATCCGTCACCAATATGGCTCAACCGCACCGGAGCTCTAACCCCGTTCGGTCAGCACAAAGGTTCCGGCCTTGCAGTATTTGTTGAATTATTAGCGGGAGCTATCGCCGGTACAGAAACTGTCGCAGCCGGTAACTATATTCCCAACGGGGTATTCAACAATATGTTCTCGATACTCATCGACCCACAGGCATTTGATACCCAGAGTGAAATTGAAGAGCGAGTAATGGAGTTCTACCAGTCGATAAAAGCCAGTCGACCAGCCACTGAGTCGTACGGCAACAATGAACACGACAAAGGTCCGAATGAAGTGCTGTTACCCGGTGAGCCTGAATTAAATTACCGGGTTGAAAGAGAGGCAAAAGGCATAGATGTTGATTCCGAAACCATTGATCAGCTTATTTCCATCGGGCAGGACTTCGGTTGTAACTCGGTAGACCTACGGGATTTACTACAGCATATGAGTCAATGAAACGACTCTATATCTTTCAGAAACGGCGGTTGCATACTATTGCAGCGCGAACTGCAACAAAGTGTGCGTCCGGCTATGTCAGCTCGGTAAGCAAGCATGCCCCAACCCCCGTTTTGTAGGATACTACACCAGCACTGTTAGCTGTTTCGCCAGACACTAAAACGATTGACGTACAGCAACATCCACAAGACTTGAGATTTCTGATCGCTTGACCACAGCCAGCACAACAACTTCCCACGCTCCAAAAAAATTCTGCGGCGCAACTGCATGACTACCATGCTGGTAGCTTCAAGTGGCGGGCACTTCACCCAGCTTGCTGAGCTGTGGCCACGCATAGAGGGTGTCAACAAGGAATGTGTCTGGGTTACCTTTGACTCACCCCAAACCCGATCTATGCTGAAAGATCAGCAAGTCGAATACGTGCCCTATATCAGGCCTCGAGGTCTGGCTTCTGTCCTGCGCAATGTGCCGCAGGCTTTTAAGCTGATTAAAAGATACAACGTCGATGCAGTCATAAGCACCGGTTCGGCAATCGCGCTGGCCTATCTGCCGTACAGCGCAGTCAGAGGTATACCGACGCACTACATCGAATCCGCAACGCGAGTGGAGGGCCCGTCAGTTACCGGTAAAGCCCTCAGCCGGGTACCAGGCATCAATTTCTATAATCAACATGCAACATGGTCCAACGAACAATGGAAATTCCTGGGCTCAGTGTTTGACGGATTTGAAGCAGTGCCACTGGCGCAAAAGCCAGCCAGTATCAAACGTGCAGTGGTCTCAGTTGGTACGATGGAAGACTATAGCTTCCGTGATTTCTTCGTGCTGCTGGCAGACTACCTGTCAGATGCAGAATCAGTACTCTGGCAAACCGGATCCACCGACGTCAGCGATTTAAATATCGACGGCAAAGAAGTGGTTCCCGCACATGAGCTGGAACAGGCAATGCGGGAAGCTGATGTTGTGATCGCACACGCCGGCACAGGTACCGCACTGACATCTCTGCGGATGGGTAAACGCCCTATTCTGGTCCCTCGCGACAGCTCACACGGCCAGCACATCGACGACCACCAGTTCCAGACTGCCGCCCTGCTGGACAACAAAGGATTGGCGCTGAGTCGGAAAGTAGAGGATCTGTCCAGGGCAGACCTGATCGAAGCCGCCGGCTTTGAAGTAATTCGCAGTAACACACCGAAATTATTGCACTTGTAGGCATCCTCTCAAGCACTATAGTACTCAGTACCGGCGCACGATTTGCAGCGCCATTCATTAAGAATAGCCGGGCTGAACATGAGTCATCGATTAATCAACCTCTTCAAATTACCGCGTATTTCTGCGCGGAATTCCAGCCTGAGTACCCGCAGACTGCTCATCGCGTCATTGATTGGAATCTCCATGACGGTAGCCACACCGACGCACAGCGCCGCGAAGACCACGGCTTATGCAGAATTTGTCAAAGCGTTGAACATTGTCCAGCAAACACAGCTGACCATGTTCACAGACGAGGTACCTCAGACCAAAGAAGAAATTATTGCAGACTACAAAGCTCGCCTGCAAAACATCGAGAACGAACTGGATAAAACCGCTGCAGACTACAAAAAAATTGCGGAAGAAAAACGCATCGAACTCATGCGAACGGTGTTGGCAGAATCGATAGAGGCCTACAACGATCAATACGCAAACTATATCTACCCCGAAGCGCTGAAAAAATATAACTCAAGGCGTCGCGGAGAGTTTGTTGGGGTAGGACTCAAGTTCAGAGCAGTCGAAGATGATTATCCGATCGTTATCGGTCCGCTAACAGGTGGTCCGCTCGATGGTAAAAACATATTACCCGGCGACAAACTGGTCAGTATCGATGCCAATCCACTCAAAGCTCTGGTCTCGAAAGAAGTAGTCGCAGCGCTGAAGGGCTCAGACAAATCCACCGCTGTAATCACGTTACTGCGGGGCGACACTGAGCACACAGTCGAAGTGCAGCGCTCAGCAGTTGAGCTTCACTACGCCGACGCAAAATTACTCGAACAAAATATTGGCTACATCAAGGTCAGTCGCTTTGGCGGCAAAACCCACGAACGAGTTGGTAAACTGCTCACCGGTCTGCTTAGCGAAGGAGCCAACAGTATTATTCTGGATCTGAGAGACAACCCTGGTGGGTCAACGCGTGCAGCACGTGCAATTGTCTCAATGTTCAGTAAAGAAAAGAGTATCTATCTCGAGACACACAAGACCGGTGCTGAAAGACAGCTACCTCGCCACGGTGAGCACATAACAGATCTGCCACTGGCGGTTCTGATCAACGGTGATAGCATGTCATCGTCCGAAATTGTTGCCGGAGCAATACAATCTTATAACCGCGGTACCATTATTGGCAGTACATCGTTTGGCAAAGGTCTGGTACAAAAGGTATTCAATCTCGCAGCACCTCTCGGTGGTGCCGTCAGAACAACGATCGCAGTCTTTGGGCGACCGGACCATAAACTAATACACGCAACCGGTATTGCTCCCGACATCTATGTCGAGACGGACAGTGACTTCATGTTCCGCAGAGTCGGCTCGCTAAATATTGCAGCAGATGCTAAAGCGTTCCAAAGAAAATTGCTGGAAAAAGACATCATGAAAAAGGAACCGGAAAATGCACACGAACATATTGCAGCGATTGACTTGCAATTGCAGACCGCTATCAACAAACTTCAGGAACTGGCAGGCAACAAGCAATAGGGACTTATCCATTGGCAAGTTCTGACGACACGGGCAATTCGGACCCGGAATCTAAATCTCCCACTAACGCAATCCTTGAAGAAATAAATCAACAAACCGGTGTGATTGACTGGCAGGAACTCGTCAAGCACTTCGCCCGAGGTGTTGTGATACGAGTTGATGCGGGCCTCGATCTGGTTAAAGTGGCACACAGCATGTCACTGGATGACAAAACCCAAATGCAGCACTGGCTCAACAGTGGCAGTATCCGCCGCGCCAGCGATGACGATGCCCGCAGCTGGACTAAAGACAACACCCAGTTCTGGTGTGTGGCAGTATCTCCATGGGTATTGGTGCAGGAAAAAGGTGGCGCGAAAGACGTGCATTAGTCAGGTACCGAAACGATACCAGGCTGCTCTTTATTTTCCATTCCAATTGTTACTACAATAACGCCTCATCTCCACAGGCTTTATTCCATGGTAGAAAAAAAACGCTGTAGCTGGTGCGAGAGCAATGATCTCGATAAAGCCTACCACGATAAAGAATGGGGCGTGCCCGTATACGATGATCGGAAGCTTTTTGAAATGTTAATTCTCGAAGGCGCTCAAGCCGGTGTTAGCTGGCATGTGGTTTTGCAAAAGCGGGAACACTATAAAAAAGTTTTTCTTGACTTCAACATAGAGAAACTCGCCAAATTCACAGACAAAAAACTCGAAAAAGCGCTAACCGATCCCGGCCTGATTCGCAACAAGCTAAAAATATATTCTGTCAGAAGCAATGCAATTGCCTGCATACAGGTGCAGGAGGAGTTTGGCTCTTTCGCAAAATATATATGGGGTTTTGTCGATGGCAAGCCAATACAGAATCAAAGAAAAAATATAGGTGAAGTACCAGCAAAAACAGATATAAGTAATACCATGAGCCGTGACCTTAAAAAACGAGGTTTTAAATTTATTGGTGAAACCATCTGCTATGCGTATATGCAGGGTGTTGGAATGGTAAACGATCACACCAAAGACTGTTTTCGCTATAGCCAGGTTAAAAAAATAAAAGCAAAATCCTGGTAACCTGCATTTTATTCCGCTGTAGTTTTTATTAAAACCAAAACACAATCACAATATAGATCGCGAAACAGCTACAAAAATTTCACAGACTCCAGTTTTTCAGCAGGCTCAAACCCAAAGACTGAACCGTAGAATGACAATTCGGCTTCAAATGCGCGGATGATAGTGTCAGATTTTCTAAAACCGTGGGCCTCTCCTTCAAACGCTATGTAGGCAACCGGAACATCATTTGACTTGAGTTTTTCTATCATCATTTCCGCCTGACTTGGAGGCACTACTTTATCATCAAGGCCTTGTAGAAAAAGCACCGGCGCAGTTATCGAACCTGCATGATTAACCGGTGATCGTTCCTCGTAAAGATCTTTCGCTTCAGGGTATGGCCCGATTAAACTGTCGAGGTAACGCGCTTCAAATTTATGTGTATCTGTAGCCAGTGCCGTAAGATCACTCACTCCATACAAACTGGTACCGGCCTTAAAAGTATCTGTATGTGCAAGCCCCGCCAGAACGGTATACCCTCCCGCACTGCCACCGCGAATAGCCACGCGGTTTTTATCCACCAGACCACGCTCAATAAGATAACGCACGCCAAAGTCACAATCCTCAACATCGGCTATACCCCACCTGGTTTTTAATGCCTCACGATAGGTCCTGCCAAAGCCGGTACTGCCTCGATAGTTAACATCAAGCACGGCAAATCCACGATTAGTCCAATACTGGATTTTGAAACTTAAGCTGTTAGAGGTAGCCGAGGTCGGTCCACCATGGATCATCACCAGCAATGGCGGCAATTCATTTTCCAGCCCTTGATAGCCAGCATGTGTCGGGCTATAGAAAAATCCATGCGCTTCCTGGTTATCGGCCGTCGGAAAAGTCACAGGACTTGCCACTGAATAGCTGCCCGGCGTTACTGTGGAAGTCGATGAATTGCAAACTAGCTTTTCGTGATCGACACCTCCTGAATAAACTGCCGGAAAATCTACCGGGGACTGCGCTATGTAGCAAACTCCGGAACCCTCTGTCCTAAGCGAAGAGAAAGTGGTGTGGCTGCGGTCAAGATTTTTAAGCTTGCCACTGGCAAGATCAATAGTTGCAAGCTTCTCAACACCCAACTGGCTGTACACCGCCAACAGTGTCTTCGCATCTATAAAACCGTATCTGGTCATTCCAAACTGCCAGAGTGGTAAACCGAATTCAGCATCCATCGGACATACTGGCTCTGCAGTGCCATCGACTAATCGATAGATATTCCACCAGTTGGATTTATCTGATACGTAGTAGAGCACACCATCCGGGCTCCACTGTGGCTGCACTATAGATTCGGCATCACCGGATTCTGCATTGCCACCGGCTACAACTCGGGCATTGTTAAATTCTGACGTCTGCCATTCAGCCTGCCATAGAGATGTAGCGTCCCAGGGCATGTTTGGATGCATCCATGACAACCAACACAGATGGCTGCCGTCGTTCGACAGACACGGTGACGCATAGAAGTCCTGCCCCTGATGAATAGTATCAATAGCACCGCTTGCAACATCTATTGCTACAAGAGTGTTCCGCGGTTCCTCATGTGCTTTAGAGGCATCAGCAGTGTGCTCCTCCGCTACAGCAACCAGCACCGCTTTTGATTCATTGAAAACCAGATCGGCAAAGCGAAAATTCGGCGCATCAGTTAAGCGACTAATTTTCTTTGCTGAATCTACTTTATATATTTGCTGATCCTGATGGTTAACGAAAAATATTCCGGCAGATGTAGGCAGATAACAGGCACCGCCATATTCGTGAACACGGGTTCTGCAGCTATATTCAGTGGAAATAACATCTTCGCTGCTACCGTTTTCATTTTGTCTCACGATAACCGTTCGACCCTGCTCCTGCGGTCGGGATTCAAGCCAGTACACCGTGCCATTGAATAGTCTGGTTTCTGAAAGCCCGATGGTGCCAGCGGTCATTAGTTCGGTTGTAATTTCAGAGGGCCATGAACCAAAAGGTGCGAGTTTTTTCATTGTTAGCTTGATGGTAGCAAGAGAGTTAAAGCGTAAAGACTGCACTACATAGTGTCGGCGGATTTCGGAAAATGATTCTAAAGGGAAAATTACTAAGGCATAGCCAGTACTGCGGCAAAGTACAACATGGCTCTAAACTACTAACTGTGAGTCGAACCACTGCTCACAAACTCAAGCCACGCTTTAAGCTCAACAAGCATTTCATCCCGCGATACACGCCGATCAGGTGCTTCATCATCAAAATTTGCTTCAATGGTGACTGTTTTTGTTGAAATACTCAGGGAATGTGCATTGCCGTGAAACTCCGACTGCACACCTTCATCTTCGAGCAGTGAAATCAAATCGCTGACAATTTGAGAAGACCCCTGCAAGTCTGTCTGGATAAAGGTCGCAAGCCTTTCATCCTCTCCACGTACACAGGGATTGCCCTCTTCATCACGATAAAACTCGAGATCAGACATTACTGATTGCCCCGGTAAACAGGAAAGGCCGTATTGATACCACCGCGATTAGTGGTAAAGCCCTGAATATCAAATCCGAGTCCCGACGGGCCCTGCCATTTCGCCCCATCTTTACTGGAGTTTTTCCAGGCGCTTAACACCGCCTCAGTGACATCATCGGCACTCATGCTGTCAGGGAAAAAGCTTGAAAATTTTTCCTTCCACTGATTGCCGTCACGAACAGCGATGGTCGCCGTGTAGACACCAACACTGTTCGGTTTATCCCGAATCCTGACTAACTTCGCGCCATCGGGATCGACGCCACCAGGGCGTGAGTGGTAACCCACCGGTTTATTGCGCCGATTGATCTCACCCTCGAAAATATGATGAAGATTTATCTCCGGAGAGGTATTCGACCACTTGCTGCCCGACTGGTAAGCCGCCGGGCTACTTTGCGATGACCTGGCAGCGGAAGATGAATTGTTGTTGGTTTGACTTTGGGAACTGCTCTCACTGACGCCTGTCAGCGTTTCAAGGTCAATACCAAATCTTTCAAGGTTAACGCCCAGTGCCAGTAACACCGCGGCAATAATTGGAAGAGTAACCTTTATTTTTCGCATACCGGACCAAGAGCTTTTATCGAACAATTCAACAAAGAAGAGCACCCCTGCCAACAATTCAGCAAAGGTTATTACTCTTTAGGATATTAGAGCGTATTTACAACCAGAAGGTTACCGCGGTCGTCCCGCTCACACAATCTTTTACCCTGCTGTGGCAGTGATTGCGAAACAGCACTATTCAGTAGCGGACACTAACCGCTGATGCACCCAGCCGATTTTACCGGAAGTACCATAAGCGCCGACGTGAACCCATCTGCCCTCGCGTTTAAATTCCATCAACTCCTGGCCCTGCTGCAGTTGCAAAACGATGGGATGATCTATTGACGGACCATCTCTGAGATTCACTTTGTCTTTAACCACCACCAGAATTTCGTTGCTGAGCTCGCCTGTGGTAGCTGCCTTTAGCGCTTCCACTTCGGTCGTCTTCGCTAGCGGATCAGGTTCCGCCGGTTGCTTTGCTGCAGTGAGAACCGTCTGTGCCAGTTTCACCTGCTCATTCCGGCTGGAGGATTTTGCCTTTTCAGTCATTGCGATAAGATCACCGGCTGCCTGCGCCGGTGCCATGGGTTCAGCAACCTCGCCAGTAGATGCCTCTACTACAATTTCGGTATTGGCAATTTCGGTTTCGACAATTTCAGTGTCGGCAGTTTCGGTAACCCCCGCAGTCTCTGTAACCGACTGAGTAGCCGCCGACAATGCCGCACTTGCTGTCGGAGTGGTAGCCGCAGAAGTAGTGACCACTTTCGTATCAGGAATTGCAGCCGCACTTGCTGTTTCAATGACCGTTTCCGTCATTACTTCTTTGGTCTGTGGTGCAACAGCCGCCACTTCTACCGAAGCTCCTTCAGTCACAATCGCATTATTGGTGGATGGCAGATCTTTTGAGACCATCCGATCCGAGATTTGCTCTGTGATATTTCCCAGCAACGGTCCGCCAAACACTCCCAGTCCGATCAGGGCAACGCCCGCGATACTCAAAATTGTTCTTAACATAGCTGCCTCTGCGGCTCATAAATTGTGATTTGCAGCGTCAGTGAGATCAGCAAAAGCCTCACACGCCTTTTCACCACTCTAAACGACAGAGCGCAGACAATCGGGAAACCGACCAAGGTGTAATTATACTGACATTTAAGTTGCTGTATTGAAGCGCAAATCAGTGTGGTGGAGAAATCCACCGGACTGGCGGCTACCCAATGCCAGAGCAGCTGACGTGCTCGTTACCTAAACAACATCGATTCCGAGGTGTATCGCCAGAGGTGTATTGCTATACGGTCGCGCCTTGCAATCGCGCCAGCGGCTTTTCATTGATAGGCCAGTGAATAATCGCGGCGACAACACCGAAAAACACACCGGCCCACCACATACCATTGTACGAACCGGTTGCGTCGTACAATCGGCCACCGAGCCAGACGCCAATAAAGCTTCCAATCTGATGGCTTAGAAATACCACACCAAAAAGCGTAGCAAGATATCGCACACCAAATACCTGCGCCACAATACCGGTAGTCAATGGCACTGTAGAGAGCCATAAAAAACCCATCGTTGCAGCAAACAGGTAGATAAAAGTTGCCGTCTTGGGCAGTAGCAACATCGCCGTAATTACAATCGCGCGCGCCAGATAGATCAAACTTAAACTCGATTTTTTACTGTATCGCTGGCCTGCCATGCCCGACAAAAACGACCCTGCAATATTAAACAAGCCGATGATTGCCAGTGACCAGGCACCCACGTGCGCCGGTAGCCCAAGGTCATTTATGTAGGAGGGAAAGTGCACCGTTATAAATGCAACATGAAAACCACAGACAAAAAAACCCATGGTTAACAAGACAAACCCTCTGTGACTTAACGCCTCAGACAAAGCCCCGCCCAGCGTTTGTTCATCAATCGAATTTTTGCCCGCGGCTTTGGCAGCAGGCAGCAACATCGCCAGTGGTATCAATACCAACACAATAGCGGCCTGCAGCAACAACGCCTGCTGCCAGCCAAAGGAACTGATAAACCCCTGACTGAGAGGTGAAAAAATCACCTGCCCTAAAGACCCTGCAGCAGTGCCGAGTCCCAGAACCATAGAACGGCGTTCTGGTCCGACCACTCGCGCCATCGCTGCCATAGCCAGTGAAAATGCGGTAAAAGCGACTCCGGTTCCGGTAATCACTCCGGCAGTCATATAAAACATGCCTGACGTCTCTGCCACTGACATGCCGTATACACCAACGGCGTAGATCAGTGCGCCCGCCAAAATAACTTTAGACGCACCAAAACGGTCTGCAATCGCACCGGCAATCGGCAAACCCAGGCCCCACATCAGGTTTTGTATTGCGAGTGCCAGCGAAAACGTTTCACGGGTCCAGCCACGCGCACCTGTCAGCGGGTCCAGGTAGAGACCGAATGTGGAGCGTGCACCAAAACCGATGACGGCGATCAGGCAACCCGCAATAATCACAAGTGTCGGGGTTCGCCAATTGTCTGCAGAGGTGCTCATCTTATTCTCAACTCACTCATGGTTTGATTCTGCGCGCATGGTCCAATGAAGGCAATGGCAATAGTTTATGGCAATTCGCTGTAATCCGGCCCTGGTGACCTGCAACAGTTGTAAGTTACTCCAGATCTGTCTTTATCTGTTCAGGACTATCTGGTACAAAAGAAATAACCCGTCACTGGAGTAAGCATGAACAACTCAGCACTGCCATGGTCTGTATCCGGTTTGTCAAAGCTGGCTGCTGTATGGTTATTGGCGTTCTGCACCACGATCGGCTGGGCACAACAAACCGTAGATCTCACACTGCAGCCTAACCCGGCGATGACTGCACAGGAGGTTGTCGAGTTTCAGCTCTCCGCACTGCAACAGGCAACGGATGACGGCATTGGTGCAACCTTCAGATTTGCATCACCGGCTAACCGCAAAGTGACCGGGCCATTGTCGCGATTCTCAAAGCTGTTCGACGCACCACAGTACCAACCCATGCTTGATAACCAGGGCACACAGATAAAACTGGTGAGCGATGACGGTATCAATGCCGAACTGCTTGCTGGTGTCGTCGATAGATCCGGTGACTTACACTGGTACCGTTTTCGTCTGTCAAAGCAATCAGAATCACCCTATGTAAATTGCTGGATGACGGATGCAGTCATCGCAGTACCCCACTCAGGGCGCTCGGCATAAGTGAGAGCTGCGCAACAGGCTTTATCCAAACAACGCAACAGTCACACTAATCGATGACAAACAAAAAAAACCGTGTCGCCATTGTTGGCGCGTCCGGATATACCGGTTCAGATTTAATCCGCCTTGCTCTCAGACACCCGAATATTTCAATCGATTCCCTGACCGGTGCGACTCACGCTGGTAAATCGATTGACGAAGTATTTCCACATCTGTCTGGTTGCGGTTTGCCGTCAATTGTGACCAATGACGATGTCGACTGGCAGTCGATAGACACCGTCTTTTGTGGCTTGCCGCATGCCACCAGCCAACAGGTTATAAAAGCCCTGCCAACGCATTTGAATATCATTGATATGTCCGCCGATTTTCGGCTTAGGGACAAAGACACTTATGAATCGACTTACGGCAACCCGCATACAGCCATGGAACTGCAACAGATAGCAGTTTACGGCTTGTCAGAACACTATCGGGAAGAAATTGCCAACACCCGATTAGTTGCCTGCCCGGGATGCTATCCAACTGCAACATTGCTGCTTCTCATGCCACTGGTAAAGGAGGGACTGATTGACCCGACAGACTTAATCATTGACGCAAAGTCCGGTGTCACCGGTGCCGGTCGAGCGCTGAAGCAAAATACACTGTTCAGCGAGGCAGGTGAAGGTATGGGCCCCTATGCAGTCGCGCAACACCGACACGGCCCCGAGATCGATCAGGAGTTATCGATCGCAGCCGGACACAACGTAACCGTTAATTTCACCCCACACCTGATTCCGATGAGTCGCGGTGAACTAGTCACCTGTTACGCAAAGTTAACTAACAATAACAATGCTGATCGATGCAGAGCACTTTTGCAGGAAAGCTACAGCACCGATACATTCGTCGATATTTCTCCGACCGGTGTACATCCACAAACACAGTTTGTCAGAGGATCGAACAGGGTAATGCTGAACGCCTATGATGATCGCATTGCCGGCCGGGTAATTTTGATTGCCACACTCGACAACTTAGTAAAGGGTTCTTCAGGTCAGGCACTGCAAAACTTCAACATCATGTCCGGTTACCGTGAATCTACCGGCCTCGAACAAATTGCAATGTTCCCGTAACCGATAGTTTAATTTTTGTTATAACCGTATGTGTTTTTTTCCAAACACACGTATTACTGACTATAAAAATTCAAGCCTTACCAGTTGGATTGGCGTTCCATGATTTTTTACTTTCCTGAAAACGAAAATCATCGGAGTACATGTTTACTTGCTCAATGCTTAAGTACATACTCAAACACCTATACGCAGTGAATTAAACATTCAAACTTTCGAATTTCCGGGGAGAAATCATTGAAAGACTTGAAGTATCGCAGCGGTAAATCCAGCTTTACATCCACGGCCTTACTGGCAACATCACTGGCAACTACATTGGGTTGCCTCGGCATCAATGTCGCGTCGGCCCAATCCAGTTCCGTTGCTGATGCCAGTTCTGTTACCGAAGTAGCACTGGACATAGAAGCGTGCCAGGCCTTAAGTGACAGCACCGCACTCGACCAGGAATCTATCAAAGCACGTATTGCCTGCTACAGCAGAGATGTTGAACATCTGAATCAGCTCGTCAAACAGCTTATGACAGAACGAGATGATCTCAACACCAGTGCGGTAACTCAAACCAGCGCAATAGATGATTACAAACAAGAGCTTGCACAACGGCAGGATGCAATGCAACGGCTTGAAGAACGCTCAGCCGACCTGTTGCTGCAACTCGATAATGTCACAGCAGATCGCAATCAGGTGCGAGAGCAACTGGTTGCACTGCTTAACGACAGCAAAGACCAGCCGGCCGAAGTTGCGGCAAATAAAATAATATTCGAGAATTTCTCGCAATCGTATCTGCGCCAGACAAATGAAATAGAAGAATTGCGTAACCGGTTGAGCAAGTTCGAAAGCGAAAATACTGAACTCAGCAATCGGCAACAGGCAACAACTACTGAAAACCAGCAACTGCAGTCTCAGAATGAAGAACTCGCGTCAAAAATCACTTCGCTTGAAGAATCTGTCGCGGCATTGGAATCTGAAAAAGAAGATCTGCAGGCAAAACTCAAGACTGCCAATGCCGAAGTTACTGATATCAACAAGCAATTGCTTGAAAATACAGATATCGCGAAGCAAAGGCTCGATGAAATAACAGACCTTAAAGCAGCCCTCGATAACTCTGAAAACCAGCGCAAAGAACTTGAAGGCACCATTGCATCACTGAATGAAAAGCATCTAGAGGAACTTACCGGCCTAACCAGTGAGACCGAAACTCTAAACGCTGAGATAGAAACACTCAAAGAACAACAACTGGCACTACAGCAGCAGAGCAAACTCGCGGCCGATGAATCACAGGCCGGCATCAACGCACGCGATGCCGAACTGGAAAGACTCTTTGCCGTACGACAGGAACTAAACACCGAGCGCGAAAAACTGATTGCAGACATCGCGCTACTGGAAAAATCACATCTGCAGCAAACTTTAAGTTACAAGAGTCAGGCGAGTGAGCTTGAATCACAGATTGCATCCATCACAACAGAAAAATCCGAGCT
The DNA here is from genome assembly GCA_964388065.1 of uncultured Granulosicoccaceae bacterium. Lineage (GTDB taxonomy): Bacteria > Pseudomonadota > Gammaproteobacteria > Granulosicoccales > Granulosicoccaceae. Next base: position 30,579 of record CAYLZS010000066.1, read on the forward strand.
TGACTCACAATTGCAGCAGCAGAAGTCAGCTAATGATCAATTAAAAGTTGATGTCAGAAAAAGCAACGACGAACGTGCCGAGCTCAACCTCGCAGCAGACAAGCTAAGAGAGGACCTTGATGCTGCGGGTGCACAATCGGAAGAATTGCAAGCAAGTATCGATGAGCTCAAGCAGCAGTCGAGTGACGACAAAGCCAGTTTCACAGAACAAGTCGCAGGCCTCAATGCAACCATTGAGAGCAATCAACAAGAGCGGGAGCAGCTTGCAGCAGAGCTTGATACCGTGAAACCGCAACTACAAACGGTCGAAGAAAATCTGAGAACTTCAGAGGAACAAAACAACACACTTCTGGCAAGTGTGGAAAAACTGGAGCAAGAGCTGTCACAGGCAGCACAGGAACAGGAAGACCTTAAAACTGCGTTAGTTGAGACCGAAAACAAAAGCAAACAGACTAATGAAAATCTCGCATCACTAAAAAACAACGCTGAAACTCTGACCTCACTTCTCTCTATGAGTCGCGCTCACAGTAAAAATGCAGACGCAACGCTTAAAGAACTACAATCCGAATTAAGTGACGCAGATAGTCGATTACAACAGAAACAAACCGAGCTTGACGCTCTGCTGGCAGAAAAAACCCGCCTTGAGAATGACTCCAAAAAATTAGCAGACAAAGCGAAATCACAGGCGCAAGGCATAGCAGAAGCACTGGCAGATGCCGGTCATGAGTCGGTCGAAGTTGCGGTCGGCGATAACAACGCTATTGGCATACTGTTAGGCAGTGGTCAATTATTCAAAACAGGTAGTGCGCGCCTCAGTCAAACCGGCAAGCTTGTGCTGTCTGATCTCGCCGGCAGCTTCGATCTGACAGACGATCGACGAATAGTGATCGATGGCCATTCTGATGATGTTCCACTCGGAGCAAAACTCTCTGAGCTCTTCAAAGACAATTGGGGTCTGTCCATGGCCCGCGCTCTGGCAACCGCTGACTACTTCGCGGAAGAAGCCGGTATTCCGGCAGATAGAATGACGGTCAGCGGTTTTGGTGCAACCCAGCCAATCGCCGACAACGACACACCGGAGGGCAGGCAGCAAAATCGCCGAGTTGAAATATCGCTGGTTGCAGCAGAAGACACTACTGCCAGCCGTTGACCCTGAATTAATTGTAGAAAGATTTTCTTGAAATTGAGTAGGCGTAGCGCACGAGATTAAAGACCTTGTGCCCCTGAAATGGCACCCGCCTTCAGAGGCAACCAGCGCTTCTGGTTAAATTCCGGGTTTAATTTCGGGGTTTAATTTCAGGTGCGCTAACTTTCAAGCGCGGTCTGGCGATTGGAGAATTCATGAGTACTCCCCCAGACTACAACGCTGCCGTCGCTCTTAAGAGCAACACTGTAGTACTCGCCAGCCGTTACATTGACGGTATTAACCAGATCTTCGGGTACGGTGCACTGTCCGAACTTGTTGTGACCCCAGGCGAACACAGTGCCATTGCTGCGCAACGCTACGTTGTGATGTCTACCGGTAGCTAACATAACCACATCACCGAGTGAGGCAGGCACTGACGTCTGACCGAAACGATTACAACCCCATGCGGTCACGTTACCTGCATCTGTCAAAGCAAGGCTATGGCAGCGACCAGCACTAATAGCAGTGATGTTGCTAAGGTTGGCAGGAACGTCAGACTGACCATAGGCATTGCAACCCCAGGCCACCACATTGCCGCTTTGCTGTAACCCAAGGCAATGAAATCCGCCTGATGCGACGAAGATAATGTTTTCGATGTTTGTTTTGGGATTTGAGATCATTTTCTACTAGCGGATTTCTATTAACCACTGGCTTGATTCACAACTACCAGCACCACCTGCATTTCGTATAGTGGAGGATGACAGACCCTGAACAAATTGATAAGCAATAGGACCGCGACAATGGCATGGTTTACATTAATCCACAGTCCCTGCGGCGCACTCGGTAAGCTAATGGCACCGAGACTACATCGCAACCATTGTATCTATGCTTACTTCCTAATGGACACCCAAAACTCGCGCCAATTCAGGGAAAACAACGGCGCAGGAGACATAGCATATACGCCAGCAATAACTCTGAGCACTACAAGCAGACCATTCAATTACGCCCGGTCCCAAATCAGCCAGTCAAAAATTAACCAGTTTTGAGAAAATCTGATCGAGCCGGATTTTCGCCGGACTGAGGTTCAGGTTTAGCAAGAACAACCGATTATGAATTCCCGCAACCACGGCACACCCGGAAAAACGCGGGCCCGGGAAGCGAAGCGTGAGCCAAATGGCTGAGGCTTCATATCAACGTAGTGATCTGACAGCGCAAACACTTTTCAAAATCGCTAACCAGACACTTGTTCAGGTTGTCCTGCAGGCGATAGCCATACAAGCTTTGATCAAGTCAGAATATCTACTCGATACCCCACCCGTGGAAAGTGCACACAGACTTCACCAGTCTCCGCACTCTCCCGACGCAACCCGATAGTATCGCTTGAAATGTAATGTGCTTCCCCGGTGACAAAAACTTCACCACCGTCAATATCAGGTCTTACAGAAACCCGGGTGCCTGGCGTTATCCCCTGCGTATCAAACGGGTCAGAGAGCTCAGGCGTTACTGACTGGCTATCTCTGGCAATTGCCAACGCCTCTTTCGGATCCAGGTCTGTGGCGTCACCGTGGCCAAGAGTCTTTACTGTTTCTTCCCATTGCAACAATCGAGCAAACTCCGACAACAGTTCCGACCCTGGTTGCCACCTGCCACGAATAAACCATACAAGATAGTACACGCAGGCATCGACCAGACCCGGTTTATCTCCTGCCATAAAGTCTGAACCTGCCAGATATTGATTTACCCAGGACAATTGCCCACGCATTTGTGCTGCAAGATGAGGCAGATCTTTTTGTGCCTCTGTAAGGGCTGCCTGCCATTCAGGACCAAAATATAAGCGGCCTCTGTCTTGCGCAAAGTCAGCGGGCAAATCTGAGCCAGCACCGCCAAGGACTAACGCAATCGAGTTTCTGAAAAATGTTTCATCTGTCCAGCGCGACAACGCCCACGCGATTCCCTCGTCGGAAGGTGAAAAATAAGCGGGATCAGGGTAGCGTTTTTGAAGTTCACGCATAATGCACTGACTGTCACAATAAACATCAGCACCAATCTGCATTACCGGCGTACGACGATAACCACCAGTCAGTGGTATTAAATCAGGCTTTGGTGGAATGCGAGGAATTTCAACCGACCTCCAGGAAAGATTTTTGATTCCAAAAGCAACTCTGACTTTTTCGGCAACCGGAGAGGCCGGGTATTGATGAAGAATAATTTCTGACACAGTGATACCAGGCCTCGTTGATGTACACCTCCGAACTGTACATCAAGTTAATGAACACCGAAACCGAACATCCTTAAATACTACCGACCTTGAAGTGGCACACACCAATGCGTAATTACTAACGGTTCAAATGCAAAGTAGTCAACTCTGCCTGCAGCCTGAAAAGTAATTCGATGTTCGATACTGAAATATGCTGCATTCACGACCGCTGATTCGAAAACTACGAGCGCGGTGAGTTACATTATGACTATCGGGCAGTTCTTTCTGAAAGCATCTTATTCTATCGGAGTCGACAGACCATTCCGGTCAGAACTCATCATCCTGAAAGATTACGGCTGAAAGATTACGGCTGAAAGATTAAGACTGAAAGGCTAAGGCTGCTCAGAGGAGGCGACAGGGTTTTTGGAACCCGCCAGATCAGAGGTGTTATTGCCCGCAGAGTGCTGGTAGACGCTATACAGCACAAAGCCCGCAACAATAACAGCCAGGCATAATGCTAACGTCACCAATCGACTTGTTGGAGATCCGCAATTAGGACAGGTTACATCCCCACTGGTTATTTTTGCTTTGCAGGACGGGCAGTAAACACTAGCCATTATATTCCCTGTGAGGTAAGTACTTGATCACTGTTTCATTGGCTTGGCAGCTTCCGGGTCGGTGTCCCTGTGTCAGCTACAAAGTGCTCAGCTACAAGGCACGCAACCGTAAGCGCAGTGCTCTCATAACGAACTCGAATGCAAAGAACCTACCAATACCCGTTCGACATAGCAATGAGTATGAATGTTTCGCAAAAATTTACAAAGTCTCATTCGATCTGACCGAATAGCTACCAGCGCAAAGTGCCAACCAGCCCACAAAATCCATTAGCCGCAAGCAGGCCGAAGGCCAATTCAAGTCGGTAATACAATCGAATTTTGTGCGCATTTTATAGAAGCCAGGAGCTTTCACCAACATTGCCAAAACCGGTTAAAAAGTCTACTAGTCAACCGATTAAACACAAGGTTCGGATTGCGATCCGGAGGTGTCAGCTATCAGTTAATAAAGAAGCAATCAATTTACTTCATCACTCGCGATCGGCAGCCTGTCAAACTGTGAACATATAAAGATTAAACAGCAACAAAAAACGGTGCTTACTATAACTGGCAGACTGCTGCTGTAACTCGGCTTTGAGTTTAAGCTTTACAATTTCGAGTTGATGGACTTTTATCGCAGGATCTTGCGGTTTTCTTTTTCGACACAGACTTCCTTTCCGTGTCCGGACTATAGCCTTTAACCCAGATCACACAGTTGGCTGTTCATCCAATCTTCCAGAGTATTGTGTGCAACTCACATATACTTATCGTAGAGACAAATAAAAAGAGCCGAAGCAAATGCTTCGGCTCTGGTTACAACTTGCGGGTAACAACTAAAGTGCTACCTGCAATACCGAGAGAACCTAGATAGGGGTTACTTTATTTGCACATGGGCCTTTCTGGCCTTCTCCAACTTCAAACTCTACTTCCTGGCCGTCATTCAAAGTGGCGAATCCACCACCAGCTTGAATTTCGGAGTGGTGAACAAACAAATCCTTGCCGCCGTCTTCAGGTGTGATAAATCCAAACCCTTTGTCAGCGTTGAACCACTTTACTGTACCTTTACTCATATTAAACTCTTTTTAATGGTGAATTTTTTAAACTAACTTTGCTATCACCATTACAAAGGCAGTGTGCTTCATTATCCGCGAACAGCGAGTCCTCGGACAACGATCCATCTGGGCGACTATACAGCGCCATCAATGGTTAAGTAAGGGCAAAATCAAAAATTACCAGCCAAAAGAGCAACCTATTTGGATTATTTGTCAGGATTCAATGTTAATTTTGCGTTTTAGACTCGTTATAAATAGGTTGAAATGATTCAACCAGCTACCGTGCACACTTGATCATTGCGCTTAAATGATACTTACATGACTTTACAGATGCTCGCACGCACACAGTCGGAGACACTTAATTCTATTGTAACGTTTTCGCAATCTTGATGAAGATCGCTCCGGGTCACTGAGATTTGTGATCTCCACAGACAGCCTGCAACCGTACGTCTGAATTGGCTGTTTCTACAGGCAAGCTGTAATTCCTCCATCGACAAACAGTGTATGGCCGTTTATAAAGCTTGATGCATCAGAACTTAAGAATATCCCCGCTCCAACAAGCTCTGGTAGTTGTCCCCACCTGCCCGCTGGAGTACGTTTTTCAAGCCAGGCACTGAAGTCCTTGTCCTGCACTAATGCTGCATTTAGTGGAGTGTCGAAGTAACCCGGTGCTATGGCGTTTACCTGCAGGCCAAACTGAGCCCAATCAGTCGCCATACCCTTGGTAAGATTTGCGACTGCACCTTTGGTGGTTGTATACGGAGCTATTCCGGGTCTCGCAAGTGCTGTCTGCACTGAGGCTATATTAATAATTTTCCCCGAGCCACGTGAAATCATGTGCCTGGCAACTGCCTGCCCGACATTAAAAACCGAGGCGATATTGGTCTGCAGCAATTGATTAAACATCTCCGGTTCAAAGTCCTCCAGCGGTGTTCTGTGTTGCATGCCCGCGTTGTTGATCAGAACATCTATATCACCAATAGCTGAAATACCATGCGACACGGCCTTTGCTACTGCTGCGTGATCGGTTACATCAAAGGCTAACTGTTCAACTGCAATTCCCTGATCCGTGAGCTCAGCCGCTGCGCTTGCGAGCTTTTCTTCATCACGACCGTTTACGATGACACTTGCACCGGCTTCACCAAGACCACGTGCGAGCGTCAGCCCGATCCCCTGACTGGAGCCGGTAATCAATACACGTTTACCCGTAAGATCAAATATTTTAATACCGTTTGTCATTCCAACCCCGTTCAATGAATTGTTGTCGACATCGACAATCAACTAATTTAAGTTATCTATAACACTATATGCTACTCATTATTCGGCACAACTGCCAAGCTTAAACTAACGCTATCACTTCAACAGGTTTAAACAGGCAATCCCGATCAATGCGATCATTTTCGTAACCTATAGTAGTAACGCAGGACTCAACATGAAATCACTAGTCATATATGCCGCCAAAGACCTTCGCATTGAAGATACAGATCCAGTCCCACCCAATGCCGAAGAGCTGGTAATCACGACAGCTGTGGGTGGTGTGTGTGGCTCAGATCTTCACTATTACAACCATGGCGGGTTCGGCCCGGTTACACTGAAAGAACCCATGATACTTGGCCATGAAGTGTCCGGCAGGGTTACTGAATTGGGTAGCAAAAACCTCCCGTTCGAGCCAGGTGATCTGGTCGCAGTCTCTCCCTCCCGACCTTGCTATCACTGTGCTTATTGTCTCAAAGGACAGCACAATCACTGTGAGAATATGCAGTTCTATGGCTCTGCGATGCCAATGCCACACATACAGGGCGCGTTTCGGCAGCAGCTAACCGTAAAAGCATCACAGTGTGTACTCGCCAATGACCTCACTGCTGCAGAAGCCGCAATGGCTGAACCCTTTGCTGTCACCCTGCACGCTTGCAATCGCGCCGACAATCTGCTCGGCAGGAAAGTACTGATCACAGGTTGCGGGCCCATTGGAGTACTGTCAGCAATTGCCGCCAGAAGGGCAGGCGCAAGTGAAATAGTAGCAACCGATATCGCAGACAATGCACTTGCTATTGCTGCAAAGTGCGGCGTAGATAAAACCATCAACGTAGCCAGCGCTCCTGACTCACTAGAGGTGTATACAGAGGGCAAAGGATACTTTGACGCAATGTTCGAATGCTCCGGCAACGTACAGGCATTAACCACAGGTATCGCCACGCTTCGACCGCGCAGTGTGCTGATGCAACTCGGACTCGGTGGAGATATGTCGCTACCAATGATGCAGTTAACAGCGAAAGAAATTGATCTGCGTGGCTCGTTTAGATTCCATCCGGAGTTTCAAACAGCAGTAGAGCTGATGTCCTCAGGCCTGGCAGATGTAAAACCACTAATAACCCACACAATAGAACTGGATGACGCAGAAAGCGCTTTTACCATTGCCAATGATCGCAGTATTGCAATGAAAGCCCAGATTAATTTCAACGCCTAAAGCGTAGCGGACACACCGTACAGACGAGGCTTTAACTATGGCATTAACTATTCCGGTCAGGCAATTTCAACGAAGTCAGTGATGATCCCAGTAACAAAGCAGACGCACCTGCCAGACATAATACCAGCGAGCCATTCAAATACAGCCACCCCGACAAAACAGTACCTGCCAGACGTCCCGCTGCATTGGCCATGTAGTAAAATCCAACATCAACCACTGCTGCCTCGCGATCAGCGTAGTGCA
>CAYLZS010000067.1:0-27473 GCA_964388065.1 uncultured Granulosicoccaceae bacterium
CACTACTTCCATAGCTGCACAGTCGACTGCACCCGCCGCTCCGGCACCTGTTGCACCGGCTCCGGCACCTCAGCCTGCTGCTCCAGCACCAGTAACAGCAGTCGTGCAACCAGCTTCACAGCCTGCCACCCAAACCCTGCCTGTGTGCGCCAGCGCCGCATCTGACCCTGATGGCGATGGATTCGGCTGGGAGAACAATCAGAGCTGTACTGTAGCCGCCAACAGTGTTTCAACTGCAGCACCAGTCGCATCATCAACGCCGGCAGCGGCACCAAATCAGCTGCCGATCTGCCAAAGCGCTGCGAGCGATCCCGATGGCGACGGCTTTGGCTGGGAACAGGAGCGCAGCTGCCAGGTCAGTGGTTCTGCTCCAGCGGTGCAAGTACAAACCCAAACTGTCCCGGGTGTGGAATTCTGCCAGTCAGCATCCAGCGACTCAGACGGTGATGGCTGGGGATGGGAAAACTCGCGCTCTTGCCTGGTAAGATAAGCACTGCTATATACAGTGTTACCGCAGTCATACTGGGGTGATTAACCCTGACCTGACCGGTAACACTGTGTGATCCTGACCCATCCTACGACGTGGTAATCGACTAACCACTGTCGGTCTGTTGTCATGGGAAGATTACCCCTCGACAGCCTCGAGTCATTTCAATCATTAAGTCGCCAATACTGCAATGCAGCAAGCGACGACCGGAGGACTTCCGTGTACAAAAAAATAATCGCAATTTCACTAGCCGCATTCCTTATCACCGCCTGCGGTGGCAGCGACGACGACGATAGTCCCGACGGGACTGGCACCGGAACGACTGCAGGTGGTACGCCCGATGGTGGAACAACCGGCGGCGGAACACCCGATGGCGGAACACCCGATGGCGGAGCAACCGGAGGTGGAGCAACCGGAGGTGGCGCAACCACAGAACCGGTCGGTGGACAGTCCGGCACCTTTGGGGATTCTGCAATTGCAGGCAACGCCACTCCAGGTTTATTTCCTGTATGCCCGGCCACTATAACCGGTAGCTTTTCGGCATTTGCAGAAGATGGCAACGGCGGTTTTTGTGTTCCCGGATGCCCGGATGGCATTACAGTTGACAACGCAGACGGTGATGAATTCGGAACATTCATAGAGGGCGGTAACATGCTCACCTGTGCTATCACAGCAGCGGCACCGGGCACACCAATCTCTATACCGTTCTCAGCACCGATCAATGGCTGTCCGGAAGGCGGCTGCCCTCCAGGCTCTTTCCCAACTGTATTAATCACAGCAAATGCCGGATCGGAACTGGCCAACACCTACGAATGTACACCCTGGCTGTTTAATCAGGTCACGCAAATTTGGGGACAAGATACCTCTCCGGCCCCGTTTGCGCTGACATTGAATACTGACTTCACTGCAGAGATAGATGGAACGCCTTCCACCTGGTCGTTCACTACTGGTGTGCTTACCATTGAAGGCAATATGACGTTTAACAATGTCGCAGTTGGTGCTGGCAGCTTCTCAAGCTATTTGAGCAATACTGCGCTAATACGCTGTCAGGCCTGATCGATAAGCGAAAATAAGGTTTAATTACCTGGGGTTTAAACACCTGGCCCGGTCTACATTGCGTTGACCGGGCTTTTTTGTGTTTGCTAAAACAAACTACTTCTTTCTAGCAACGCCCTTTTTTCTGTTCGGTGCAGCTGCTTTGCTTTTGGCAACTGCTGCTTTGGATTCTGCTTTTGCCTGCACATTTTCAGTTTCAACTGATTCCTGACCATCGCCCTCTTCTTTAAAGATGACATGCTTCAGCAGAGTCAGATCAACCTTCTCGCCATAACTCAACTTCAATCCCTGATAGTGAGTATTAACCTGATTGCGTCCATTCTTCTTGGCTACGTACAGACATTCGTCTGCACATTCGAACATTTTTTTCTCGTCCCGGGTATCGTTCGGTGCACAGGAAATTCCGACTGATACGGTGACTGACATCTCCTTGCCATCGTGCACTACCACATGTGATTCAATTTTCTTTCTGTATTGTTCCATCAGCTCGGCAGCTTCTTCAGGCTCAGTATCCGGCAGCAACATACAAAATTCCTCACCACCATAGCGAAATACCATATCTCCGCTATCTGGTCGGATACAACTCTGCATAACACGGGCAACTTTCTGCAATACTGCATCACCGGCTTTGTGGCCGTGCGTATCATTAAACTGTTTAAAGTTATCAATATCAGAGACTGCAAGACAAATTGGTTTGCCTGAGTGGGTCGCAAGATCAAGCAATAAAACCAGATTATCTTCAAAATGACGTGCGTTGTATAAGCCAGTCATCTCATCAGTGATTGACTTGTTATAAAGGCGACTCTTGTGTAAATTCACCGCTGCCTGATCAGCAAGCCCCTGGCATAGACTCACGTCTTCTTCGGTGAAGCGACCAATCTCATCCAGTACACGGTGGCCTTCTTCATCGGAACGTATTTTGTTGGTCAGTGCGATAACACCTTCCACGTTATCACCACGCATCAGCGGCACACAACATATGCAATAGACAACATTCTTACCGACCTGCTCTATGTACTTTTTATCGTTACGTCTCAGCGGCCTGCGCTCAGCGGCGCATTGTCCTGCAATGCCTTCACCCAAACTAAAAGTTTTAGTCGACTTAATTCCGTTATTGATATCGTCACGAACATGGCGCGGCATATTACCCCACACCACCTTTATTTCAAGCTCACCGGTTTCTTTATTAAGCAACATCAGGTTGCCTTTCTGGGCACTAACCGCATCAACTGCAGTCGCAAGAGTCTCGACACACAATCGCTTAAAATCATTTACGTGCGCCAGTTGCTGGTTAACATCGTACAGAGTCTGGATGTTTTTCAGTATGCGTTGATTCTTCTCATACTTTAAAGTTGAGTCAATATTGGTAGTGGCTATTGACGCCAGCTCTTGCAGGAATGGATATTCATCTTCACTTATCTGGCTGCCATCGTACTTCTCACCAAGAGTTAGTATTCCAAGCACTTCACCGTTTTTTATCAACGGGCACCAAAGGTCAGAATTTAAAACTTCCAGATTCCACTTACGCCAGGCGGTATCGAATCTCGGATCCCTTTGTAAGTCTCGCACACTAAATACATTGCCCTGGCGGATTATCTGCCAGAGTAGCCCGTTGTCTTCAATAAACTTGAAAAGATACAACGGTTCAGAAACAGAGTCGTTGAGCAGGTATTCGCTCTCTAGACCGGAGTACGCCTTCACTCCGTAGAAATTATGACCCGGGTCAAGATCATCACGCAGAATCACAGCGCTATTGATAGCACCGTATTTCTCACGCACAACACCCATGAAATTGCCAAGTAATTCTTTGAGATTAAGAATATTGCCAAAACCTTTTCCGGACTGAAGCAACGCCCGCATCTCGAAGATCAGAATGTCCTGATGAATCGCTTTCTTTTTGTAATACTCAAGCTCGTCCTCAACGCGCATAGGTGCTTTTCCACGAGCAGGTGAACGCAAAGGCTCACTTTCAACTATCTGCTCATCGTTAGCTACAGAAGGACTGTTAATTTCGAAGGTTGAATCTTCAAATTCGAAGTCTTCTTCAACCTCTTTTGGCACTGGCATGCCTACCCCCACGGGTGTGCTTTCTACTTAACGTGGTATCGGCCGAATCGAGCATGAATTGAATAGGTAAAAGGAAACTAAAACACGTTTTAAATTAATAGCTTGTTGGAATATCCAGACCAACAAGCTGTAGCTAACCAATTCTCAGTAATGCATCAGGAATGTAAAAAACTGTCTTGCAAAAAATCTGTCATGCTTCGCCACGCTCGAGCATCGGCCAGTGGATGATAAACAGTTCCAAACTCAGGATCCTTTGCGGCTGGATTCGTAAACGCGTGCATCGTGCCGCCATAGGCATGAATTTGCCAGTCAGCCTGCGCCTTTGTCAGCTCATCAGCGAGGCCGACCATAGCATCGGGTGTTGCCATCGGATCATCGTAGCCGTGCAACACCAGCACTCTGGACTTTATTATTTCAGCCACGGAATTTTCAGGTGGCGAAAATAAACCGTGGAAGCTCACAACCGCTTTGATATCAGCACCGCTGCGGGCCAGATCGAGGACACAAAGACCACCGAAGCAAAATCCAATGGCAGACAGTTTGGCACTATCAGATTGTGTCAATTCAGACGCAGCTGTGACAGATGCCTGCAGTCGTTCCAGTAGCATGCCCCGGTCTTCCATAAATGGCCGCATCAGTGACTGATTTTCTTCCTTGCTTGTACCTAAAACACCTTTGCCATAAAGATCGATGGCAAATCCAACATAGCCAAGCTGTGCCAGATCGCGGGCTTTTTGTATAGCAAACTCATCGCGTCCACCCCAGGCATGCGCCACCAGCACAACAGGCCTCGGTTTCTCAGTCGTTGTATCAAAAGCTGAGATTCCCTCAAGTAATGTTTCACCATGCCGGTACTCTACTGGCATCACTTCAATGGACATAAGGTTTCCCCAGGTTGGATTAATTGCCACTCATATGAATGGACGACATGATCTATGCGCAGTATGACAGCAGCAAACCGCTTATTCAGTGCACAATCGGTGGTCAGGTATCTGTAAATTTTATGCCTCTGAAGTAGACGTTTTTGTTCGCATGTCCGCTGGAATTTCTTCGAACGATTTTATCGCAGGTTCTGTCGCCATCAGAGGCCTCCCGATCTTTGCGTTTTACCTTGCCATCGTCACTCAATACTAACCAGTATTGCCCCATATCAACCAGGCCTTCAGCATTAAAGTTATGTGGTATCGCAAACACCTCTTCGAGCGCACCTGAAAGCTGCCATCGAAAGATCGAAAAATCGCCACCGCTTTTAACATCGCCAGCAATTAAATAGTAGCCACCGTCTGAAATTACGATGTCGCGAATACCTCTGTCACCAAGAGAAAAGCGGTGATTCTCTACCAATTGAAATGTCTGGCCCTGTTTTGCGACCTGCAGGATAGTCGCATCACCAGCCAGCCCGTTAGTCAAAGGCGAGCGCAGGGCGATAAGCATATCGCCATCTCGGGTGACCGATATACCCTCTACGTTTATGCCACCCTTTTTTGGCGCAAGTCTGGCAGCATCATCACCAGCAAATTCAGACAAGAGCTCACTAAGATCATACGGTCCTTCCTGCAATTCCATTGTGAGCAAACCCGACTTGGTTTCGGAATCCACACTCGAGTTTCCAGGTAATGTGGTTTTAAACAACACACGACGGTTCGGAACAAGGTCTGCCTCGCTGTCGAGACCATGAGATCCAATCCACCAGACACCACTGCCCTGCACAACAGCTGCCTCAAGATCCATCTCACTGTTGTCTGGCAACTCTAGTAACTCTCCCAGTTCAATGGTTTGCTGTATTGCACCACCCTCAGCGTCAAACAGGAAAAGTGAATTCATTTCATCATAGGCAACCAACAGTTTGTCGCCATCCAGCCGAATAGCTGCAGAGCCGTCGCAAATACCCTGGTAGACCAGCACTGAGTCATGTTTGGTTTTTTCACCGCAGCCAACGCAAAGCAGACACACCAGCAAACTGAAAAATAGATATTTGAGCTGGTAGCTATGTGCTGCCATGCGGATCACTCGTGAACTGAATTGAAATCATTACATACTTTATCAGATTAATCCGTCTTTAAAGAGCGTGTCACAAAAAAACGGAATAACCCGACGATGCACTATCGTTCTACCGTCCGGTTTACCATTATTTTCAGGAATTCATCAAACCGCCGATACAGAATTGGTCGCTAACGGCAATAAAAATCACCAACTATAGGTGACCGTCTTTGGCGACTAGTAGCAGCAAACCAATAACTATAATACTAAACGGTACACGCGAAACCAAAGCAAATGCCATCAGATCACTTCTATAACCAATCTGATAAGAGTCGAAAACTGTTCCACTCACTGAGATGGCAAATACTTTCCATCGCTGTGATTGGCACGCTCGGGTTTTTCGTATTTTCCGCCGTGATGCTTACCGAATCAAAAGATCGCGCTGACCTTTTAAAGGATATTCGAGACTCGCGCTATCCGGTACAGGAAAAGCTCATCGTCGCACACTATGGTCTGCAGACTATAGACAGCAATATAGAGCAGGCGATCGCAACATCCAATTCATCTCTGCTTGATCATTCAATGGCATTGTCCAGCGAATTTCGCGCTCATCTGCACACTGCAATGATTCTTAAGAAATCACGCTCCAGAGATATAAATGAAATACTGACTCAGTTCGACGAATACTACAGACATTCATTTACTTTGGCGCAAGCTGTAATCAACGGACAAAAATCTCAGTATTCAATCGCAAGTGAAAAGCAAAAAATTGCTCGCGAGTTCAATTCGGTTGTTACAGCGCTGGGTGACATGCAAACCGAACAAACCAATGCCTTGGTATCAAGCGTTGATACCGCGACTGAAAGAGCCAGTGAGTCCCTGCGAGTTGGTGTTACCACAGGTATTTTAACGGCGGCATTGCTATTCATAGTGGGCTTGTTTACTACCCGCAGTATTTTGCAACGCATCAACAATATGGTTTCATCATTGCGTCAGATTGCAACCGGCAGCGGTGACATGAGTGTCAGAATACCGTTAACCCGGTCTGACGAAATGACTGAACTGGCATACTGGTTCAACACCTTCATCGAACGACTCCAGAACCTGACGACAGAATCAACCGCAGAAATTAAACGCCTTGCCTACACCGACACTCTGACAAATCTTCCCAACCGCAGAATGTTCCTCAACTGTCTGGACGAGGAGATTGAACATCTAAAAGAATCTGAAGGAAAATCGCTGGCGGTGATGTTTCTGGATCTCGACAACTTTAAACCGGTGAATGACCAATTCGGACACGACGCGGGTGATGAATTGCTGCGTGTCGTAGCACAACGGTTAGTAGCAACGGTCAGGGGCACTGACAAAGTATCCAGGAACCCGGCTGAAAAAATGCTCGACCATAAACCGGGACAATCAGTTGTGGCCAGACTGGCCGGTGATGAATTTATGCTAATCATCAGCAACCTCGACAGCCAGGAACAGGCAACAACAGTTGCACAGAGAATTCGTCAATCAATGATGCAACCGGTATCAATTGAGGGCAATGACTGCACTGTGGGTGTCAGTATTGGAATCTGTCTTTATCCGGATTACGCGAGCAACGCAGACAAGCTGATAAACAATGCCGATATAGCGATGTACGATGCTAAAAACAGCGGCAAGAACAAATACCGTCTCTATGATCCGGCACTAAAGCAAACCACAGATCTCAAGAACCAAATGGAAAAAGCCATTAAAACGGCAATTGAGAACGACGAACTCTCTTTACTGTATCAACCGAAGTTCAGACTTAAGGATCAGCAGCTGGTTGGCGCTGAAGCGTTGCTGCGCTGGACCAGCAATTCACATGGCACTTTTACACCAGCAGACTTTATCTCGATTGCCGAGGCAAATGGCAAAATACGTGACTTCGATGATTGGGTAATGCGCACTGTAATAGATCAGCTCGCACAGTGGGAATCCAGCGACATTAATCCGGTTGAAATATCACTAAACTTCTCTGCCCTTCAGGCCAGCAGGCCAAAGCTTGCAGAAGCAATGTTTGGTATTGCGGGTGACAAACAGCATTTGATGAAAAAAATTGAGATAGAAATTACCGAAACCTCAGCTATCGAAAACATCACAGTAGTTGAGGAAAATATTCTCGACCTGAAAGAAGCTGGTATGAAGATAGCCATGGATGACTTCGGTGCCGGCCACTCATCACTGACATTACTCACTCGCTGTCCAATCGACACATTAAAAATCGACAGAGAAGTCATCAGAGAAATTCACAGCGATAGCAGATCGCGTATTGTCGTTCAGTCAATGATCGATTTAGCATCAAGCCTTGATGTCTCTGTATGCGCAGAAGGCATTGAGCACAAGCAGCAGGTTCACGTGCTATCCGAAATGAATTGTGAATTTGGTCAGGGCTATTATTTTTCAGAGCCACTGTCAGCAGCACAACTAACAACGCTAATGGAAGTTCAGAGTCGCAACTCGGACAAAGCGGCATAATCCTTTAAGTTGTAAGCTGTTTGATGAAGTACACTAGGACCTTTCACTCCGCGGAAAGACCATGTCCTCGCTCCCAGCAGTCCTGCAGCAAATTGACTCCGACGGTGACGCCGCACTCAGCCGGCTATTCGATCTGCTAAAGATAAAAAGCATCTCTACAGACCCTGCTTTCGCTAACGATTGCACCAAAGGTGCAGACTGGCTGGTTGAAGAACTAAAAAGCATTGGCATCGATGCCAGCAGACGCGACACACCCGGCCACCCAATGGTCGTGGGCCACAGTAAAAAAATTAAAGACCAGCCTCATGTACTTTTCTATGGTCACTATGATGTCCAGCCCGTTGACCCGCTGGACCTGTGGGATCGTGATCCATTTGATCCTGCCATTGAGCAAACACCAGACGGTACAGTAATTCGGGCACGCGGTGCTGCGGACGACAAGGGACAGCTAATGACGTTTGTCGAAGCATGCCGTGCCTGGCAATCAGTCAATGGCGAGCTGCCAATTAACATCACTTTTTTATTCGAGGGTGAAGAAGAATCCGGCTCACCTTCCCTGGTGCCATTTCTTGAGGCCAACAAAGAGGAACTCAGCGCAGACCTTGCTCTGGTGTGTGATACCGGCATGTGGGACGCAAATACTCCTGCCATCTGCACTATGTTGCGTGGTCTCCTTGGAGAAGAGATCACGCTGACTGCAGCTGACAAAGACCTCCACTCAGGTATGTTTGGTGGCCCTGCAACCAACCCGGTCAGAGTACTAACCCGTGTACTGTCCGGCCTGCATGACGACAACGGCAGAGTTACGGTACCGGGCTTTTATGACGGAGTTGATCCGCTGCCCGCTCAAATTAAAGAACAATGGGCCGGACTCGGTTTCGACGAGACAGAGTTTCTGGGTTCGGTCGATCTTTCAGTCAATGCGGGTGAAAAAGGTTACTCCGCACTTGAGCACCTTTGGAGCAGACCCACCTGCGAATTTAACGGTATTGAAGGTGGCTATACCGGAGAAGGTTTTAAAACTGTACTACCGGCAAAAGCGTCAGCAAAAGTCAGCTTCCGACTGGTTGGCAATCAAGACCCGTTGAAAATCAGAGACAACTTCAGGGCCTGGGTTAAAGAGCAACTACCGGCAGACTGCTCAGTTGAGTTCGAAGATCACGGCGCATCGCCCGCAACCACCATGTCTATTGAGAACAGTGCATTCGAAAACTGCCGTGCCGCCCTTACTCAGGAGTGGCAACAAGATGCCGTGTACGCTGGCTGCGGCGGCTCGATACCGGTAGTGGGCTACTTCAGTGAGTTACTCGACATGGAAAGCTTGCTGGTCGGCTTTGGTCTGGACGATGATCAAATTCATTCGCCGAACGAAAAATACAATTTGCAGAGTTTCCGCAAAGGCGTAAACAGCTGGGCGAGAATTCTGGATACGCTGGCAAATACCTAGATTTCGCAAATGACACACTATAACTCGACAGACAGTCAATAATATGACTCGCCTTGCACGCTGTTAAGAAATCTTCGCGATAGTTTACGTTTCGAAGTACCGAAAATGCTCTATACATACGGCAAGAGAAACTACCGTGCTCAGGTGTAAACTAGCAACCTGGTATCTCCCGAAGATTGTACTCACGCAAGTGATTCCGTTCGCACAATATATTGCAATGCCGAGTGCTACCTTAGTAATCACGGCACTTTACCAGATACAGGAGCCAAACTAACAATGAAACCAGTTTCAAAAACCCTATTTCCATTCGTACTTCCACAACGTGCAATTAACCTGACGGCAACTTGCGTAGTAACCGCAGCACTCGCAGCATGTGGTGGCTCCGGCGGTGGCTCTGAGGAAGGTGGGAGTACTGATATACAACCGATTGCCGGCAACCCCGATACCACTGATACTGATGGCGACGGATTGTTTGACAGTGAAGAAGCATTGTTAGGTACAGATCCAACATTGGTGGACACAGACGGCGATGGCATCAACGATGATGCTGAAGACAACGACGGTGACGGTGTCAACAACTTTGATGAATTTCTAGCGGGCACTGACCCGACTACCTCTCCTTCACTTTCCGGTAACTTTGATTCCGATAACGACGGACTGTTTGACTTTGAAGAAGAGGAAATCGGCACTGATCCAAATGTTGCCGATTCTGATTTTGACGGCATCAACGATGGTGACGAAGATGCGGACGGTGACGGCTTTAGTAACTTTGAAGAATTTCTCGAGGGCACCGACCCGCTAGTGGCAGAGACCGGAGCACAGGAAGAGGTCGTTGTTCAAACCTGCGAGGACCCCGACTCAAGCAATGCAACGTGGATTGACAACTGCCAGCTACAGAGATTCGGCACATTCGCAACCAGTTCCTACACACAGGGTGTACAGCGCATACTTTTCTGTCAGGGCGCAGGTAGTGGCACAATAGAAACCTTTGCAGATGGAATATTTGGTCAGGGTACCGAAGCTTCTGTACGTAGTTTCCAGGAAGCAAAATTCCTGACTGTCGACGGTGTAGTTGGCCCGGAAACCTGGGGTGCACTGTTTGACACACTGAACCTGATACCAGTGCCCGATCTCATTGTCGGTGAGGAAGCATTTGCCTCGTTTGCAGTAGATGGCTGCCTTTCAGTAACGGAACAGTTCTATCAGGTAGCGGATGGAGCTGATTTAGTAGGCTGGAGACTGGCATTAACTCCAGGCAGCGCAGTTCCGGTGCCTTTTTCAACGGGCGCACCAAACTAACAGCCTGCTAACCCTTTGTTAAAAAAATCACTACTACTGTTACTACCGCTCGCCATTCTGGCGGGTGGTTGGTATTTTTTGCAAAACCAAAATTCAAACTCCCGTAACCTCGATTCAACTGCAACTGCACCTGCTGAAGCCACCTCGCCCTCTGCGACATCACCGTTTGCAGAAACAACTGATAACCCGGTTACCACTGAAAAAGATGATGCATCAATCATTGTTGATGCAATTCCCACTGATCCGGCTCCCAGCGATTCAGACACGAACAATGCGAACGAGTTATCCAACCAATCGGCAACCGGCTCAGATACTAACGTCGCAACCATTAATTCACCAGGTGTTGATGCTGCATCCGTCGCTATAGAACCTCTCACTGACGAAGAGTTCGAACGCCTTGAACAACAAATACGCGCAGACCGGCAGCTGCGCCTGCAACTGCTGGAAGAGTTCCGCTACAACACTGACCCCGCACGCGCAAAGCAACTTGCAGCACTGCTCGGACCTTATAACGATCCGGCGATTGTTCAAACCGCTTCAGAGCTCGCCTACTCGGGTGATCTGCAATCCCAGATCGCAGGCCTCGATCTCCTGGCCCGTGTACAACCGCGCAACGATGAAGCCCGTAATGTAGCAATTGATTTGCTAAGTTCCGGCAATGACCCGACATTACTCGTTGCAACAATGAATGTTCTGGCAACTCCTGCACGCACCGCAACCCCGGATCAGCGGCAGCTGCTGAACGATAACCTCGGTAACCTTGCTAATCACTATGATCCAAAAGTACGCGGGCAAAGCCTGGCTTTGATTGGCAGATGGGATAAAAACTCTGACGTAGCGCGGGAGTCTTTGTCACGTGGACTAACTGACTCTGATCCTGCGGTTAGGTCCCGTGCGGCCTTCGCGATTAACAATATAAGAAACCCCGATGACAGTATGATTGCCGGCCTACTGGCTCTTGCAGAAAACACAGATGATAAAAAATCTGCCCGTTACGCTGCCTTAAGTGCGCTGGAAAAGATGCAGCTAACTGGTATCAATCTTCGCCGATACAACTTTGTGAAGCGCAATATAAACCGAAGATAACCGCCTACACATCAGTGCGTGTAACAGCGCCATAGTGGTTAACAACTCACTACTCCATCCTGTTTAGTTCTGTCTCAATTTCAAATACATGCTCGTCTGAGATCCCATGCTGCCGCAGGGCCATAGCAAGGTTTCGCAGGTACTCGTCATTCGGGCCACTCGGACCGTGTGACCGGCTGATTTGTGCGGCAATATCAGCAGCACATGCCGGACCCAGATACGCCGGATTACTTTCGTTGGCCACATAAAAGACTCCCTCGATTTCCGTACTACCCGGGCTCTCTGACGCATCATCAAATAGTAAAGGTGCACGGCAACGGTCGTAGCCATTCTTCTCGCGATAATCCAGTTCGGCAAAAATCTCTTTGGCAAGTTTTGCATCAATCTCAAACGCCATACCACCGCATCGCGAACCAGATACCGGGATTAACGTAACCACCCTGCCCGGTGCTTCCGGCACGCCACGATGATCGTGCGAGCCCTGCCAGAATCGCCGTGACCACCCGTCTACCCAGGCAATCCGGCTTGAGAGAAATTCAAAATCGGGCCGCCAGATTAGCGAGCCGTAGCCGAACAACCAGACCGATTTCATCGGATCACCCAAAAAGCCACCAGTCTACCCCAGACGATAACTGCAGGTGTTGTCACAGATAATTCCCTCGTATCCAGCCAGCGCTAAATCGTTTAAAATCACCCTACCTTCAATCAACGCAAGAGAGTAAACCCATGGCTTTCGAACTACCCGATCTCCCTTATGCGCACGATGCGCTGGCCTCCAACGGCATGTCAAAGGAAACTCTCGAGTTTCACCACGACCTGCACCACAACGCCTATGTGGTCAACGGCAACAAACTGATTGCCGGCACGGAATGGGAAGGCAAGTCCCTTGAAGACATCATCACCGGCACCTACGACAAAAGCGCGGTTGCTCAGAACGGAATCTTCAACAACGCATCACAGCACTGGAACCACACACAGTTCTGGGAAATGATGGGCCCGAGCGGTCAGCAAATGCCTTCAGAACTTGAATCGCGAATAAAGGATGCCTTTGGTTCGGTAGACAAATTCAAGGCAGACTTCGCTGCTGCCGGCGCAGGTCAGTTTGGTTCGGGCTGGTGCTGGCTTGTTGTTGATACTGATGGCACCTTAAAAGTGACTAAAACTGAAAACGGTGTTAACCCGCTTTGCTTTGGTCAGACCGCCCTGCTTGGCTGCGATGTTTGGGAACACTCCTACTACATTGACTACCGCAACAAGCGTCCGGATTACCTGAGCAACTTCATGGACAATCTGGTCAACTGGGAAAATGTCGCATCGCGTCTCGCATCAACCTGACTTACATTAGGCTGACTTACATTAGGCTGATTTAAATTAGGCCGATTGACATTAGGCTGATAGAAATATTTACAGTAAGCAGCAAATCAAAACCCCGCTTTAGCGGGGTTTTTTTTATGGTCACTTCCAATAGCTGATTGATCGTTACTTTCTGCTGCGGCCCAGCCGGTCGGGAACCATTAAGTGGATACTGTCTGCCAATAGTGAAAAGCCAACCTGCACACCGACAACCACAGCATTGCGATCAGCAACATGCAATGGTACAGAGAGATAAACCGGCGGTTTGTCAGGATTTCCTACCTGCACACCAACCAGTGCATTGTCACCCATTCGCAGTACTTCAGAAACACGCCCGTTAACAGGGTTCTCCCGCACACCATTCGAAGGACGCGATTGTCTGTGCAGCACAACATGTGACTGCGGTATACACCAGTGCACTGCATCACCTCGCCTGAATCCGTTATTTTGAGTTACAACCAGTTGTTGTCCCCGCCACTCAATTACTGCAGCCGTGCCGTTGATATCAACCACTGTGGCACGAAATACATTTTTTAATCCAACCAGCCTCGCAACCAGTACAGATGCCGGTTGCGTAGTGACTTCCTGTACAGAACCAGCCTGCAGGGTTTTACCCTTCGACAACATGCACAATCGGTCTGAGAGAATCGTTGCCTCCTGAAGATCGTGGGTAACCAGTACAACAGGTATGGCAAGGTCGCGTCTCAGTGCCGCAAGCTCGGTATAAAGTCGATCACGTGTGGCGCTGTCGACGGATGAAAAAGGTTCATCAAGTAACAACACCGACGGCTCTCGCGCTAATGCTCTGGCCAGTCCGATACGTTGTTGCTGCCCGCCAGACAGCTGTGCCGGTCGACGATTTTCAAGCCCGGCTAAATTCACACGCTGCAACCAGTGCAGCGCGCGCGATCGCCTGTCAGCCGGTGACAAATGACGTAACGCCTGTTCCACGTTTTGCTTTGCAGTCAAATGTGGAAACAATGCATGCTGCTGAAAAACATAGCCAACACGCCTCTGTCTTGCCGGGATAAAAGTTCGACTGGCAGAATCAAACCATACATAACCATCACAGCGAATTGCACCGGATGCCGGACGGCTAAGTCCTGCTATCGCGCGCAGAACCGTAGTTTTTCCAGCTCCGGATGGTCCGACCAGTGACAAAAGCTCACCAGATTCGCAATGCAATCCGGCATCTATAGGTACAGGTGATTCCTGTACCAGCTCAACACTCAGTGCAGATGAATTTTTCACAGCTTAGTCAATGAACCCGACAACTACCCGATTTGATCTTCGACTATTAACTGCACTGCTCTGCGCGCCATTACACCAACCAAATGCGCACGGTACTCGGCACTGGCATGAATGTCCTGGTTAAATTCACTGGCGTCAATTTCTATATCGGCAAGACTTGCAACGCTTACGCTACTGCACAACGCTTTTTCCATTGACTCTTGCCGATAAACACAGCCTGCGGCTCCGGTGACCGCGACCCGGACATCCTGCTGTGGTGTTCCAGGTTTTTGGCAGGCCACAAATACCCCGACAGTTGCATAGCCTGAAGCCGGATTCGGAAACTTGCAATAAGCCGCTCGATCAGGAATTGGAAAACTAACAGTGGTAATTATCTCATCGTCTTCAAGTGCCGTTTCAAACAGGTCTATAAAAAATTCATCGGCCTCTATCAGGCGCTTGTTAGTTTGTATAGTTGAATTCAACCCAACTAAAGCCGCCGGGTAATCTGCAGCCGGGTCCGAGTTTGCAACCGATCCACCGAGAGTTCCCCGATTTCTGACCTGCGGATCGCCAATAACAGATGCAAGGTGCGCAAGTGCCGGAATATTGCGCTGAACTAATAAAGATGCTGCAACCTGAGCATGGGTAGTTAACGCACCAATCACTATCACGTTATTGTGCTTTTCAATACCACGAAGGGAACTGATGCCATTGAGGTCTATCAATATGTCCGGTGCGGCAAGACGCTGCTTCATGGTTGGCAGCAATGTCATGCCGCCGGCAAGGTACCTGGCATCTTCAGAAGCTTTGAACATAGAGGCAGCTTCATCTATTGATTCAGATTTTCGATAGGTAAATTCGTACAATGCCGTACCTCCAATAAGCCAAATCCGCTCATGGCCATCTGTAGGCCCATCTGCGGACCATTAAGAATAGCAATTTTCAGTAGCTGCCAGTAGCGTAACTGATGGACTAATTTAACTAAATCCAAAATCAGGACGCCACTCCGTTAGACAAGCCCCGGCCACGGATTTACCATTGAGTCTCACCAGCTAACAATGCGCGCCACATCCAATGCATGATCTTGATGGTATCACCGTAGTCAGTATCGAGCAGGCAGTAGCGGCGCCGTATGCCTCGGGCAGGCTGGCTCAGGCCGGAGCACGGGTGATAAAAGTGGAGCGACCGGAAGGTGATTTTGCCAGACGCTACGATTCACTGGTCAAAGGGGACAGCGCCTACTTTGTCTGGCTCAATCATGGCAAAGAGTCGATTTGTATCGACTTAAAGCAATCTGATGAAAAAGCCCTGCTGCAACGATTACTTGCACGCGCAGACGTCTTTATTCAGAACCTTGCACCAGGGGCCGCAAAACGTCTTGGCCTCGGCTCTGATGATCTGCGCAAACTCTATCCGTCACTGATTTACTGCTCAATTTCAGGGTTTGGTGAAACCGGTCCCTATGCTCAGCAAAAAGCGTATGACTTGCTTATTCAGGCAGAATCCGGTTTGTGCGCGATCAATGGAACTCCTGACGGTCCTGCCAGAGTGGGTGTTTCAGTGTGTGATATAGCGGCAGGTATGACGGCGTATCAGTCTATCCTGCAGGCACTTTTCGCGCGCGAACGTGACCAGAACAGAAACGGCAGAACAATCAATGTATCGCTTTACCACGCGCTGGCAGACTGGATGAATGTGCCTTATTTACAATACAAATACGGTGGGCGTGATCCGGGTCGACAGGGGTTGAAGCACCCGACCATTGCACCCTATGGTGCCTACCCCTGTGCCGATAACAAGTTTCTGCTTATCTCTGTTCAGAACGAAAGAGAATGGACAAACTTGTGTAGTGACGTGCTGGATAATCCGGATCTCACAAGCGCAGATGGATTTGCCACCAACACAGACCGGGTGGCTAACCGAAACACGGTAGACAACACAGTCGCTGCCGCATTTGCGAAACGCGATCGGGACAGCAATATCGCCCTGCTTGAAAAAGCAGGTATTGCTTATGGGCGGTTATCTGATCTCGATGATTTAATTAACCATCCGCAAAACAAATACCTGACGGTTAACAGTCAGGCCGGGCCAGTTGATTTACTCGCACCCGATGGCAGAGATGAAACACCTATCGGGACTCCCTCTGTACCGTCCCTCGATCAGCACGGTGAAAAAATCAGAGCTGAGTTTTCCTGAAGCTTATGGACTGGTCCGCATTTAATCTATCGCTGAAATTGTCTCTCTGGACTTTAGTACTACTGATGCCACTGGGTGTACTACTGGGCAGATGGCTTGCTATGACAGATTTTTCCGGCCGCTCGGTGGTACAGGCACTGCTGGCACTTCCGCTGGTTCTGCCGCCAACGGTACTTGGCTATTATCTGTTGGCTATTTTCAGCCAGACATCATCTACAGGTGCCTGGTATCAATCATTAACAGGTAAAAGTCTTGCATTCAGCTTTGAAGGGCTTTTAATAGCATCGATTATTTTTAATTTACCCTTCGCGATACAGCCGCTTAAACGTGCGTTCGAACAAATCGGCCGCGATGTACTCGACGCAGCAGCCTGTTGCGGCTTAAATCGGTGGCAGCAGTTTTTTTCTATCGAACTGCCATTGATCTGGCCAGGCCTGCTCGGTGCTGCGGTACTGGTTTTTGCCCATACACTCGGGGAATTTGGTGTCGTATTAATGGTGGGCGGCAACATACCTGAAGAAACCCGTACTATAGCAATTTCAATTTATGACAGTGTTCAGGCCTTTGATAATCATTCCGCAGCTCTGATGTCTGCATCGCTGTTAGTCATTTCATTGGTATCAATTGCGGTTGTTTATTATCTCTCCGAGCGATCAGACAGAACCGCAACAGTTATTCAACGCAACCCGTAACGTTTAAATATTTCTTCTGTTGCAGGGCTTTGCAATACAAACTCATAAAATTGCAGCGCTGCTTTATTTTCCTCATTGATACGTACCATCTGCAGCTCAATAGTTTCATGTAGTTTTTCATCAACCAGGTAATAGTCACTTGAAGATGCCACTGTTGGTGCAAGCGCAAGCGTCAGTGAAACAAGACCATAGGGAACAGACCCGCTGACAACAAACTGTGCAGCCTGCGATACCTGCTCACCGTTGACAACAAAGCGACTAACCGCATCCCATAAATCAAGCGATTGCAATGCTTGTTTGGCGGCCTGGCCGTAGGGTGCATGCGTTGGATTTGCGATGGCAAGTTTTGTGTTGTTTTGTATTACCCCGAATTTGACCGCGTCAGCGAAACCAGCAACCGGTGACTCTTGTGCCCCGTAGAGCAAAACAAGTCTTCCGGTACCAAAGCGTGCACCTTCATCAACACTCAAACCTGCCGTGTTCAACTCAGCAATCAGCTCACTGCGTGCTGAAAAAAACAGATCAAACGGTGCTCCCTGTACAATCTGGCGGTACAGATTACCTGACGAACCGAACACAAACTTTGGTGCACGCATATCAGTCAAACGCTCATACTCCACCGCGAGCTCCCGCAATACAAATTGCAAAGAGGAGGCTGCGGCAACTGTGACACCTTTACTAAAACCCAAAGCAGGCAGTGACAACCCAATGAAAAACAATAAAAGACGAATAGACCGCATCACTATATTTACAACTGCCGCAACGCTTCAGACGTATCATAGTCGCGCAACACGGAATCAGAACTTATTTCAACCTCGGTTATTTTCTCAGGATACTGCTGAATAAGATAACGTGCCCCGATATCCCCCTCGTTCTGTAGCAGCGCATCAAAAAACGAACGACCAATCATAACCGGGTTGCCACGCTGTCCCTCACAGACAGGTATAAATATTTTATCGATAATGCTTCCTTCACTCGCTGAGATGATTTGATTAATCACCTCACTGCTAATATGCGGCATATCACCCAGACACACGAGCACAGCATCGTGATTTTGCAGTGCAGAGATACCGGTTGCAATTGAATGCGCCATACCGCTTGCGTAACTGGCACAATAACGGGTTTCAATACCGTATTGTTGAACAGCTTTTTCCACTTCGTCTGCCTGATGACCGGTCACCAATACACTAGCGCTAACTGCACTGGCTTGTACTGATTCAACAACACTGCAAAGCATCGACTTGCCATTATATTCGTGTAGAAGTTTATTCACAGAGCCTGCACGACGGGAGGAACCTGCGGCTAAAATCAACGCCGCAATCTTCTGCTCACCACCATCGGCAACTCTCGGTTGCGGCCTGCTGTGTACTTCATCAAGCAGACCCCCGACACACAAACTGTTCAGCCATTGATCTGTTACCGGTAAATCGCAGACCATTCTATCCAGCAGTAAATCGAAACCATTGTGCTTTGGTGATCTGGCACAACCGGGCAGACCTAATATCTGAGTGCTGCCGTGTTGCGCCAGCATTAATAAATTACCTGGGTCTACAGGGATACCGACACGCTGCACGGTGCCGCCAGACTGCACGACCGCATCAGGCAGAACATCTTTGCGGTCACTGATTGCAGATGCACCAACAATAAGAATAAGATCAGGCGCAAGTGCCACCGATTTCTCAAGACATTCAACCAGCGCTTGTGGAGTATGGTCGCAACGAAACTCCTGAGACAAAGTCATTGATCGCGATTGCAGCCGCTGCGCGGTGACGGTTTTTGTTTTATCAAGCGTTGTAGCTTTAAGGGATGGCAGCGTGGTTTGTATCAATACTGCATTACCCTGACGGGCTTTAATCACACGCAGTGCAGTGTCACCGAGCAATTTGGCTGCGTTGTTAAGGTCATCTCTATCGACTGCATAGGGGATGATCTTGGCTGATGCAATCATTCTCCCTGTAAGAACCCATTGATCGGGAGAAAGCACAGAAAGCGTAATATCTTCGCTAATGCTGTTGGCAGCCACAACTGCGTCTGTACGATAGCTCAGCAATCCATCACATGATGCATAGATATTCATGCGGCCCGTATGCGCCTTGTCCGTTCTCACGCCAACACTTTCTTTAATTGCAGCAGCAGCCAGCAGACTCGCCGCCTCATTCTCATTGATGTCGTTCGCGCCGGGTCGCGCTACAACCGGATGGGAAATACCGCTGTCCGCCAGTTGCCGGATTAACTCATCATTAAGCAAGGTGCCTTTGGCAATCCGCTTTCCCGCAACTTTTACACTGTGTGCAAGCACACAACCTTGACATTGCTCCACAGGAAGCTTTCCAAACCACATTGATTACATTCCCGAGCCTTGCACAACATTGGACACTCTAACTGCAAATTTTAAGAACGCACCTGACAATCAGTACCTAAGTCAGAAAATCAACATGCAATCTGACATGCTCAGCCAGCTTCAGCGCATGTTCACGCACCAGAATCTCCGCGACTTCGGTTTTTCGACTGACAAGTGCATCGATGATCAAACGATGATCAATCATGGATTGAAGTTTGCGATCTCGATGCTTGATTGTAGATGCACGAATAGCATACATATGCATGAATGATCGTCTTGCTGTGTCAATCAGATAGGTATTGCCACTTAGCTCAATAATCCGCTGATGAAATTTTATATTCTGTTCAGAGTATTCATCTATCGGTGCATCACCTCTATCTGTGTAGTAGGGCTCACACTCTTTTTTAAACAGACTCAGATCTTTATCAGATGCCAACTCGGTAACCAGTCGCGCAGCCATTGATTCCAGCGCCGCCCATACTTCTATAACCTGAATGATTTCCGAGCGGGTTTTGCGAACTACAAAAGTACCGCGCCGCGGAATATTTTTGACCAGCCCGTCCTGTTCCAGTCTGGATAGTGCCTCCCGCACCGGTGTGCGACTGACACCGAGATCCTGAGCTAACTTTCTCTCATCAAGCCGCGGTGGCTCTTTATCAGCATAAAAGTCCATTGAAACCACTGCCTCGCGCAGAGCTTCGAATACTTTGTCCTTCAGCCCTTCATCCTGAACCACCGGTATCAATGTAATACTTTCTCTCATAACTGCCTAACCTTGTCATTTAAACACTCATCGGGCGAGTAAACACTCATCGGGCGAGCAACTTCTTTTCTATGCCTTTTTTGAACCCATTTTTTTAATCAATGGATAACACATTAACAAAAGCGCTATTAACATGCAGATGCCACTGATAGGCCGGGTAAAGAATGTCGTAAAGTCGCCCTGCGATGCCAGCAATGACTGACGCATAGAGCGCTCAGCAAGTGGTCCCAGTACGATAGCGAGCACCGCCGGTGCGACCGGGTAGTTTAGTTTTCGAAGCAAATATCCAACAACACCAAACAAAAACATCAACCAGACATCATGCATGGTTTGCGTTGGCGCATAGCCACCCACCACGCACAGAATGTATATGATCGGTGCCAGTATCGTAAACGGCATTGTCAGTACTCTTACAAACAAAGGAATAAATGCCAGATTAATAACAAGCGTCGCTGCGTTGGCTATATACAATGAGCCAATCAAACCCCAGACAAAATCCGGGTGTTCGCTAAACAACAGTGGTCCCGGTCGCAAGCCCCAGATTATCATTCCACCAAGCAGGATTGCGGTGGTCGGGGAACCGGGAATACCAAGGGTAAGCATAGGCAGCATCGACCCGGTCGATGCGGCATTGTTAGCGGCTTCAGGAGCAGCAACACCTGCCACCTTACCCTTACCAAAACTGTCAGGGTCTTTGGAAAAAGTTTTTGCCAAACCATAAGACATTAAAGAGGCCGGTGTAGCACCCGCAGCCGGCAGTGTTCCGACAAAATAACCGAGCACCGAACCGAGTGTAGTTGTACCGATATAAGTTTTAACGTCTTTTAAATTCCCCATCAATGATTTAAAGGACATTTTCACCTTGTGAACAGACACTTTTCCCTGGGTGGATTCAAGCGTCCATAGCATTTCACCGATGCCGTATATACCAATAGCCAGCACAAGAAAATTAATGCCGTGCAGAAAGCCGGAGATATCACCGAAGATTAATCTGGGCTTACCCGAGATAATATCGAGGCCGATTGTAGCGAGCACCAGGCCAATCAAAATGGAAAAGATAGTTTTGGGGATGTCATCACCACCGAGGCCGATAAACGTCGCAAAGGCCAGCATCATTAAAGCAAATTCCTCCGGCGGACCGAACTTCAATGCAAATGCCGCAAGTGGTGGAGCAAACAGGGTAAACAGAACAACCGAGATCGTACCGCCGATAAAAGAGGCTACTGCTGCAGCAGTTAGTGCCTTATCCGCCTTGCCCTGCTGTGCCAGTGGCCGCCCGTCAAACACGGTTGCCACCGCCGTTGACGCACCGGGTATGCCTAAGGTTATCGAGCTGATTGCACCCCCGTACATTGCACCATAATAAATGGCGGCCAGAAAAATAATGGCAGCAGTCGGAGGAACAAGAAAGGTTATTGGTAACAGGATCGCGACACCGTTAACCGAGCCGAGCCCGGGCATCGCACCAACCAGCAGTCCCACAGTACAGCCGATAATGATCATCGTGAGGTTCAGCGGCTGCATGGCTTCAAGCAAGCCTGCGCCGAGTAGTGACAGAATACTATCCACGTCTAACTTCCCTCCTGATGTATAGGCTGTGTTTTATTTTTACGGTTGGTAAAATACTGCTTAATCCAGTAGACAATTACACCAACCAGCAACAGCGTCGGTATACCAACCATAGGGTTTTTCATAGACACCACTCGCTCAGTCGTATTCTGCGCATAGATTAGATCGTAAACCGGAAAAAACCACTCTTCAGTGAATGCTTTCGGCAGCGGTATTTTCAAAGCCCATTCGAACAAACAGAAGATAAATATCGGCACGCATATCACCAGTGACAAAGTTAACGGCCAGCTGTGGCGCCCGATAAATTTAAGGTAGAAAAACAGGAATACAGGTAACGCGATATAGATACCGGCCCACTGTGTCATCACCAGTAACGCCAATATGGAAAATGCCGAGGTACCGACAACGAGCGCAGTATCACTGCTTATGTAGGTTTCGGTCGACACAGATTCGGGTGTGATCTTTTTGAACCATCGCACTATGGTCCAGAGGCAGCAAAGCAACATGCCTGTCGACAGCCAGAACGGCCAGGCACCGGACCCGGGGCCCCGTCCTTCAATCCAGCCGATATTAAGTTCGGCGCTTTTGACCATCAGGCCTATCGAACACAAGGCCAGAATAATTGCTACCAGAATTTCAGCAGTTCTTACTGTCATAAGATACGAATGCGATAGAGTCAGGGATCCCATGCAGATCAAAGATCCGCTAAGCCTGATGTAAGTTTAGGGATTGCATGGGATGCGGATGCACCCCATGCGCGTACTTCAATGAGTGGTAACTGTTACCGGATATTTTCCGGCAAGCAAATTACTCACCGGCGAATGTTATTCGCCAGTAATAGCATCTGCACCGACTTCCTCAATCAGAGCAGTATGGCGCGTCAGCTGTTCAGCGTGGAATGCAGCCAGGTCATCACCGGCTGACCACTCGGTGCAGTCCAGACCGTCGTCAACGCAAAACTTCTGCCATTCTTCAGACTGGTACAACTCGCTGAAAAGATCAATGTAGAACTCCTGTGCTTCTGCAGACATGCCCGGAGGTCCATTGATTGAACGCTGCATGTAGTACTCAATATCAATACCGAGTTCTTTCGCAGTAGGAACGTCAGGATATGCAGCCATCCGATCACCGGTGAATTGAACCAGTGGCTTGGTGTTGCCGGCACGGAAAAACTCATTCTGCTCAGCAGGGTTGTTTACAGTAGAGTCAATGTGCTTACCCACCAGGTTCTTGGCAACTGTGCCGCCACCCGGGAATGGTATATAAGTTACTTCGTAACCGAACTCCGCTTCCATCATTGCAGTAAGAATTGAATCTTCCTGTCCGGAACCGGTACCACCAACTTTCCAGTCTTTACCAGCAGCTTTTACTGCGGTTACGTAGCTGTCGAGATCTTTGATATCACCGGCATCGTTGTGAACCCACAGCAGGAACGTATCAAGTGCCATACGACCAATCGGTGTAAATTTCGAAACATCTACACCCAGGTCTTCCTGGATAATCGGCGTGGTGTAAAAGCTGTTAAGGGTAACCATCAAAGTGTGATCATCACCTTCTTTGTCCTGCAGATAGCGCAATGCCTCTGCACCTGAACCACCGGGCTTGTTGATTGGAATAAAAGGTCGCGGAGACAAGCCTTTCTTTTCGATAAGACCTTGCAGCAGTCTGGCAATCTGATCAGCACCACCACCGGTGCCTGCCATAATTATAAACTCAACCGGCTTTTTAGGCTTCCAGTCTGCGGCTAGTGCATTACCTGTCATAGTCACCGCAGCGGTAGCTGCAATGGCCAGAGGCAATACGGATTTCAAAATTTTCTTCATGCATCCTCCAAAATGTGCAATACGAGCATCTATTCATAAAGCGATGCATGGCCGACTGTGAATAAACCACTCGTCGGATCGCGCCGCTCGTATGACAACGCGAAGCACCACCATTAACCATCGTATACCAACGCGTTAAAAAGTATATTTCTGCACGTTGCAGCCATGTCTAGCAAATTTATAACGACATCAAGACCAGTTGTATTTTGTATACCAAAGTCTCAAAATTACATTACACCCTGCTCTTATGGCTGTAAAGCATTAATAGATAAAATGTCGCCTGTGACTGTTTACCAATTCACATGTCTCATTTCCACTCAAACGACAAGTGAAAATCAGAACCGCAAAACAGACAAAGCCGGGCTGACAAACCCGCCAGACAAAACCTGCCAGAACAACAGGTTGCCCACGCGAGGCTCGCTGATCTGAGACCCCATTCTACGTTAGCCGGCCACGTTAGCCGGTCACGTTTAACCAGCCATGTTTAGCCGGCGCTCCATTGCCCTAGTGTCAGCTTTTTTTCTTCAGCGGGAATAGTGTATTGATCTATCCCGCTCTCAGCACCGGAAGATTTCCTATCATGAAACAACTTCTTTTGCTCAGGCGTGAGTGTCTGACGATTGAAAATCCGTTCATCAATCCATTGCAGTTTTCCATTCTCGAATCTCGCATAGACCTCTGAGGTTTTTGTATCAGCAAATTGAACCTGCCTGATCCTGCTAATGCATTTGCTTAAAAATGTCGTGTGTGCAGATTCATCGTTACCAGTTAAAACCTGTGCAGCATTCGTTGCTTCGATATTAACTTTTTTAAATCGATCAATATTACACATGGAATCTATATTGAGTATTGTCATGCACTGGTCCTGACCAAACGCAATCGTTTTAGGCAATTGACCTTTTGGTACATCATTATCAAGAAATTCAAAATGCACTTTCTTATTTGTGAACAAAACCCATGAAAAAAATAACGCGGGTATACCGGTGTAAGCTTCAATATTATGATACAGCAGGTCATCTACCGCTTTAAAACGCCCGGTAATCAGGCCACGTTCCCACGCCCGCACAACGGTTTCTTCCGGTGGAGTTATCATAAAGAACATGAAAATTCGATCACCGAACCTCGAAAGCAACTTGTTATCATGGCTTCTGCCATCTTCCACACTGAAACTGTCAAAGCGAAATCTGTCTATCAACAGATGTGGAATCTCGCCTTTTTCTGCTTTTTGTGCCATATAGCGATCAAGCTTTTTATCAACTAGCTCAAGCTCCTGACCAGTAAGCATTGCCGCATATTTATAGTCATCCCCAAGCGTTGAGTAATCCAACAGGTATTTACGCCAGTAATCAGGGCTTATCAGCGCAAAATCCTCCCAGGGAATACCGAGCTTGTCTGCAAGCTGTTGTTGAGGCCGGATCGTACTTTTACCCGATGCTGAAGCACCTTTAACATTCATTACGACAGGTTTTTTCTGCAAAGGCAGCTTGCGATATCCCTCGGCCTCCACTGCTGCATCAAAAAGAGGAGTAATCAATTGCGACACAACTTCTGAGCCGATAGGGTTGCTCACACAATTCGTCGCAATAGCCAGAATCATATCCGCATCATTACCAGCTCTGCCGCGATTAGTAAGCAATGCGTTAACCGTCTTAATCAAAGCCGCAAGACTGTGTGTTTGCACTGACTGACTGGTTTTATCTAATTCATTTTGCCAGTAAGCCAGCGCCTGAAATTCTTTCGGGTCAGATAATGTAGCTACTTTGGCAGGTGCTGACTTTGCACCAAACAACTTCTTTAGCAGTGAATTGTTTTTTGTTTCAGGCTCTCTTTTGTTTCCTGCAAATAACTGTTCATCAAGTTGCTGCCGCATGTATTGGCTCGACTCAGAAAGCTTTCTCTCATACTGATTTTGAAAATTATCTATTTCGGGTTCTATATGGCGCTGATAAATGGTGGACACCATCGAGCGCAGGTTTATACCGAGGTCCTCGTAATTCGGCCCGTCCGGAACAGACAGGTCTGACGTGACACGAACCAGTAATTCATGAATAACCAGTCGCTCAACACGAAATGAAATCAGTTCCGCGGCTTTAAGACCGCAATAGTCCTCCAGTTCCAGCGCACACTGGTAATCAACCGTTGAATTGTCGGCTCGATAAAGAGTAATCATCGGCCCGAGAGCAGCCGGTATCTGAGAATTGATACCGGGATTCCAGGCGTCAAAATTGACACCGCCGCTCTCTTCGTTGTTCAGGTTTACAATGCCGATGCACCTCCCGTTTCAAGCTTGCGCTGCAGGCAATCCGGGTGCCTGCACTGGTCCTGCAAACTTGAATATCAAAGCGCTAAAAAAGTCCCTCGATTTCACCACCGTCATTGAGTTTAATCACTTCCGCAGCAGGTGCTCGCGGCAGTCCGGGCATTGTCATGATCGCACCACATACCGCGACAATAAATCCGGCACCCGCAGACAACCTGACTTCTCTTATCGGAATGCTGTGACCGGTTGGCGCTCCACGCAGGTTAGGATCAGTGGTAAACGAATACTGAGTCTTTGCTATGCAAACAGGCAGATCACCGTAGCCCGCGTCTTCCCAGGCTTTTAACTGGTCAAGAATCGGCTGATCAGCTATGACATCGTCGGCGTGATAAATTTTCTTTGCGATGGTTTCAATTTTTTCCATCAGCGGCATAGCGTCCGGGTAAAGCGTTTTAAAGTTCGCTTTGCCTTCATCAATAATTTCAACAACCTTATTGGCGAGATCTTTGGTGCCGGCGGAACCGTCAGCCCAGTGCTTACAAACAATCGCTTCAGTACCCTGAGTTTTAACAAACTTCTGCACCGCTGCAACTTCAGCATCGGTATCAAGGGTAAAGTGATTAATCGC
Organism: uncultured Granulosicoccaceae bacterium; assembly: GCA_964388065.1. Lineage (GTDB taxonomy): Bacteria > Pseudomonadota > Gammaproteobacteria > Granulosicoccales > Granulosicoccaceae. The sequence goes on from CAYLZS010000067.1 coordinate 26,783, forward strand.
TACCACCACCGGCACACCAAACTGATTAAGGTTGTTGATGTGACGACCAAGATTTGCACAACCCTCTTCCACAGCCTTGACGTTCTCAGTGTTCAGATCTTCTTTGGCAACACCACCGTTCATTTTCATTGCACGGATGGTGGCTACCAGCACAACGGCTGATGGTGCAATACCCGCTTTGCGGCATTTAATATCGAGGAACTTTTCAGCACCGAGGTCTGCACCAAAGCCTGCTTCGGTAACTACGTAGTCGGCAAGCTTAAGAGCTGTGGTTGTGGCGATAACCGAGTTACAACCGTGCGCTATATTTGCAAACGGCCCGCCATGAACAAATGCCGGATTGTTTTCCAGCGTCTGGACAATATTCGGCTGCATGGCATCTTTCAACAATACAGTCATCGCGCCGTCAGCTTTGATATCACGACAGTAAATAGCTGTCTTATCCCGCCGGTAGGCAACAATAATGTCACCGAGACGTTTCTCGAGATCGTCGAGATCTTTCGCCAGACAAAGAATAGCCATTACTTCCGAGGCAACGGTAATGTCAAAACCCGCTTCCCGGGGAAATCCGTTAGTTGCACCACCGAGGCTTGTTGTGATTTGACGCAGCGCTCTGTCATTCATATCGAGCACCCGCCGCCAGACAACCCGACGTGAGTCGATCTCAAGCGAATTACCCCAGTAGATATGG